>NZ_JBBEOG010000001.1:0-300000 GCF_037860835.1 Aquipuribacter nitratireducens | reverse complement strand
GTCCTCCAGCGCCCGCCGCTGCAGCACGCGGCGCTCGGACTCCGCGTGGGCACGGGAGGCGTCGAGGAAGTCCCGTTCGACGGCGCTCAACGCCGGCCGCGCCGAGTCGCAGTACTCGAGAACGGTCTCGAGGCGACCGCCCCGGTACAGCTCGGTGTCGGGACGGCCGAGGGACTCCCACCCGTCCGCCGCGACGCCGAGGTGGCGCAGGGTCCGGCTGCCGGTCTCGTGCTCCTCCAGCCACGTGCGCAGCCTCGGCCACTCGCGTGCGAGCGACTCGTGCGACATCTCGACGGTGCCGTCCTCCACCGTCAGCAAGCGTGCGCGGACGAGCAGCGAGACCACGTGCTCGCGGTCCCCGTCACCGTTCACGCTGTCGAGGGGGATCCGGCGGCGAACGGGGTCGCCGTCCGGGGACGGGCCGACGAGTCGGAGGAGCACGGCCCGCAGCGCTGTCCGCTGCGACGCCGTCAGGCCCTCGAACAGGGTGTCCGCCGATCGCGCGACGGCCCCGCGGATCCCGCCGCTCGCGCGGTAGGCGGCGACGGTCAGGACGGGTCCGTCGCGCAGCCGCCACGTCTCGACGAGGGCGTGCGACAGCAGCGGCAGGGCGCCCGGCTCGCCCTCGACGTCGCGGACCAGCAGCTCGACGAGGCCCGGCTCGAGCCGCAGCCCCACCTCGGCGGCCGGGCGGACGATGACCTCGCGCAGGGCGTCGCCGTCGAGGGGGGTGAGCAGGTGGAGGCCGCGCTCGGCGAGACGACCGAACGGCGGGTACCCGGTGAGTGCGGCGAGGCGGTCCACGCGCACGGCGACGACGACGGACCCGCCGCCGCGGACGTGCTCGACGAGCCGGGCGAGCGTCTCCGTCACACCGTCCCCTGTCGCACCCGGTCCGACGGCCTCCTCGAGCTGGTCGACGACGAGGACGTGCGCCGTGCCCTTCCGGGTCGCCGGCCCTGTCGCGGGCACGGCGAGCACACCGTCCGTCCCAGGGGCGAGGACGTCGACCTGGCTCCCCGACCGCCGCAGCGCCGGCACCAGTCCCGCCCGCAGCAGCGACGACTTGCCGCAGCCGGAGGGCCCCGTGACGACGAGGACCGGTGTCTCCCGCAGCCGTGCGAGGCAGGCGGCGACGTCGGCGTCGCGACCGAACAGGTCGTCACCGACGTCGTGGTGGGCGAGCCCCTTGTACGGGCAGTGCTCGGCGACCGGTCGCGGCCGCGGGAGCACCCGCAGCGCGGCGTCCTGCCGCAGGACCGCGGTCTCCAGGGCCGTGATGTCCTCGCCGGCGTCGACGCCCAGCTCGTCGCGCAGCAGCCGCCGGGCGCGTCGCAGCGTCGCGAGGGCGTCGGCCTGGCGGCCGCAGCGGTACTGGGCGAGGGCCAGGAGCACCCACCGGCGTTCCCGGAGCGGCTGCTCCGCGACGAGGGTCTCGGCATCGGCGGCGACCTCGCGGTGCTGGCCGACGGCGAGCCGGGCGTCGAGGAGCGCCTCCTCGGTGCTGCGGTGCAGCTCCTGGAGGCGCGCGGACTCGGCGAGGGCCGGCAGCCAGCCGTCGAGCCCAGGGAACGGGTCGCCCCGCCACACCCCGAGGGCCCGGTCGAAGAGCACGACCGCACGGTCCGCCTCGCCGGCGTCCGCCAGGTCCCGACCGCGGCGGAGGAGCTCCTCGAAGTCGTCGACGTCGAGGTCGAGCACGCCGGCGTCGACGCGGTATCCCCCGCGGACTGTCTCGACGGCCCGACGGCCGAGCGCCTTGCGGAGCCGCGCGACGCAGATCTGCACCTGCTTCTGCCAGGTGAGACGGGCGGGTCGTCGCCCCAGACGGCGACCGCCAGCTCCTCCGGTGTGACGGCGTGGCCCCGCCGCACTGCGAGCGCGGTCAGCACGAGTCGCTCACGCGGCCCGAGCGGAGTCTCCGCAGCGACCCCGCCGACCTCCACCGGGCCGAGGACCCGCACGGTCATGCCCGAGTGTCCGGCCGGACCGGGGCCGGGTCAACGGGCTCGATACCGCACGGATACCGCCGCCGGGCGTCCTGGATACCGGGTCGACCGAGGGTGGCCGGAACGGCCGGCGCACCACGCGACCCGAGACCGGAGGAGGACCCCATGCCCACGCCGTCCCGTACAGCAGCCGCAGTGGCCGCCGTGGCCGCAGCCGCACTCGTCGTCGGCACCACCGGCGCCCCCGCCGTCGCGTCGGACCACAAGGAGGTCGACCAGAGCCTCCTCGTTCCCAGCACCCTCGACTCGTCCTTCGCGCCGTTCGACTGCAAGCTGAAGGTGACCGGGCCCGTGTGCACGGGCGAGCGGGTCGTCCACACGGACTGGGGCGTCTTCGACTTCCCGTGCGACGACGTCACGGTCTACTCGCGCACCGACTCCTCCCGTCAGTCCACGCGCTTCTACGACCACGACTACCTCAACTACGACCGGCGGGTGCGCATCCACGACGTCGACCACCTCAGCACGTCGCCGGAGGGGCCGGCGCAGGCGACGATCACGACCCACGGGCGCTTCGCCGAGCCGTTCGCCGTCCCCGGCGACGTCTCCACGGTGACAGTCATCACGACGGGGACCATCGGCGAGATCGCACTGGTCGGTGGCCCGCCCCTGGCGCGGGTCGTCGGCACGCTCGTGGAGCCGCCGGACGCACCGGGCACGTTCACGGGTCACTCGACCGTCGACGGCGTCACGACCCGGTGGGTCGACGCGCCGCTCGACGTAGTCTTCGGCGAGGAGCAGTTCGTCGCGACGGTCTGCGAGGCGGTGGGTGCGGGCTGACCGGCACGCGGCGTCGGTAATCGGCGGGCGACGAGGTCGTGCGCGATTTCCTCGCCGGGCGCCACGACCGGGCGGTGGCTCGGGCCGGCCTCTCGGCGGCGGCGCAGCCACACCGACACCACGGACCCGTCGACCGTTCACCTCGAGCGCCGAGAGCGGGTCCGCGATGTCCTCGTGGCGCCCGCTTGCGCTCTCGGCGGGGCTCGGCGGCTCAAACTCTCCGCCGTGCCCGGTGAACGCACTTCGCCAGCCGAGGCAGCCATGTGCGGCAGTTCCGGGCAGGCCCGGCGCGCTCAGGGTGACAACTCGACATCTTGTGCAGCCCGAGGTGCGCGCCACCGCTGTGGGTCGGTGTGGGTCGGCGTGGGTCGGGGCGGGTCGCCGTGGGACGGCGCCGACCGGTGGTGTCGGAGGCGTGCCCGGGCGGTCAGGTTCTCGTCGCCGTAGCCGCACGCCCACAGGACGCAGTGCCGCGTTCGTCCACGCCGAACACGTCGTGCACGTCGAACACGTCGAACACCTCGCGCACGCCGAACACGTCGGTCTCGTCGCACGTATCACCCCCGTCGTCGGCGCCGCCCTCGAAGGATCTCGGCGGCTCGTCCGGCGGAGCGGTGTCGCGCCACAGTCGACTCGCGCGTTGCCGCCACGCGGGTCGGGGTCGTCGTTGCGGGTCGACCCACCGCGGCGGGGTGACGCTGACCTGCTGCGCCTCGTCGATCGCGACCGCCCACGTGCCTGGGCGCGCGGGGTTCTGTTGGACAGCCGTCGTCAGGCCGTCGCCGTCGATCTGCCGGTGCGCGTCGGCCGTCGGAGCGTGACGCGGACGTCGGCCTCCCCCTGCTCCACCACGACGTGCGCCGGGAAGCGGTCGAGGAAGTCCCGGAAGCTGCGGCAGCCGTAGTTCCGCTCGTCGAAGGACGGGTCGAGCGACAGCATCGAGTTCTTGACCCACGATGCCAGCCCCGACGAGCTGCTCGACCGCTCCAGCGCCGCGACGAGCAGCGGTCGCGCCTCTGCGAGACGGAACGCCGAGTCGACCGTGGGCCGCGCGGTCGGGTCCACGGCGGCGACGAGCGTCGCCCAGTACTTGTACTCCGAGCAGACCGACACCAGCCGCTTGCTCGCCGACGCCTCGGTCCCGACGCCGACGACTCGCTTGCCGAACTCGCGGAGCTTCTGCACGAGCGGGGAGTAGTCCCCGTCGCCCGCGACGAGCACGAACGTCGCGACGTCGGGGTGGGCGATGAGCGTCTCCATGGCGTCGACGGCCATGCGGACGTCCGCAGCGTTCTTCTGCTGCGTCCCGAAGCGGGCGACCTGCACGAGGTCGACCCCGTTGAGGGCGAGGTCCTCCTGGTAGCGGCCGGACTGCGGACGCGACCAGTCGGCGTAGGCGCGGCGGATGACGGCGTCGCCGTAGTCGCGGCACAGGAGCTCGAGCGCCTCGTACGGCACGGGGTTCTCCCGGCCGGGCAGCGCTGCGTGGGCCCCGACGGCGAGGTTCTCCGCGTCGATGAAGACGGCGACCTGCGCCGCGCGCGACCCCATCAGCCGGCGGGCGCCGGAGCGACGGTCGCGGCGTCCTGGATCCGCTCGAGCGCCGGTCCGGTGACGGTCGTCGCGATGAGGTCCTGCAGCAGCGGCGCCCAGTAGGGCATGAACTCGACGAGGGCCCACATCCCGAGCAGGACGACCGCGACCTTCAACAGCTGCAGGAGCGCCGACCGCAGACCCGACTGCACCCGCCTCGTGCCGGCGGTACGCGCCTTTCCGGTGCGGCGGGGCGGCACCGCCGTCGTGGCGACGAGCGTGTCCGCCACCTCGTCGAGCTGCTGCGGGCCGAGGACGGGTGGGCCGCTCGTCACGAGCTCCACGAGACTCGCGGCCCCGACGACGAGCGTGCCGCCGCCGACCGCCGCCACGTCGAGATCGGCGCCAGAGCCGGCGAGGCACAGGAGCCCGCGGACGGCGCCGCGCTGGTGCGGCGGGAGCGTCGCGGCAAGCGCCGCCGCGGCGTCCATCACCGCGTCGGCCTCCCGGCCCTTGCGGTAGCCGCCGCAGCGCAGGACGCCGTCGCGAAGGGACACCGCGCCCGACCAGTTCTTCGTGTCGACGACCCAGACCCCGGTCGGTCCGACGACGACGTGGTCGAGGTTCGCCTTCTGCCGACCGGGCCAATGCACGTCGTGCAGCACCTGCCACCCCGGGCCGAGGGCGTCGAGCAGGGCGCCGACGCGCTGCTCCCCGTCCGCGCCGGCCTGCCACGCCTGCTGCTGCCTGCTCGCCGCCTCGATGCGCGCGTCGATGGCGGCGCGCTGCGCCGTGAGCGCGGCGACGCGCTCCTCGTGTCGTCGGGCCTGTTCCTGCGCCCCTGCCCCCGCGTTCATGGCATCCCTCCCGTCGAGAGGGTGGCGATGATCGGAGACCGTGGTGCCGAATTCTCGCCGGTGTCCGCCATTCGGGTGCACGACACGCGCATCCGTAGCCCGGTCCGTCCGGCGCCGGCAGAGCTGATGTCAAGGGAACACGGATCGGACGTTTGGTGGAGGCGACGCTCCGACGAAGGGGTGGATTCGGTCAAGGCGCAGACGAATCGGTCATCGGAGGCCGATGCGCCCCATAGGTTCCCTCTGCCGCCGACCGCGGCGGCGACCGACGAGACGACGGAGAGGCCGCATGACCACCCCACCGACCGTGCAGGACCAGTTCGGACCGCCCGCGCAGCCTGCGCCTCAGCAGCCGACGAGCGGACTGGCCGTGGCCGGTCTGGTGCTCGCCTTCCTGGCTCCGCTGATCGGCCTCGTCTTGTCCGTCATCGCTCTCGGGCGGACCGGCCCAGGAAAGGCGAAGGGCCGAGGTCTCGCTGTCGCAGGAGCCGTCATCGGCGCGCTCGGCACCCTCGCAGGCGCGCTGCTGCTCATCGGCATCGTCGCGCTCGGGTCGAGCGCGGACGAGGAGACCGTGGTCGTCGATTCCGCGGCTCAGGACGCCGGTGTCGAGGGCGCGGCGGCGGACAACGACGACAGCGACGAGGCCGCGGTGGAGGAGGGTGCCGCTCCTGCCGAGCCTTCCGTCGAGGCTGGTCCCGTCGACCCCGAGGTGACGGAGTTCAGCGAGTTGACGGCGGAGGACTGGGCCGCTCTGCTGCGCGAGCCGGAGACCAGGGCCGGCGACGGCGTGGTCTTCTTCGCCGAGGTGTTCCAGTTCGACACGAACACCGGAACGAATGCCTTCCTCGCGAACGCGGGCTACACCCAGCCGACGACGGAGTTCGAGTTCCAGGACACGGTCTTCGTGCAGCTGAGCGGCGATGCGGGCAGCCAGCTGGCCGAGGGCGACGTGCTTCGTGTCGAGGGCGTCGTCGAGGGCGTCCTCGACTACGACACGCTCGTCGGCGGCTCGAACAGCGTCCCGTCCGTGACGGCGGTGTCGATCGAGAACGTCGGCCTCGCGGACCTCTCGGGCGACGTCACGCTCGGCGACCTCGAGGCCGGCGAGTACGGCGGCGCGGAGGTCGAGGTGACCATCACCAACAGCGGCGACGTCGAGTATAACTACAGCGTGGACGTCGTCGCGGAAAGCGAGGACGGCGCGACGCAGTACGAGACGACCTATGCCTCAGCGGACAACCTCGCCCCCGGTCAGTCCACGACGGTGACGGCCAGCTTCTTCGACGACCTCCCCGATGACGCGACCCTCCGTATCGCCTCGGTGGACCGGTACGACTACTGACGTGGTGACGGTTGGGGCGCGGGTCGGCTCGCGCCCCAACCGGTAGCACGGCGTCGGTCAGGGACCGCACGAATGCCGTGACCGTCCCGTAGTCCGCCGATGTAGTCGCCACGGCTGCTCGGGCGACGGAAAAGCAGCCCCCCGGCTGACGATGGCGAGCCCGATGCAGAGGATCGGTACGCCTCGAGCCACCCGCGGCGCACCCGCCACGCGATGTGAATGCTCCAGCCACACCCTGAACGGCCAAGTGCCTCAGTCTCGGTACCGCCGGTAGAGCCCGTGGCCGATGCGCTCCACCAGGGGCGTGCGCCCGGCGTAGATGCCGGTGCCCTTCCCCGCCGTGGCCATCTGGATGTGCGGCGACAGCGACTGCTCCTTGACGTCCGGCTCGTGACGCCGGAACCACGAGACGATCTCCTGACGCGTGAACGGCTCGGGCAGGACCGAGACGCAACGCTCGAGCTTCTGCCAGATCGTCCCGGTCGTCACTCGGGTCCCTGCGGCACCACGGTGTCCCCGGTCGAGCCGTTCGTCGGCGACAGCGACGGCCGGCGGCGGGGCGGAGCCGGGCGGCACGTCGACCGGCAGCACGAGCACCCGCATCTCGGTGTTGCCATCTCCGGGCAGCGTCGAGAACGGCCGCCAGCGAGCGGCGTATTGACCGACCAGATCGATCGGCGCCTCGCGCTTCGCCGTGGTCGTCGCGCCGGCGCAGGGTCCCCACTGTCTGCGCCCGCTCAGCGTCGCACCTTCGTGGATGCGGAAGTCGGTGTCGATGCCGCCGCGCTCGTGCGACGCGATGCGCCACAGGTACGAGTCGTTGGTCACGACGACGACGGCGCCGTCCCGGTCCTCGGCGGCCGACACCCACCGCTCGAGACGACCGACGTCCTTCACGACGTCGTGACGCACGAGCGGCGCCGCGCCTGTCGTGGGGAGCTCGAACCACTCGCCGCGGACGACACCGGACCAGGCGGCCTTCGGGTACTTGAGAAGCTCTACGTCGGGTACTGCGGGTCGTCGTCGGGGCCGCGCTCGGCGCCCCACGTGAGCGCCAGCTCGTGGAAGGTGCCGACGTAGGCAGGTCGCTCCCGCTGGGGCAGCTGGTCGCAGCGCGCCCGCAGGTACATCGCGAGCCCGCGGGAGTACGACAGCAGTGCGACGCGCTGCTTGTCCTTCGCGAGCCGACGCGCCTTCTCCACGGCGAGCCACGTCTTGCCGCTGCCGGCGCCGCCGCGGACCTCGACCCGTCGCAGCGCAGCGATGTAGTCGAGGACCTTCGCCTGCTGCTCGGTCAGCAGGTCCACCTGCGTCTCGTGTGCGTCGACCTCGCCAGCCAGAAGCTCCCGCTGGCTCACGCCACGCCCCACGAGACACTCGACGAGCAGCGCGACGTCGCCTGCGTCGGGCACCCTTTCGTGACCGACCTGCGCGACGGCGGCGGCCACCTGCCGGGCCGCGTGCGCGAGGTCGTCCTGGTCGAGGACCCGCCACCGGGGGCAGTCGGTCGTCACGCGGTCCTCGGGCACGCGGGTCCACGGGAACGCGACGACGTGCTGGGCGCGCACGTGCCCGGCCGACCAGCGCGGGTGCTGGTCGAGGTACTCGCGCAGTGCGTACCGGCAGCGCTGCGCCTGGAGGACCGGGTCGACGGAGCGGTCGTCGTGCCGGTCGGTCTGGTGCCAGCGCCCGTCGACGTCGAGCGCGACGTGCCCGCCCTTCACCTCGACCAGCGCGAGGCCGACGTCGGGCCATGCGACGACGAGGTCGGCCTCGCAGTCGCCGTCGCGGTCGGTGAGGCGACGGTTCGCGAAGAGCACGGCGTCGTCCGGCAGCTGCTCGCGCAGGCGTTCCCACACCACCCGCTCCGCGTCCGAGGCGAACGACGGCTGTTCCGGGATGCACCGGGCTGCCACGTCACCACACCCCCACCGGCATGGCGGTCAGTGCGACTCGACGCCGGTAAGCGTTGCAGGCAAAGTGCCCATTCGGCACGGGTTCGGTTCGCGGAGCGGAGAAAGCGAGGGTCACAACGACCTGCCTATCGCGGCTCGAAGTTCGGCCAATAGCCAACCGAAGTCGATGCGCTCCTGCTCGAGCCTGACGGCGGGTCCCATGCGGTCGTCGCGCAGGTCCCGGTACAGGGCGACCTCCTCGCGGCTCAGGTGTGTGAGCTCGGCGCGCGAGGGGCTGGGCTCCTGACCCCATCGGTCCCGGTGGGCCAAGAGAGTCCGCTCGTTCATGGCGACGGACACCACGTCGGGGAACCACGAGCGGAGCCGGTCGAGAATGGCGAAGCCGTGGGTGTCGAGGTCGCCTGCGTACAGGACGCGCCTGTCGGCCAGCCAGCGCTGCTCGCGGAGGCCGTCCAGCGAGTAGCCCTTGCCCCACACGGCCGCCGTGTTCGGCAGCGCGGGGAGAGCGAGGAACGTCACCTCGTTCTCGACCACGACGATGGTCCGAGCCGGGGGCGGCGCGGCCGCCAGCTCATCGGCGCGGATGGCCTGGTCCCCGTAGGACCAGCCAGGCGGCGGGGGCGACAGCCACCGCCAGCGCACGAGCACCGGCCGGCGCGCGAACCCGAACCGGGTCGCGATGTCGGCCCTCGGGGCCGACCGGTCGATCCGCTCCCGCGGCAGGGTGGCTTCGAGCAGGGCGGCCAGCACGGGGCGGTGCCGCTCCACCAGTTTGGTGTCCACACCCGGCGCCTGGATCTCGCGGAGGTAGCGGCCAGCGTTGACGGGATCGCGCAGCCAGGCGAGGGCGCGCAGAACCGATGGCCACTCCTCGGCGTGCGGGAGCAGTGCCCGGCCCCGGGCACAGACCCACGGCAGCACTTCGGGGTCGTGCTCGCGAGTGGCGTCGAGCACGCCACGGAAGGCCTGCACCTCGGGCCCGCGGCCGAGGAGCCTGACCAGGTCGGCGACCGAGTCCAGAGTTGCGTGGGCCGGGAGATGCTGCACCCCCGACACCCGTCCCCCGACCGGCGACCTGTCGATGCGAAGCGGGCGGGCGCGCTCGTCGCGCCAGCCCTCGACCCACTCGAGGCACTCGTCAAAGCGGTCGCGAACCTGCGTCGCCGTGGGCCTCCGCAAGGGGATCGCGACAGGCGCGAAGGGCGCCTCATCGACCGCGGCGAGCAACCACTCACCCCGGTCCCACCGGCGCCGCAGGGCGGCGACGACGTCGGCGCGCGTGGTCCAGCGGGCCGCGGCGCTCACCCGGCGACGACGCCCTGCCGCTGCCGGTGGGCCTCGCGCTCGCTGCGGTACTCCTCGATGGTCATGGTGCGCAGCCGCGACTGGCGGCCCTCGATGTTGTCGACGAGGCCCACCACGGACACGTGCGGCTCGATCACGTGAATCTTCTGCAGCGGCGTGACCACCAGCAGCTGGAGCCCCAGCCGGGCGAACAGCCGCAGGGCATACCGGGTGGACTCGTCCGAGCCGCGTCCGAAGGCCTCGTCGATGACGACGAACCGAAACCCAGGAGACGTCGCGGCGCCCCACTCGATCGCGAACTGGTATGCGAGGGAGGCCGCCAGGATCGTGTAGGCGAGCTTCTCCTTCTGGCCGCCAGACTTCCCGCCGGAGTCGGTGTAGTGCTCGTGCTCGCTGTCGTCGTCGCGCCATCGCTCGGACGCGGCGAAGACGCACCAGTTGCGGACGTCGGTGACCCGCTGAGTCCAGGCGCGGTCGGCCTCGGTGTGCCCTTCGCGGCCGCGGAAGCGCTCGACGATGAGCCGCACCTGCTCGAAGGCTCGCTCGGCGTACTCCTGGCCGCCGTCGTCGTCGAGGGCGCCGTCGGTGCAGGCCCGGAGATCCTCGAGGAACTGCCGGACCTCGGTATTCGGGGTGCGCTCGACGAGCAGGCGTATGTAGCGGCCGGGGTTGTACTCGATGCCCGCGAGGGAGTCGTTGATGAGCCCGACTCGGTCGCGGAGCAGCTCTTCGTGCTGGCGCAGCCTGGAGTGGAAGCCGGCGATCTCCCGGATCGCGTTGGTTGTGAGGTAGCTGCGGAACTGCTGCTCGAAGCGTGGGAGATCGTCGTCGCGGAGCCGCACGTGCAGCTCGCGGTAGCCGGGCACCGCCGCAGCGGAGTCGTCGAGCTCCTCCGTGGCCTGCGGGTAGGTGCGGCGGAAGTCGCCCATCTGACGGACCAGGGTCGCGGTGAGGCTGCTCTGCCGCTTGAGGCGGCGGTCGAGGGCCTCGGCGTAGGCCACGCCCAGCGCCGCTCCTGCGTCCTCGATGGCACTGCACAGGTCGGCAGGATCCCGATCGTCGGCCAGATCCGCTCCCGCGCGGGCAGCCGCCTCGTCGAGCTCTGCGAACACGCCGCGGGCCGCCTCCGCTCCGGACCGCTGGAGCACACGATCGGCGGCGTCCATGTCACGCTCGGCCTGGCCTCGCGCCTGCTCCACCTGGCCGTGCTCGCGGTCCAGCGTGGAGCGGCGCTCGTCGAGGTCCGCCAGGGCCGCTCGGCACACCGCGAGCTCCTCATCGACCCGCCTGAGCTCGGTGGAGGCGGCCCGGAGCCGCTCGGCCTCCCGCTCCAGCTCGTCGATGCGCCGGACGGCCGACCACCAGTCGATGTCGTCGACCCGCACCGGCCTCAGCCGGGCACACGCATCCTCGCGCTCGCGGAGGCCGCGGTCCCGCCTGCCGAGGCCGAGCTGTTCCTCCTTGCATGCGTCGAGGAGGCCGCGCAGCCGTTGATGCTCTTCCAGCAGGGCGTCCATCTTGCGCCGGTTGGACCAGCCGAGCACATAACTGCTGCGCTGGCCGATGCCGCGGCGGTCGTCCTTCTCGTGCCGCGTGCGGTCATGCTTGACCTGACCGCGAGCGGTGATGGCACGCTCGTGCGCGCGGAACTCCGCCGCGTCGGCCACGCAGACGTGCGACGCGCGGCGTGCGAGCTCGCCCTGGACCCACTCGCCGAGCGACCCTCCGCCAGGTCCGTCGCGACGCACCTCGAGCTGCTGCCACAGTCGGACCGCGCCGTGACCGTCGTCGGCCTCGGGCAGTGGCCTGGATTCGGCCCGCTCGGGCACCCGTAGGTAGACGAGCCGTCCCCGCAGGTCCGTTGCGTCGACCCAGCGCGCGACCCGCTGGTAGGCGTGTGCGGGGACCAGCAGCGACAGTGCGAAGCCGCGCAGGAGCCGCTCGGCGGCGCCCTCCCACTCCTCGCGCCCCTCCCGCACCCGGACCAGCTCGCCGACGAACGGCAGCTCCTCGACCGCCAGGCCGGCGCCCTCGCAAAGCCTTCTCCTTTGCTCCAGCGACTCCCGGGGCAGCGCGCTCTGCCTGGACCGGAGGCTGGTCAATTCGGCGTCGACTTCGTCCAACTCCCGAGTGGTTTCCTGCCGGCGCACCTCCAGCTTGGTGCGCTCCTCCTGCAGCCTCTCCCTGGCTTCGTGGGCGGCGGTCCGCGCCTGCTCGACCTCGCCGAGTCGGCGCGGCCAGGCCTCCGCCTCGCCCAAACCCGGAAGATCGAGGCGGGCGAGGTCGTCGCCGACGTCACGGTGCCGGCGCCGGCGCTCGTCTCGCTGCCGGGCCGTGGCGTCCTTGTCGAGCTCGATGGCCGCGAGGCGGTCCCCGCCGTGGCCGGCGCGCTCGGCCAGCAGCTGGTCGCTCAGCTCCGAGCGCTGCCTGCGCTCGTGGTCCACGTCCCGCAGCTGCTCGCTGATCCTGCCGAGACGGTCCTGGCATGCGACGAGCTGGCGCTCGCGCGCGCGACGGCCCCGGTCGGCCGCCCAGAACGGCACGGCGTCTCGCCGCTGCGTGTCGGACTCCACCCCTGCGGTGACGGCGTCGAGGTCGTCGGCGGTGCCGAGCACCGGGGCGAGCGAGTCGAGCTGGGCCCGCGCCAGCAGGACGGCCTCGTGCGCCCGCGTCAGGTCCTCGTAGTGGCGGACGAGCCCCTGGACTTGGGCCGTCGTGTCCAGCGGCTCGAGCATGTGGCGCCGGACGAACTCGTTGAGGTCGCCCACGGACTTCATGGAGACCGTCTGGTGGAAGAGCTCCAGGGCCTGCTCGCCGGGCACGCCGAGCCGGCGCCGGAGCTCAGTGCCGTAGCCGGGGTAGCTGTCGCTCACGTGGTGGCCCTCGCGCCGCAGCCGCCGCTTGAGATCGACCGGGTCGCCGCCGAAGCCCGCCAGGTCGCCCGCGATCGTGAGCCCCGTGTCGGAGACGACGTAGTACCGCTCGGGCTGGCCGCCGTGCCCCTCCCGCAGCCAGAACACTTGCGCGAGCGTTACGGTCCGGCTCAGGCCCGGGTTGGCGAAGCAGCCGAGCAGCACCGAGTACGTGCTGCCGCCGCGCAGCCCGACCGGACGGCTGAAGCCGGTCTCCTCATGGCGGCGGGACGTGTAGTGGCCCTCGACGTAGGAGCGCAGGTCGCGCTCGCGCGTCTCCGCCCCGGCCGCCCGGTTGTAGGCGATCCGGTGCGGCGGCAGCAGCAGCGTCGTCACGGCGTCCACCAGGGTGGACTTGCCGGACCCGATGTCGCCGGTGAGCAGGGTGTCGTGGCCGTTGGCCGTCAGCGACCAGACCGCGCCGTCAAAGGTCCCCCAGTTGAGGACCTCCAGCCGGTGCAGCCGGAAGCCCGGTGCGCTGCGAGCGGAGTCGCGCACCTCGAGGTCCGTCACGGGGAAGAGCGTCATGCGGTCTCCTGACCCGCCAGGACGTCGCGGTAGGCCGCGAGCCTCGCGTCGAAGTCGTGCAGCCACTCGGCATCCACGAATGACTTGAGGATGCGACGGACCTCGAGGGCGCCGTCGTCGCCGGGCAGGCGTCGCAAGAAGCCCAGCTCCACCACCTTTGCGATGCTCGTCTCCACCTGGTCCACGACCCGGGCGTCGTTGCTGCTCTCGGGCACGAACACCCGCACCATCTCGACCATCTGCTCCCGCGTGAGCACGAGCCGGACGTCGCCGCCCTCGGCGTCGTGCAGGGCGAGACGGCGCCGCAGCAGCGCGAGCAGCAAGCTGACCGGGAACGACAGCTGCCGGCGCGCCACGAGGCGCGGCGCGTCCGTCGTGGCGTCGTCGTCCTCGGGGCGCTGCCGCAGGTAGGCGTACCCCTCGGACTCGTCGACCACGAGCTGGAGGCCCACGACCCCAACGTGGTCGCGGACCTGCGGCTGCAGGTGGAGCAGGTGCTGCCAGGCGCGCTCGTGCGTGTCGCGCTGCACGACGCCCTTGTAGAGGGAGACCAGCACCAGGGACAGGTCGAGCTCGCCGCGCGGGCTCGGGCGTCCGCTCATCGTGTGAACACCAGCCTCGGGACGGTCGCCACGCGGTCGACGCCGTCGCGGTCGGTCCAGCCGATCCGGTCGGTAGCGGTGTCGTCGACCACGGAGTCGAAGGTCGTGTCGGCGGCCGCCGACAGCGTGTAGTAGGCGACGAGCTCCGCGAGCCCTTCGCGCAGCGGGTGCCGCCCGACCACGGCGGCGAGAGGCACCTGCTCGGCGCCCGCCAGGCTGCTGCCGACAGCGCCCACGAGCCGCTCGCGGTCGACGACGACCTGCTCGAACAGAGCCGTGGCGTCGAGTACCGCGTCGGCCTCGACCACGTCGTCGCTCGCGACCGCGGCCTTCGTCCTGGGCCGGTAGAGCGGGCGCTCCATGGGCAGCACGAGGCTCGGATGGGTGTCGGGGAGGTCCGCTGCGACCGGGATAGGACCGGTGTCGCGCAGGGCGAGGGCGTGCTGCTCGATCGAGCGGACGAGATCGAGGACACGCCGGTTCTCCAGCCAAGTCTGGTCGTCCACGAAGCGGCGGAGCTGCTCCGACAGCGACCGGACGGTCTCCTGAGTGCGCTGCCCGGCGGCAAGCCAATCGTGATGGACGCGCCGGGTGCGCGCGCCGGAGGGGGCGCCGGCGCGGTCGTGCACCTGCGCGAGGAGCTCGCGGAACTCCTCCTGCCGGCTGCTGGACAGCAGGAAGTCGAAGAAGGCGTGGAAGCTGCGACCCTGGTCGGACTCGGCGATCCCGGCCCTGGATCCGACGATCTCGTCCAGCAGCCCCGCCTTCGGCCCCTCCCACCGGGTCACCCGCTCGCGCAGCTGCCGGTCGAGGGTGCGGAAATTCTCCTCCACCTGACGGAAGTCCGACAGCAGGTCCACGGCGAGGCGCGTCACCTGATCGAAGCGCTCCGCCTGAGCGGTGTCGCTCAGCAGCGGGCTGCGGCCGGTGCGCACGGCCTCGATCTCCCGGTCGAGCTCGGCCCGGCGCCGCTCCAATTCGGAAAGGCGCCGCTCAGTGTCCGGCTCGCTGCCCAGGGCAAGGTCGCGCAGCAGCGTGACGATGGCGTCGAGCCGCGACTCGGTCCCGACGAAAGACCGGGCCCGCAGGCCGTCGAGGAACCGCAGCGCCTTCTCCACGGCGGGCGTGACGTCGTAGTGGCGGCCGTCGCTGCCCGGCGGGTAGAAGGCTCGCAGCCAGCCCTTGCCCGGCTCGGCCCAGTCCCGGACGTACTCCAGGGCGGGGCGGGGGTAGCGCCCTGGGCAGGTGCGGGACAGGGCGAACAGGTGGTCGTCGACCCGCTGGACCAGGTCGGTCTCGGCCATCGGGCCGCCGCCAGAGTCGACGAAGACCGCTCCGAGTACGTCCAGCACGAGCGGGGCGCTGTCGGCGCTGAGCAGCCGCCACGCCGGGTGGCGGCGCAGGCTGTCCAGCTCGTCGTGCTCCACACCGCTGAGGATGCCGGAAGGGCGGGACAGAACGTGGTGCCTCGCCGCCATAGTCGTCCAGGGTCGACCCATCGGGCGATGGGCGGGAGCGCCTGCGTAGCTGCACGGCGAAGACGAGTGCATTCGGGCCACGGAGGCGCCCTGACGTAGCTGCCACCGGCCCAGGGCCCAGCCCGTGGGAGAAGGTCTTCTTCTGCACCGCTGCCGGATCTGCCGAGTCCACGTCCACGTGGCGTTCAACCGGTACAGCAGCGAACTGCCACCGATCCGCTCGATTCGGCGCGCACGGAGCGAGACCTGCAGCACACTGTGCGCGACCAGCCCCGGGGGAAGGAACCACGTGCTCGGCAACACCGGCTCGCCCGTCACCGTCACCACGCAGTGCACACCCGTCGTCAGCTACGCGATGGCTCACAACGGCATCCCAGTCGTCGACGAGGTGTCCCTGACGTCGACGGTCGACCTGCGCGGCGCCGAGCTCGACGTCGCCATCAGCGACGAGAGCGGCGTGCTGACGCGGACTTGTCGCAGCATCGTCGACCTCGCGGCGGGGGCCCGGACGGTGGTCGACGACGTACGCCTGCAGCTCGACCCCGCGCGCATGAAGGACGTCGCCGAGAGGCGACCCGGCCGTCTCACCGCGCGCCTGATGGCGGACGGCGAGCTCGTCGCCGAGGTGTCCGAGGACCTCCTCGTCCTCCCGGCGCGCCACTGGCTGGCGCGTCCCGCGCAGCTCTCGTTCGAGCTCCTCCCCGCGTTCGTCATGCCGAACGACCCGGCGGTGACCGCGCTCGTCGCCGAGGCGGGCGATCTGCTCAAGGCGCGCACGGGCAGCTCGTCGATCCAGGGCTACCAGTCGGGTGCCGAGCGGGTGGACGCCATCGCGGAAGCCGTCTTCGACGCCGCCCGCGCTCGCGCGATCCGGTACGCCGAACCACCGGCGAGCTGGGGGTCGGTCGGGCAGCTCGTCCGGACGCCTCGCGAGGTGCTCGAAGGGCGACTCGGGACCTGCCTCGACACCGTCGTCGTCCTTGCTGCCGCTCTCGAGCAGGCCGGCATCCGCCCCTTGCTGTGGGTCGTGCAGGGTCACGCGTTCCTCGGCTACTGGCGGACCGAGGACGCCCTCGTCAACATCGCCCACACCGACGTCTCGGACGTCGTCAACCTCATCGACGTGGGTCGCGTCCGCCTCGTCGAGACGACGATGGTGACCGACGGCGAGCGCGCAAGGTCCTTCGCGGAGACGCACCGGCCCCCGTTCGCGAGGTACCTGACGGGTGACCTCGAGGAGGTGCTGGCCGTTGTCGACGTCTACACGGCGCGACGCAGCGGCGTCGTCCCGCTCCCCGCCGTCGCGCAGCACGCGACCGGTGAGGTCACCGTCGTGGAGTACGTCCCCGCGGTGCACAGCAGCCCGCCGGCGGCGGTCCCGCTCCCCCGGCACCAGACGTCGAGCGGGACGATGTCAACCGCCCCGGTGCCGCCTCGCGTGGCGCAGTGGAAGAACGCGCTGCTCGACCTCAGCCTCCGCAACCGCCTCATCAACTTCACCGACCGCAGCGGCATCGCGCTGGCGGTCCCCGACGGCGAGCTCGGCCGCGTCGAGGACCTGCTCCACGGTTCGGGCGCCCTGTCCCTCTGGCCGTCGGACGGTGTCGACCACATCGCCGAGGCGCGTGGTATCCGGTTCGGGCGCGACCTCCCTCAGGACCAGCTCGCCGAGCTGCTGCACTCCAAGCGCGCCGTCTTCAGCGACGTGTCCGGCGGGTCCTACGCGACACGCATGCGGAGCCTCGCCTACAAGGCGAGAACGATCGTCGAGGAGACCGGGGCCAACAACCTCTACCTCGCGCTCGGCATGCTCGCGTGGGAGTGGGAGGGCAAGCCGTTGCGGTCCCCGCTCGTCCTCGTCCCGGTGACCCTGCGCAGCGCGACCCGACAGCACGCCTACCGCATCGAGCTCGACGAGAGCGGCACGAGCACCCCCAACTACTGCCTGCTCGAGAAGCTCGGCCAGCTGGGCGTCCACATCCCCGGCCTCGCCGACCCCGCCCTGGACGACGCGGGCAGCGACCTCGACGCCGCCCTGCACGCCGTGCGCGTCGCCGTCGCCGAGGCGGGCCGCCCGTGGCGCGTGGAGACCACGGCGCACCTCGGCATCCTGCAGTTCGCGAAGTTCCGGCTGTGGAAGGACCTCGACGAGCACTGGGACACCATGATCGCCAACCCGCTCGTCTCCCACCTCGTCCACACTCCGACGGAACCGTTCGTCGACCCCGTCGAGGGCGAGGTGACGACCGACCTGGACGAGCTCGCCGCCGAGTGTCCGATCTCGGCGGACGCGTCGCAGCTGCGGGCGATCGCCGACGCCCTTGCCGGAAAGACCCTCGTCCTCGAGGGTCCGCCCGGCACCGGCAAGTCGCAGACCATCACGAACCTGCTGTCCCGGGCGATCGCCGGCGGCCGTCGCGTGCTCTTCGTCGCGGAGAAGCGGGCCGCGCTCGACGTCGTGCAGAAGCGGCTCGACGCCGTCGGCATGGGTCCCTTCTCGCTCGACCTGCACGACAAGGGCAGCAAGCCGGCGCAGGTGCGCGCCCAGATCCTCGCCGCGCTCGAGCATGCCGTCGACGTCGACGCCCACGGTCTGGCTGCGAGCGAGGAGGACCTGCGCACGTCGCGGCGTCACCTCACCCGCTACGCGACCCGGCTGCACGAGACGAACCCCGCGGGTCACTCGATGTACTCCGCCCACGCGGCACAGCTCGCCCTAGGCGACGGTTCCGTCCTCGAGGTGCCGCCGCGGGTCCTCGCCCGTGGCGAGGACGCCGTCCACGCCATCCGGCACCGGCTTGGTCTGCTCCCCGACGTCGCCGATCCGGCTCGTCCGGCGGCGCTGCACCCGTGGGGCTTCGTCCGCTGCACCACGCTGGCGGACGGCCAGGCAGAGCGCATCGGACGGTCGGTCCGGGCCGTCGACACCGCACTCGACCGGCTGGCCGTCGCCGGGCCGCTCGCCCGTGCCGTCGCCGAAGTCCGGGGACTGGACGACCTCGACACACTCGTCGGGCTGGCCGGCGCGACATCGGTGACCCTGCAAGACCTCGACAGCACCCAGCAGCCGGCGTGGGACTCGTCCAACGAGGCCCTGGCTCGCGAGATCGGCGCCTTCGTCGCCGCCACCCACCCGGGTCTCGACGTCGTCACCCCCGCAGCGATGGACCTACCGCTCGCCGACATCCACGGGCAGGCTCAAGCCGCCGCCGCGTCCGGCTTCTGGGGCCGAAAGAAGCGCCTGCGAGCGGTGGCCGAGCAACTGTCGCCCGTGCTTCGCCCTGGCGCCGCCGTCCGCCCGAAGGATCTCGTCGCCCTGACCGGCGCGCTGCTGCAGGTGCAGGGTGCGGTCCGAGGACTCGCGGACCAGGCCGGCCGGGTCCCAGGCGTCGCTGTGCCGCAAGGGTGGAACCCGTTGACGGAGGAGGGCCGCGGGCTCCTCGAACGCCAGGTGCAGTGGCTCCGCTGGGCGGGCCGGTCGATCGCCAGGCGCGACGGCGCGGCCACCGGCTTCACCGACGCCGTCCGTGCGTGGCTCGACCAGCGCGGCCCGGGCGACCCCGACACCGCGACCCGACTCACGGCGCTTCGTGACGCCGTCGCGGAGTTGCTGGCCGCCTGCGACGTCGACGACATCAGCCTCGCCACTTGGTCGGACGAACTGTCGTTCGTACGGGCGTGGGACCGCACCCGCGCAAGCCGCGACGCCGCTGACGAGCAGTTGCTCCCCGTCCGCCGTTGGGTCGCGCTGCTCGCCGAGCTCGCCGCGCTGCGCAGCGAGGGACTGGACGAGGCGGCGCGGGCGCTCGAGGTCGGGGCCGTCCCCGCCGACGAGGCGGTCAAGGCCTTCGACCGCGGGGTCGCCCGCACGTCGCTCGTCGAACGGCGGGCCGCCGCCGGCCTCGACGCGTTCGACGCCGTCGCCCACGAACGGAGCATCCGGCGCTTCGTCACCGCCTCGGAGTCGGTGCGTGACCTGATGGTGCAGGAGCTGCCGCGGCGCGCCGTCGACTCCCGGTCGTTCGACCCGAGGACTGGTCACGGCCAGGTTGGAGCGCTGCAGCGGGAGCTCAACAAGCAGCGGCGCGGGCTCGGCGTCCGCGCCCTGCTGCAGCAGTACGGCGCCCTCATCACGCAGGTGATGCCGTGCGTGCTCGTGAGCCCGGACTCGCTGGCCCGCTTCTTCCCCGTGCAGGCGGAGCTGTTCGACCTGGTCGTGTTCGACGAGGCGTCCCAGATCCGCGTCGCGGACGCAATCGGGGCGATGGGACGGGCTCGCTCGGTGGTCGTGGTCGGCGACAGCAAGCAGATGCCCCCGACGTCGTTCGCGGAGGCGGGCATCTCCGACGACGAGGACGCCGTTCCGGACGGCCTGCTCGCCGTCGAGGACGAGGAGAGCATCCTGTCCGAGGCGGTCCAAGCGCGCGTGCCCCAGCAGTGGCTGTCGTGGCACTACCGGAGCCAGGACGAGTCGCTCATCTCGTTCAGCAACCAGCACTACTACGACCAGCGGCTCTCGTCGTTCCCCGCGCCGAGGTCGGGCGACGCCGACCCTGGCCCGCGCGGCCACGGCATCTCGCTCGTACGGGTCGACGGTCACTTCAACCGCACGGGCAAGGGCAAGCTGCTGCGCACCAACCCGGTCGAGGCGGAGGCAGTCGTCGAGGAGATCCGGCGCCGCTTCGACGCGTCACCGGACGGCACCCACCCGTCCGTCGGAGTGGTCACGTTCAACGTGCAGCAGCGCGCCTACATCGAGGCGCTGCTGCGCGACAGCGGCGACCAGCGTTTCGTCGACGCGCTCGAGGACCCCGACGGCCTGTTCGTCAAGAACCTCGAGAACGTCCAGGGCGACGAGCGGGACACCATCCTCTTCTCGACCGCGTTCAGCGTGAACGACAAGGGTGTGCTGCCGCTGAACTTCGGTCCGCTCAACCGTGGCGGCGGCGAGCGGCGCCTCAACGTGGCGGTCACCCGTGCGCGCCGGCAGGTCGTCGTGTTCAGCTCCTTCGACCCGGCGCAGCTGCGCACGGAGGAAACCGCGGCCGTCGGGATCAAGCACCTGCGCGCCTACCTCGACCTCGCCGCAGCGGGCGCCGACGAGACCGAGGCGCGTCGTCGCGCTGGCCTCGTCGACCGGCACCGAGACGCCATCGCCGCGGCGCTCCGCGCCCGCGGGCACGTCGTGACGACGGAGGTCGGCCTGTCCGACTTCCGCGTCGACATCAGCGTCGCCCGCGCAGGCGAGCCCGGACGACCGCGCCTTGCGGTGCTGCTCGACGGACCGGCGTGGGCCCGACGTCAGACGGTCGGCGACCGTGACGGCCTGCCCGTCGCGGTCCTGTCGCGGCTCATGGGGTGGCCCGCCGTGGAGCGGGTGTGGCTGCCGGAGTGGGTCGCCGACTCCGACGCGGTCGTAGGGCGGCTGGAGCGGGCGCTCGCGGCGGCCGAGTGGACCACGAGCGCACCGCAGGCACCCGCGGTCAGGCCCGCGGCTGCGCTGCGCTCCGCCGAGCCGGCGACCGTGCGGGCCACTGTCGATCCCTCCGTCCGCTCGGTCGTGCGAGAACAAGCGCCAGCCGCCCTGCCTGGCGCCGAACCCTTCGTCGCGTGGACCCCTCGTCTGGTCGGTGACCGGTCGTGGCTCGACGCGCTGCCGCACGCGCGGGCAACGGCGGCCGTGCGGCACGTCGCGCTCGAGGTGATCGCAGCCGAGGGACCGATCCATGAGGTGCGGCTTGCTCGCAGCGTGGCGGCCGCCTACGACCTCACGCGACTCAACGAGTCGCGCATCCGGTCGATCCTCGCGACCGTCCCGACCGAGCTCCGGGGTGGTGACGAGCCGAGCTTCTTCTGGCCGCAAGGCAGGGACACGGAGCGCTGGGAGGGGTTCCGGACCTCGACCCCCGACAACCCGCGGCCAATCGAAGACGTGCCGTTGTGGGAGATCGGCAACGCCATGCGGGCGCTGTGCGTCGCCGGCTTCGGCCTCGAGCGCGAGGAGCTCTTGCGTGAGGCACTCGCGTGCTTCGGTGGCAAGCGACTCACACCCGGCGTGCGCGAGCGCGTGGACTCGGCGCTGACACATGCGCTGCACGCAGGACGACTCAAGGAGCAATCAGGTGTCCTCTCGTCACGGTGATCTCCTCGCGGGCATGTCGGCCTATGAGTTGCAGCGCTGGAATGCTCTGACCGTCCACTGGGAGAAGAAGTCTCGGCCACCGGCAGCCTTCGAGAAGGTCACGTCCGCCGCACGACAGGCCGGTAGCGGCGCCGCCCGTGGAGTCGACTACGCCGTTTCACGGGTGCCCGATGGCGTGCAGAGAGCCGCGGGACGTGCCGCGGACCTGACTCTTCGGCCCGTCGCGGACGCTGCGGTCGAGCTGCTCGACTTGGTCGCGACGTGGACGGCACGGTTGATGGATCCGGAGGAGGTTCTCAGCCACCACCGTGAACGCAGCCGAGACGTGGGCGCTCTCAACAGCCTCGCTTTGCTCGACATGCAGGAGTTGGATGAGGTCACGCGTCGTATGCCCCTGCACTGGAGAACAGTGGGCGCCGGCGAGGGTGCGGCGATGGGTGCGCTAGCGCTAGTCCCCGTAGCAGGCATCGCAGCTGCGGTGACGCTGGACGTCCTAGTCGTGCACGCCCTCTCCAACGCGCTGGCGACACGCACACTGCACGCCTACGGTTTCGACGACTCCGCTGAGGAGTACGAGGAACTGCTGCACCGCATCGTGCGAGGCTCCTTGCACACGCAGGTGGAGGGGTTGGCGAGCGAGGGGGGCAAGACGGCGACGTTCCGGGCGTCGGGCAAGGCCTTCGAGGCGATCGCCGGACGGCAGCGATGGAGCATGAAACTGCGGACAGATCACCGCCTGATCGCCGCCACGGAGAAGCTGTTGAAGACCCTGTCGACCAAACCGACAGTCTCCGTCTCCGCGGTGAGCAAGGCCATCCCCGTGGTTTCCATTGTCACAGGTGCCGGTCTCAGCGCAGCCATGCTGGGCGCCACGGCAAAGAACGGCATCCGACACGGTCAGACCGTTCGGCTCGTCCGGAAGTACGGCCTCGACTTTCCGCCTGGCTATCAACCCCTCTAGACCCGGCATCACTTCCCTCCTCAAGATCGTCACTACTCAAGGGACTCCACTCGTGACCACGGCACCACCACATCCGGCAACGCAACACGGCGTCCCGCCCGTGCCCGAACCAGGCCAGGTCGTCGAGGTCCGCGGCTCCACGTGGGCCGTCGCCGACGTCCGCGAGCAGGGCCTGACACGCAGCCCGGCCGACGAGGGCGTCGCAGGCACCCACCACGTCGTCTCGCTTCAGTCTCTGGACGAGGACCGCCTCGGCACCGAGCTCGACGTGGTCTGGGAGCTGGAGGTCGGCCAGACCGTCGCGCCGGACCAGGGCCTCCCTGAGGCCATCACCGCTGATGGCTTCGACGACCCGAACCGGCTCGCGGCGTTCGTCGACGCCGTGCGCTGGGGTGCTGTGACGTCTGCCGACGAGAAGTCGTTCCAGGCGCCGTTCCGCAGCGGCGCGAACGTCGAGGCGTACCAGCTCGAGCCGCTGCGACGCGCGCTGCAAGCCCCCAGGACGAACCTGCTCTTAGCTGATGACGTGGGCCTAGGGAAGACCATCGAGGCCGGGCTCGTCATCCAGGAGCTGCTGCTGCGGCACCGAGCGCGCTCTGTGGTCATCGTGTGCCCGCCCAGCCTGTCGCTGAAGTGGCAGGACGAGATGCGGGAGAAGTTCGGGCTGGACTTCGTCATCGTCAACAGCGCGCTGATGTCCGACGTCCGCCGCAGCCACGGGCTGAACGCCAACCCGTTCCGACTGTTCCCTCGCGTCATCGTCAGCATGGCGTGGCTGCCGTCCCTGCGTGCGCAGCGGCTGCTGCGGGACGTCTACGCACAGGTCGGCGACATCAACTCAGCCCGCCGCTTCGCCTTCGACATGCTCGTGGTCGACGAAGCCCATCACGTCGCGCCGTCGAGCCCGAGTGCCGTGGGTGGTGGGCGCGGGTACGCAGTGGACAGCGCCCGCACAATCGCCACACGCGACCTGGCGATGGTCTGCGAGCACCGCCTGTTCCTCAGTGCCACACCGCACAACGGGCACTCCGAGTCCTTCACGGCGCTGCTGGAGATGATCGACGACCGCCGTTTCAGCAGAGGGGCAACGCTCGACGAGAAGGCGTTGGCAGACGTGACCGTTCGTCGCCTCAAGACCGAACTCCACGATAAGCAGTTCCAGCCTCGCCAGATCAAGTCCATCCTGTTCACCCCAAGCGACGACGAGCAGGCAGCCTTTGAGTCGTTGACCTCGCTGTTGGAAGAGTCCGCCCGTGCCAACGGCCGTGGCCGTTCCGGCGACATCGTCTCCATGCTGCTGAAGAAGCGGTTCCTGTCCAGCTCCTGGGCTTTCGCCATGACGATGTCGCTTTACGACAGCTCAGGCTCAAGTGGTCGTCTGCCGGACCTCGACGACGAGGACGACTACTACGCGGAGGTCCTCGGCAGCGAACAGGACGACGAGGAGGAGGGGCACTCCGACCAACCGGAGTTCTCGGCCCTCCGACAAAGCAAGGGCTCAGACCCGTTGGTGGCCGCCTCGCCCCAGCAGATCGCTGAGTTGGTCGCGTGGGGGCAGGGGTACGAGAACCAACCGGACTCCCGGCTCAGGGCCCTGGTCACCTTCCTCGACGCGGTGTGTAGACCGGACGGGCGTCTGTGGTCCAACGAGCGGGTCGTCATCTTCACCGAGTACGCGACCACCCTGGAGTGGATCGTCGGCGTACTGGAGCAGCGCGGCTACGGACCGGTCCTGGACACCATCCGGGGTTCGACCGACCCCGAGCAGCGTGAGCAGACGCGCGCACGGTTCAGCGAGAGCCCGGACAAGGAGCCGATCCGCGTACTGGTGGCCACGGACTCCGCAGGCGAGGGCATCGACCTGCAGGCGTACTGCCACCGGCTCGTCAACTTCGACATCCCGTTCAACCCATCACGCCTTGAGCAGCGGATAGGCCGCATCGACCGCTACGGCCAGCAGCACACCCCGGAGATCTACCACTTCCAGCCCGACCGGGCCTCGACCACCTATGGCGCAGACATGGACTTCATGCGCCGGATCGCGGAGAAGGTCGGCACCATCGCCAGGGACCTGGGTTCGGTCAACCAGGTCATCGACGCCCAGGTGCAGAACCACTTCAGCCGCCTCAGGTCGGTGCGGACGAAGACACCTGCCGATGACGGCAACGCCATCATCGGCCGAGCTTTGGCCGGCAGCGCGGAGCTCAATAGGCAGCTGACGGAGCTGTCGCGCACGTACGCCGACCGGAAGGCAGCGATGCACTTGACGCCTGCCAACTCTCGCCGCGTCGTCGACACCGCCCTTTCCCTCACGGCGCAGCCTGAGCTCGTCGAGATCGGCGACGACTACTCCGACGCCGAGGTGTTCCAGGTGCCGTCGCTGGGCTCCTCGTGGCAGCCGGCATTGCGCGGGCTGGACACGCGCCTGAAGCCTGGAGTCTGGCGGCCTATCACGTTCGACGACGGCCAGTCCGGCCGGAGCGACGTGGTGCACGTGCACCTCGGTCACGCCCTGCTGCAGAAGGCGGGACGGATCCTGCGCAGCTCGCTGTTCAGCGCCGACTCCGCGATGAGCCGGGTGACGGCCGTGGTCGTGCCCGGCATCGAGCAGTCGTGCGTGGCTGCGGTGTCGCGGCTGGTGCTCGTGGGTCGCGGTGGCGTTCGCTTGCACGAGGAGGTGTTCCTCACCGGCATCCGGGTGAGGGGCCAGGCGATGGCCGAGAGCAAGGTCGAGCAGCTGTTGGAGCAGACGCTGGACGGCCAGGGCCTGACCTTGGCCGACGACCGGATCCGAGCGCAGCTGTCTGCCGAGTGGAACCAGGACGGCTCTCGCCTGCGCTCCCGGCTACTCACGGCCATGACTGGCCGTGCCGAGCGGCATCAGGGGGCGGTGGAGGAGCGGCTGGAGTCACGCAGGCAGTCCGACGTGACGCGCGCCCGCGAGATCTTCGGCGCCTTCCGGCGCAACCTCCACGACTCCCAGACGCGACTACGTGCGATCGAGGCCGAGGAGGCATCCACCTTGTGGCCCACAGAACAGCTCGCGCAGGTCCGTCGCGACATCCGCGCCATGGAGGATCGCCTTGCCACGCTCGCCGACGAGGAGGCGCGTGAGGTCGCGGCCATCCAGGAGCGCTACACCGACATTCGCCCGCACGTCTCGGCCGCCGCCGTGGTGTTCGCGCTTACCCCGCGGGACGCTCGTCAAGGAGAACTGGCATGAGACGTCGCGTCACCGCCCCCAGCGGCACCGAGCAGCATCGACGCTGGCTCGAACTCGTCGACACGGACGGACCGTTCCTGGCCGTCCCCGCGCTGAAGCGCGTCTGGCCGCAAGGCATGCCACAAATCTCTTCGTCCACCCGCGCCACTCTCGTGGATGCCAAATCGACCTTTGAGCGCGCCTGGGACACCTGGGACGCACAACCAGGTGAGCCCGCACATATCGAGGCCCTGCGTGCGGCGCGGGACGCGTTCGCAGAGACGGTGGTGCGCGACGTCGCGGGCTGGGCCGAGGGGTTGAAGCTCGACCTGAGGCACACACCGGCGGCGCAGGCTCGTGGAACGTCGCCCAATCGCGTGGTGACCGTCGAGCCGGACTGGGCCCTGGTCCGGGGTGACACCGTCGGCGCCCTAGTCCTTCTGGCCGATCCCTGCGACTCGCTGCACGACGTGGTCGACGACGGGTGGGCCGCGTGCCCCATCGACCGAGCCGAGGCCGTGCTCCGTGCGTCGGGGGTGCCGTTGGCCGTGGTCACGGATGGGCGCTGGTGGGCGCTGGTGAGCGCGCAGGCGGACACCATGGTCGCGAGCGGGGTCGTCGACTCTCAACGCTGGGTCGAGGAGCCCGACGTGCGCGACGCCTTCCTCGCGCTCCTGTCTCCCAGGCAGCTCGTCGGTGGCGCCCCGGAGGACCGGACAGCACAGCTCTTCCTGGAGTCGGTGACGGCCGCCGAGGACGTCACCGAGGCGCTGGGGACGCAGGTCCGTCGTGCGGTGGAGCTTCTGGTCAGCGCCTTCGCAGAGGCAGCGCAGGACGCCCGGCGACGTGGTAGCCCTGACCCGCTTCCAGTTGACCGTGACCTCGTGTACCAGGCCGCCGTCACCGCGATGATGCGGGTCGTATTCCTGCTCTTTGCCGAGGAGCGTTCGCTCCTGCCGCAAGGACGCCTGTTCACGATGGGCTACGGCATCAGCGGTGAGCTGGACGTTCTGGACGCCCGGGCCCGCGAGGAGGGGACAGAGTCGCTCGACGCCACGGCCCTGACCTGGCACCGGCTTCTGGCCACGTCGCGGGCCTTGTACGCCGGCGCGACGTTCGAGGACATGCGCCTGCCGTCGTACGGTGGATCGCTGTTCGACAGCGCGCGGTTCCCGTTCCTCACCGCCCGCGACGAGCGCGGTGTGCTCGCCGTGCCGGTCAGCGACCGCGTCATGCTCGAGGTGCTGCGATCCGTCCAGGTCGCCCAGCTCAAGGGCCAGCCCGCCCGGCGGATCTCGTTCCGCGCGGTAGACGTGGAGCAGATCGGCTACATCTACGAGGGCCTGCTCGGCTACTCGTGCGCCGACGTCGACGACGTGACCGTCGGGCTGATCGGGGCTGCCGGCGCCGAGCCAGAGATGACCCTTGACGCTCTCGACGACCTGGCGGAGCTGCACCAGGACGACACTCGGCTGGCGGAGGCCATCATCGCGACGGTGAAGGCGTCTCAGCCGGGCGCGACTCCGGCCTCGAAGGCGGCGATCACCAAAGCCCTGCGCACTGGCGACCAGATGGACGACGTCGACCGCGCCCTGCTCGCGGTGACCCGGGACCGCGGGCTCATCGAACGGTTGAGGCCCTACATCGGCATCATCCGCCGGGACCTACGCGACCGGCCGATGGTGTTCCAGGCCGGCGGACTCGTCGTCGTCGAGACCCCATCACGGGCGACGTCGGGCGCGCACTACACGCCCAAGTCGCTTGCTCGCGAGGTAGTCCTGCACGCGCTGGAACCCCTCGTCTACCGACCGGGACCGCACCAGACGGCTGAGCGCGATCAGTGGCAGTTGCTCAGCTCCGACGAGATCCTCGACCTCAAGGTCGCCGACATAGCCTGCGGCTCTGGGGCTTTCCTCGTGGCGGCCGCGGAGTACCTGGGCGAACGGCTCCTCGAGGCGTGGCACCGCGAGGGCGTCGCGCGTGGCACTTCCCAGGAGATGAAGACACGGGCTGTGCGCCAGGTCGTGGCCAACTGCCTGTACGGCGCTGACATCAACGGCATGGCAGTCGAGATGTGCAAGCTCTCGCTCTGGCTCGTGTCCCTCGACCCCAAGCTGCCGTTCTCGTTCGTCGACGACAAAGTGCTACTCGGCAACTCCCTCCTGGGCCTCACCGACCTGGAGCAGCTTCGGGCGCTGCACATCCGGCCCGGGGAGGCGAAGGCTGCGACATTGTTCTATCAGACCGCGGACGGGGGCTGGACGGAGCGCCTGGAGGTGGACGCCGTCATCGCGCGCGCGGTTAGCCTGCGCCAGCGCCTCGCCTCCGAGATCGATAACGACGACCCCCAACGGTCTGCCGTATCCAAGCGTCGACAGTGGGACGACTACCAACAACTGACGGGCCAGCTCTCCACCATTGCTGATGCCGTGGTCGCCGCAGGCCTGATTGTCGGAGGCAAAAAGGGGCGAGCCCTCGAGGAGGCGTATGAGAACCTTCGAATCGCAGCGGGACTTGCTTACCCGAAACACGGTGAAGCCGACCCGAGGATGCTTGACGCGATCATCGAGAGCGGGCTGACCCCAACAGTGGAGACCGACCACCTCAGGTGGAAGCCGCTGCATTGGGCACTTGTGGTGCCCGATGTAATGACACACGGAGGCTTTAACGCGGTTATCGGGAACCCTCCCTTCCTGGGCGGATTCAAACTGACCAATGCTATGGGAGCCAACGCTCGTGACTGGTTGATTAATGTCATCTCAGACGGAACGAGAGGGGCAGCAGACCTGGTTGCCTACTTCTTTCTTCGAGCTACACAATTGCTGACACAAGGTGGCAGCCTTGGGTTGATCGCCACCAACACGCTGGCCCAAGGCGACACTCGCGACGTAGGCCTAAGCCGAATGGTTGCGCAGGGATTCTCGATCACTAGGTCTATCCAGTCCAGGAGGTGGCCCGCCAAAGGCGCCAACCTAGAATACGCTGCGGTATGGGGCCGCCTGGGGCCCCTCGGCGAGCAAGCGCAGATTTATTCAGATGATCGCCCAGTTGCTCGCATCAGTCCACTCCTCGAAGCGGAGGGACGAACCGCAGGCCCTCCGGCTCGTCTGGCCGCAAATAGCGGGATCGCCTTCAAGGGAGGTTTCCTAATCGGAATGGGCTTCGTGATTGACAAGAGCGAAGTCGATGACTGGATTGCCACCGACAGGAACAACGAATTGGTTCTGACTCCATACTTGGGCGGCGATGACCTTTACGGTCGCCCCGACTGCTCGGCGTCGCGCTGGGTCATTGACTTTTTTGATCGAGACGAGGCAGCTGCAGCCAGATTTTCTTTGCCCTTCGCGCGAGTTCGTGATGAAGTTCGCCCCGTGCGCGAGAAGGACAACATGAAGGCACGTCGGGAGAAATGGTGGCAACACGGTGACAAGGCTCCCCGCATGCGGGCTGCTATCGCGCGTCTCAACGAAGTGCTCGCCCTGACGGTTGTTAGCAAGACTCTGATGCCTATGCGCGTGTCGGCGAAGCAGTTGCTAAGCAACTCCTTGTGCGTCTTCGCGACCGATTCCTATGCAGACCAAGCCGTGTTGTCGTCGAGCCTGCATCAGTTGTGGGCAGTAAAGTACGGTTCAGGGCTAAGGTTGGATCCTCGCTACACACCTTCGGACGTCTTCGAAACTTTTCCACGTCCCGAGGAGACGGCGCTCCTCTGTTCAGTCGGTCGCACACTGGATACTGAACGACGCGAATTGATGCTGAGCCGAGACATTGGGGCAACTCAGCTTTACAATCGGGTGAACGACCCTGCCATCTCTATGACCTCAGACTCCGATGTGGGCCGCATGCGTGAGGTCCACGTCGAGTTGGACCAAGCAGTCATGGCTGCCTACGGCTGGGACGACGTACCGCTCGACCACGGCTTCCACACCTACCGTCAGATGGAGCGCTGGACAGTGAGCCCGGCGGCAAGGGTCGAGATCCTCGATCGGTTGCTGGAGGAGAACCACCGGCGCGCGGCTCGGCAGGGCGACGTCGCGCCTCCTTCAGACGACACGGAGGTCGAGGAGTGACCGAGACGCCGGTGCCGCCCCGCGACCCAGTCGTGCCTCCCCGAAAGACACCGTCTTACGAGCTCAGCCACGCACCCGACGGCCGGTCGTGGACCGATCGGGAGAATCTTGCCGACATCCTCCAGCGAGAACTTCTCGGGCCTTCGCGCGGCGACGAGGAGGTCATCGAAGCCCCGCCGGACTCGATGTACCTCGTCGGCCGCATCGCGCCCGTCCGCCTGACAGGCAAAGCAGACCCCGCTCAGGCAGGCTCCGACGAGCCTGCTGCGGACGTGGGCGACGCAGCCGACGCAGCCGAGGGTCGCGGAGTCCCGGTGACGGCGGTCGGCGACACCACGGCGGAGTCCGACGAGGACGCCGTAGATGACCAGCCACAGCGGCGTGGCCTGATGATCCCCGCCTCCATGGGGCTGCGCTTTCAGATCCCCGCCGACCTCCCGACCTTCACCGTGCGAGCGTCCTGGGGCGTGTACAACCCCTTCGACAGCGGCGAGGTGTCCAAGGGCGGCGCTGCTATCCGCCACTTCCGACGCACCCCGGTAGAGAAGCCGGTCGTCGTCACCGTCGCCGACCTGTCGCCCGCGACGACCGCTGAGTACCCCCTCCAGGACGACGTCGTGCTTCGCGTCGACGTAATGGACGACCCTGACCGCGACCGCCGTCTGATCGAGGTGGCGCTGTGCAACGACCGCGAGACTCCCAGCCGCATCCCCGTCAACGCCTGGCTGTTCCAGACGAAGCTCTACGTTGAGACTGACGGCGAAGCCGCCTTCCTGCCCGTGACGGACGTCCTTGCCGACACCCGATTCGAGCGGGACGACGAGCTCCGCCGGCTCAACCTGCAGTACCGGGACCGGCTTGAGTTCGCGCACGGACGCACTTGCTCGGCCGACTGGTCCGAGCAGCCCGGCACGCGCCGCGCCAGTCGGGTGTGGACCACCTGGCTACCAGTGTCTGAGACCCCGCAGACGCTCGCTACCGAGATCGACGGAGCGCTGCTGGACATGCGCCGGCTGGCGGAGGCGTCTCCGGCAGAGGTGGACGCGGGCCTCAGACCGATCATCACGGGCTACCGGGAATGGCTCGACACCCAGGACGGACTCGCAGCCGCGCTCCCTGCGCACTTGAAGGACGACGCCCACGACGCGCTACATGACGCCCGTCGGGTCTGCACGCAGCTGGAGTCAGGCCTGACGCACCTGCTCGCAGATCCCGAGGCGCTGCGGTGCTTTCGCTTCATGAACCGGGTCATGGCCGACCAGCGCATCCAGTCCCAGGTCGCCGAGGAGCGAGCCGCGTTGCCCACGCTCGGACGGGACGCGGCACGTGAGCGCGTGCTCGCGAAGGGCCCGAGGGCACACTCCTGGCGTACGTTCCAGCTCGCCTTCATCCTCATGCAGCTGGAGTCGTTGTCGCGGCCGGAGCTGGACCGCCGGTCGGGAGACGACCTGGGCAAGGTCGAGCTGCTGTTCTTCCCCACCGGCGGCGGCAAGACGGAGGCGTACCTCGGCCTCGCGGCCTTCACCTTCGCGGTACGGCGCCGACAGGGCATCGTGACCGGCGTCGACGGGCCTGTGGACGGCCGCGCCGGTGTGGCGGTGCTCATGCGCTACACCCTCAGACTGCTCACCGCTCAGCAGTTCCAACGCGCCACGACCCTGGTCTGCGCCGCCGAGCTGGCCCGCCGCGAGGACGAGGCCACCTGGGGGACGGAGCCCTTCCGTATCGGCCTGTGGGTCGGCACCGACGTGTCCCCCAAGCGGTACCCCGAGGCGGCTGAGCAGCTCGCGAACGTCAACGACGGCCGGCGGCACCGCCTCACCGTCCTGCAACTGCAACGGTGCCCGTGGTGCGGGACACGCATCGAGGCCAGGGACGTCCTGGGCGACGACGCGCACCGGCGGGTGCACGTCTACTGCGGGGACGAGTTCGCCGAGTGCCCGTTCGCCCGAGGTGGCGTCGTCGATGACGGTCTCCCCGTCCTGACCGTGGACGAGGAGATCTACCGACTAGCCCCGGCCTTCGTGATCGCCACGGTTGACAAGTTCGCGCGTCTGGCTCGAGAGGGCGAAGCGGCGTCGCTGTTCGGGTACGTGCGCCAACGCTGCGAGCGGCACGGGTACGTGCACGCCGACTACGAGCCGTGCAGCCTGAAGGACGGCAGCAAGCACCCCGCCAAGGACGGCTTGCCTGCCGCCGCGGTGCATGCCGTGAGCCGTCTGCGTCCGCCGGACCTGATCATCCAGGACGAGCTCCATCTCATCACCGGGGCGTTGGGCACGACGGTCGGACTGTTCGAGGTGGCTATCGACGTGCTCACGTCCTGGACGACCGCTGGCGGCAAGCGCGTCAAGCCGCTGATCGTCGCGTCCACCGCGACCGTCCGAAACGCCAACGACCAGATTCGGGGCCTGTACGGGCGCGGCGTCACCGTGTTCCCCCCGCAGGTCCTCGACGTCAAGGACACGTACTTCTCGACCGAGGTAGCGGTGTCCGAGCAGCAACCTGGGCGCAGGTACATCGGGATCAGCACCACGGGGGTTCGCCTCACCTCCGCCGAGATCCGGGTCTCCGAGGTCCTGATGTCGGCGGCACAGCTGCTCATGGACCGGTCCGGGGCTAGCGCGGACCCGTACATGACGCTCGTGGGGTACTTCAACGCCACGCGGGAGCTGGCCGGCATGGCCCGCTATATGGCCGACGACATCCAGACGGCGTTGAGCAAGGGGCGGCCGTGGACCGGGCTGCCGCGGCGACGGGGGACCGACTACGGCAGTCTCAACATCGCCGAGCTGACCTCCCGTGTCGCCAGCGCAGACATCACCCGCACGCTGGACGAGATGGGTCGGCAGTTCACGCCTGACCACGACTCCACCGAAGGCAAGCGCGTCCGCATGGAGCAGCGCGCCGCGGGCCAACACGTCGAGGCGCGCACGGCCAACCCGTTCGACGTAGTGCTCGCGACCTCCATGCTCCAGGTCGGTGTCGACGTGACGCGGCTGGGTCTCATGCTCATGGTGGGGCAGCCGAAGAACACGGCCGAGTACATCCAGGCGTCCTCGCGCGTGGGTCGTGACGCGGCACGCCCCGGCCTGGTCGTCACCCTGGGCAACTGGGCTCGGCCTCGCGACCTGGCTCATTTCGAGCAGTTCCGGCACTACCACGAGACCTTCTACGCGCAGGTGGAGGCGTTGTCCGTCACTCCCTTCTCCGTCACCTCGATCGAGCGCGGCCTCGACGGCGTCCTCGTCAGCGCAGCGCGAGTGCTCGACGCCGTCCGCGCCGACGGGCTGTCGGCCGAGCGAGGCGCAGGACGGATCCAAGGCGAGTACGACCAGGTGAAGGAGCTCGTAGACGCGCTCGTTGCCCGCGCCACACTGTCCAGCCCGACGACGACCCAGACCACCCGTCAGCGCCTGCTGAACCGGCTGGACCAGTGGGTCAACCGGCGAAAGGCTCTCAGCCAGCAGCAGCTCACGCTCGTGTACGAGCGTCAGGCCGGAGACGGAAAGCACGAGGCGCTGCTCATCAGCCCGGACAACGCCCGCGCTGTCGCGGGGGCGACATCAGGCCCGCCGTTCGTCGTCGCCAACTCGATGCGAGAGGTCCAGCCCGAGATCAACCTGCTGGTGAGTCCGATCAAGGAGCGCCTGTACGCCGTCGAGCCGGACGACGCTCCCGGCTGGGAGCTCGACGAGACGAACGGGGCAGTCAATGACTGACACCACCATGACCTACGCCGACGACCTCCTGGACCCGCTCGGCGACGTCGACACGGCGTCGGCGCAGAAGTCGACCAAGAACCGCGCCAAGGTTGGTTCCGCCCGTCCTTCGTCATTGCTCTACACCTACGGACCGGGCTCGATCATGGACCTTCCCCAGTTCACGATCATGCCGGCAGGGCTCGACGACTGGGAGACGATCTGGCGGCGCCGGGACGGTGTCCCCAGCCTGCACGCGCCTCGGTTGCTCCAGGCCGTGCAGACGATGCTCGGCTCGCAGGTCAGCGAGCTGCGCCCTTTTCCGTGGGCGCCCAAGAAGAACTTCATGTCCAAGGAGGGCGACGACCTCGGGGTCCCCGCTCGGGTCTTCCCACAGTGGATGCGTTGCACCGGGTGCGACCTGCTCGGTCCGATCAGCCGCTTCACGTACACCAACACCCACCCGTACAGGACGGACGAAGCCCGTTTCGAGCACGAGAAGTGCTACGGGCGGGCGGGTAAAACGAACCGCAAAGCCCGTCGTCGGCCCGCTGTCCCTGCTCGCTACCTGCTCGCGTGCGCTGACGGCCACCTGGACGAGTTCCCCTACACGTGGTGGGTGCACCACGGCAATGACTGTCCGAAGGCCGAGTTCCCGGTCCTGAAGATGGTCGACCGCACCGGCGGCAAGGGCGCGTCGGCGACGATCTCCTGCGACTCGTGCAACGTCCGGCGGCCCATGAACGAAGCCCAGGGCGAAGCCGCCCGCGGCAAGCTGCCGAAGTGCCGCGGTAGGCACCCGCACCTGAACGCCTTTGCGGCCCAGGGCTGCCCGATGCCTGTCCGGCTGATGCTCGTCGGGGCGTCAAACCTGTGGTTCCCCGCAACTCAATCGATCATCGTCATGCCACAGTCGAGAGCGGAAGCGGTCGCCAGCCGAGGGGACGCACTCAAGGCGGCGCTGGGGGACCAGCTCGCCCAGTTCCACGACAACGTCGCGTTCGTGCGGGCGCTGCTGCAACAGGGCGGCTCACCGCTCGCCAACCTGTCTGACGACGACCTGAGCGCAGCCATCACGTTGGCAATGGCACCGGCCCTCTCGGACGAGGAGCTCGAGGAGCAGCGCCGCGCCTTCGACCCGGTCGACCTGCTCGTGCCGGAGTGGCGCTACCTCCAACGTGACCCAATAGGCAATCAGCACGACGACCCCAGCGGCCTCATGCTGTCCGGCCGAGCCCTGGATCCGCAGCTGCGGCCACAGATCACGCGGGTGCTCGCCGTCGACAAGTTACGGAAGGTGAACGCGGTTCTCGGCTTCACGCGGATCGACGAGATGGAGCGCGTTAGTGACCTCACCTCCCGGCTCGTGCCGTTGAACCGCGACAGGCGGCCACGCTGGGCAGTGGCGACCGAAGATCGAGGTGAGGGCATCTTCCTGCAGCTTGACGAGCAGGCGGTCGACGCCTGGGAGCGGACGACCGTCGGTGGTGAGATCTGGGCGGACCACCGGGCTGCACACCGTCGCAACTTCGAGCGCCGCTACTCCGAGACCGCCAAGCAGGTCGACGCTGACGAGCGACTCAAGCCTCCCCGTTACTGGCTGGTGCACACCTTCGCCCACGTGCTCATCCGGGAGATGGCCATGCAGTGCGGCTACTCGGCAGCCAGCCTCAGTGAGCGGATCTACGCCTGGACGGCCGACAGTGGGCGAGAGCCTGCGGCCGGGCTGCTGATCTGCACGACCGCGTCCGACAGCGACGGCACCCTGGGTGGGCTCGTCCAGTTGAGCGAGCCAGCACGACTTGAGCAGGTGGTGACCTCGGCGCTGGAACGTGCCGGCCGCTGTTCATCTGATCCGGTGTGTGCCCATCGCACGCCCAAGGACCCCGAGGACTTCCTGCACGGAGCAGCCTGCCACTGCTGTGCCATGGCGTCCGAGACGTCCTGCGAGCGGGCGAACCGGTTCCTAGACCGGCGCTTCCTCGTCGACCTGCCCGGAGCGGTTGGCCTTGGCTTCTTCAGCTGAGGCAGCGACTGCGGTGCGGGCGCTCGGTGCGTTCCTCACCGTCTCGGAGGCCGATTCAGTCGCCGCAAGGCTGGTCGCAGGCGAAAGCTTCACAGGTGCACTCGCTGCCATCGGCCCGGCACGCCGACCCGAGGTGACCCGGCTTGCATCCGACGCCGGGTTGCGGCACGACCCTCAGACGCTCGCGGTCGTCCTGCGGGCCATCGCCGGCGCGCGAGACGCGGACACGGACATCGGGACGCTGTGGACAATGCCCGGGCACTTGGCTCAAACCAGTCCACTGACGACGTCGATCGTGCGGCTCGTGGCCGGCGCAAGAACCTCAATCGTCTGCTCGACGTTCAACTTCCAGGAGACGTCGGGACTATGGGAAGGCCTCCGCGCGGCGGCGGGTCGACCGGAGATCGATCTCCGCGTCTACGTCGATGCGCGAGCGAGCGACGGATCGTCAGGGCCTAGCTCGTCAGAGATCTCAAAGAACTTGCGGCCGGGGGTGGTGCTCCAGACGCGACCGTTTGAGGGCAAGGCAGTGCGAAATCATGCGAAGCTAGTGTGCGTAGACCACCGGTTCCTCGTGGTCACCAGCGCCAACTTTTCGTGGAGCGCCGAGTACGGCAACGTCGAACTCGGCATCACTATCGATAACCCCGGCATTGCAGCCTCGGTCGAGCGGGAACTTCGACGGGCTGAGGAGAGACTGTATAAAGTAGTGCCCAGTTAGCTAGGTATCGGACGCCGGAAGGCCTAGCGTCGGCACCTCGCGGGTCATCTGGGCTGCGAGCGTGAAGAGTTGGCGAGCCGAGGCACAATCGTTGTCGAAGTACGGGTCAGGCTCGACGCCGTACTCTGGAGCGGCTGCCACGTCAGGTCCAATCGCCAGAGTATGAACGTCGCCTCCATGGGAGTAGCCGTTGATGACAGCTCGACCGCGCCGAAGTGTTTCGCGAGCCGCAATGAGGTAACGCAACGCGTCCAGCTCCGGGCCGTCCTCCTCGCGTATGCCACGACGGCGGATGTAGACTTCCAAGCACGCTTGCGGCTGCACGGAAAGACCAACGTCTATGCCCGCGGCCTTCTGAACCGCGAGAAGACACTCCTCTATCTGCGCAAGCACCAGCGTGAAGTCGTACACGTCGCCGTCGTCGCCATCCTGTCCGGCCCAGACTATGCGCATGCGACCGACTCCAGCCCTATGTCCATTTGTGTCGCAACCGCACCATGCGAGTAACGTGAGCACGCAGGAAACGGGGCCGCCATCACAGCGACTCGAAGTGACGCCGGATCGCAGCAGCCATCAGGCGTCGTCGCCGCTCGAGGAACCCTGGGTACGAAGCCGCGGTGACAGCCTCGATGTCGTCTGGGACCGCATTTTCCCGGAGGTTTGCCATCAAGTCGCCGCCATCGACAATCTCCCCGAGCACCAAGCGGGACTCTTCGATCTGCTGCCGTACCCGGGCCATGTATTGCGCGGGCGGCGAGTTGGAGATGCTGATGTTGATGGACGTCTCGGTCAAGGCCAGGTTGGCCACCTGGTTGTAGTCGCGCCGGTCGGGAAAGCCGTTCTTCTGCAGGTAGTCTTTCGGCACGATGTGGTGGATGTCGCCTGACTGCTCGTGCATGGCAGCAACCGTGATGGACTTTGAGAGGAAGCCCCTAGCCCCAGCAGCCACCTGTGCGGCGACGAAGGCCTGGAAGTAGGGGCTGCTCGTGCTCGTGGTCTCCAGATTCGCCGGTAGGGCCACGGTCCAGAACCCGTCGGTGAGCTCCGACTCCTCGATCTGCTTCAAGTAGGCGGCCGCACCCAGCGAGCTGATGCGGCGGATGTCCTGCTCCCACGTCGACTCGAAGCTGCCGGAGTGACGCGCCGTAAGCGTCGACATCACGTACCAGCGCCGGACGATCCGCTTACGTTCGCCCTCCGTCATTGAGTCGTCCTCACGCAGGCGCAGGTACAGTGCGTAGGCGAAGTTCAGGGCGTTCTTCGAGCCGATGAGGTCTTGTGAGATGAACCCCGCGGACTTGATGATCATGATGAAGTTCTCAAAGTGGTACTTCCGCACCACTTCCCCCAGAGCCGCCTCCAAGCGGTCGTAGGCGAGTGGGACGCGAGCCTCGTCGACCCGACGTGTCTCGGGATCGCGGCCGGAGAGCTCACTGACGATCGACGACGCCTTGCCCCGGCTGAAGCCGACCAGTCCGACCACTCGGATCACGTCACCGTAAGCCGGGTCGTATAGGTCCTCCGAGTCATCCTTCAGCCAGGCGATCGACTTGAGGTGGCCGCTAGCCACGAACTCAGCGTCGTTCTCGGCGATGTCGGAGTAGGCGTGCGGCGCCACGGCCAGGTGGCAGAAGTAGTCGATCAGCTTGCGGAGGTTGCGGCCTCGGTCTCCGTAGGTCGCGATCTTCGACATAGCGAAGTCCGCGCTCGACAGGGGTACGCCCTTGCTGTTGATCCGGATGAAGATTTCGGACACGGTCTCGACATCCAGGTCGTCGTCGAGCGCGATGATCCCAATCTGGGCGTTCTTGACGGCCTCCAGGCGTGCGAGGCTTGCTTCTACACTCCCCCGATCGATCTGAGGGTTCGCCTCGAAGTACTCGCTGATGAAGCGGAAAGTCGACGACGAGTTGAAGAGCTCGCTGATATCACTGATCCAGGCGCTGTCCTTATCGATGACAGGCGTGAGCGTCGCGAACTCCTCGGCCACGGGATTGAAGGCGATCCGGATGCGCGCGGACCGGTACCGCTTGTCGATCACCTTCAGCCCGGCCACCGCAGCTCTGAGGGCAGTGATTCGCTGCTGGCCATCGATGAGGATCTGCTGGTGCGCCGCCGTTCGGCCGCCCTTCAGGTGTGCTCCCACCGACTGCCACGTGATGAGGTAACCCACGGGATAGCCCTTGTAGAGGGAGTCCATGAGGTCACGGACCTTGACGCTGTCCCAGACGAACGGCCGCTGGAGCTCCGGGATGGCGATGTGATCCCGCTTCACGTCCTCGAGGAGCTGAGTCACGGCCGACTGGGTCACGCGGTACTTCGCCATATGGGGTGTCTACCAGCGACACCGGACACGGGTGACCGGTTCGGTCGGCTCAGGCGCCTTCGCGGTGGTCACGCGGCCGAGAAGCCCTCGAACCTCGCCTGGAGGCGATCCGGGTCCGGCCGCTGCGACCGCACCCGGGGCACGTGCATGAGCGGCTTGCCGTGGTGCTCCTGCAACCCGTGCCGGAGCATGGGGCCGTCGACTTCGTCGAGGAGACGCTGCGAGATCCGCACCTCGTAGTCCGGCGTGACGCCGAGGACGTTGCTGTCGAAGGCGGCATGGTGGATCTTGCACAGCGCCAGGCCGTTGGTGACCACTGGGAGCCCGTGCTCATGGGTGTCCGGGGTGATGTGCGCCGCGTCGAGCAGGCGTCGGTGGTGCAGCGAGCACACCGCGCAGTGCTCGTCGTAGGCGAGCATCACTCGACCGGCGAAGACGCGCTGGTGCAGCCGTCGGCGCGTCTGGGTCACCAGGTAGCGACGCGTGGCCTCTTCGATGACGGAGCCAGGCGTGACGAGCAGCTCGTCGGTTGGCGCCAGGACGAACTGCTCCTGCTCCTGCTCCTCGGCGATGAGGTAGATGGGGGCGATCGCCTGGAAGACACCCGGCTGTAGACCGATGAACCACATGAGCGGCAGACGGCGCTCCATCGCGCGCCGCAGACCGCGGTTCTCACTCGACCCGCCGGAGTCCCGGCGCAGCTTGTAGCGGTGCAGGCCATCCGACCCGATGTCGTCCTCGTACGGGCGCACGCCACCCTTGGCGACGGCGGTGAGGATGGACAGTGCCGCGTCCCAGCCAGCGGGCTTGCGGATGCCGCGGCCTGTGTCGACGAGAGGAAAGCGCACGCCGTCGACGGAGAAGTCGTTGGTCAGTTGCTCACGCGTGACGGGGACCTCGCCGTCGAACGTCACCCGTCGGAGCCACTCCAACGCCTGATCGCGAATTCCGTCGGGCGTCGTCACCGAGCCAGCTTGCCGCACGAAAGGGGTGACACGGCGCATCCCGTCGATCGCGAGCGTCCGGCAGACTCCTACCTGCCGTCGCGAGGCGCCGGAACCTCCGCCGATAGCCACCGACACGCGCCGGTGACGACGTCCTCACACTCCTCCCATGTCGCCCAGCCGAGACGCTCGCTCATCTTTTCGATCGTCGCGGCATCACGGTGCGGCAGGTCCTCCCGGAGGGCAGTCGGGTTGCTGCGGTACTCGTGGAACAGATGCCCGTACAGCCGCGACCGTGGCTGTGATCGGAAGAGCTCCGGCGTCAGCAGCACGACGTACGTCTGCTCCGGGTCACGTTCGTCCAGGCCAGACAGCAGTCCGCGGTTGGGCTCGAGTACGACGTCGACGATGCGGGCGAGCTGGTTGCGCGTCGCGTCGTAGTGGGTGTCCTTCGACAGGTCGGACAGCACCTTCGCCTCGAACGCGACCGCGACGCCCGTCGACGCGAGCAGCAACGCGTCGAGCTTCGTGGCCCCCTCGAGGTTGCGGCTCGCGACGCCACGAGCGCGCACCCACGGCAGAATGGCGACGCGGTCGAGTCGGTGAGCCAGACCCTCCTTGTACGAGGGCGGCGAGGGCAGGTTCACCTCGAAGAAGAGCTCCAGCCGGTCAGGGTCGCCCAGCGCGTCGCGCCAGCCCTCCCAGCCGTCCGGCACTCGTCCGTCGAAGGCACGCTCGAGCAGCTGCGCGAAGCGGCCAAGGCGGTCGTCGTGGTGGAACAGCGTCATGAGCGCCGACGCCACCCAGAACCGTTCGTCCTTCTCCACCTGGTGCGAGACGGCGGAACACCGCTGCGTCGGCAGACTGGTGCGTGCGGTGTGGGCGGCAACTGCATGCTCGAGCGCCAGCCGCGCACTGTCGCGGTAGTACCGCGTGTGGCGCTCGTGACGACGACAACCTCGCGAACGACCTCTGCTCGCGAGACGACCTCGAACCGGAAGGCGCGGACGGTCAGGACGACACCTGGACGGATCCGCTGGACCCTTTCGACGACGACTCGTCGGACGACTGGTGACGCGTCGCGCGACCTTGGTCGGGTGCCCTCGTCTCCAAGTCGACGGAGGTAGCGCTCGACGACTGCAGCGGGCGCCCCCGCTGACCGATGGTCTACCGGGGTGATGATCGATGACCGGCACGACCGACGACGTGCTCGCGACCGCGGGCGGTTCGCTGCGCGCGGACGCAGCGGCCTGCCGTGAGCTCGCCGAGGAGTGCGCCCGCGAGCGCGAGGCGCTGCTCGACCGGGCGACACGGCTCGAGGCCGCCAGCCGCGCCGAGGTGTCCGTCGCCGCGACTCTGTTGTCCCTCGAGGTGTACGGGTGGCGGGTGCTCGCGGACCGGCAGTGGCCACGTTCCGCTGGCAACGTCGACCTGCTCCTCGTCGGGCCGGGCGGCGTCGTGGTTGTCGACGTCAAGCGTTGGGCGGAACCCCGCATCGCCGGTGACCGCCTCTTCCGCGGCGACGAGGACGAGACCGACACCCTGACGGCGCGCAGCGCGAGCGCGGTCCCTCTCGTCGTCGATGCCCTGTCGGACCTCGGGTACGCGCCCACGGCCGTCGCCACTGCCGCCGTCCTGTCCGGTCACCGGCTCCCGGCCACCGACGTCGCCGGTGTCGTCGTCGTCGGCGAGGCCGAGGTGGCCCCGTGGTTGCTGCGGCGTGGTCGCCGGCTCGCCCGGCGCGACGTCGACCGGGTCGTCCGGCTGCTCGACGCGAGCTTCCCGCCGCACACCACGTCCGGCCGTCGCGCGTCCCGGACGGTCGTCAGCCCGCCGAAGCCCCGCACCCGCCCGGCGCCGGAGACCGCCGACCTCTTCGACGCCGCGGAGATCGCCGCCGCCGACCGGGCCGCGGCGACCGCCGCGCCGATCGAGCAGTGGATGACGTGGCTGCACCCCGACCAGGCGCCGCTCGTCACCCGCACGTTCAACGGACCGGCCCGCCTGGCCGGGCCTGCCGGCACGGGCAAGACGGTTGTCGCTCTCCACCGGGCCGCCCTCGCCGCGCGCCGACCCGGGGCGCGGGTGCTGCTCACCTCCTTCGTCCGCACCCTGCCCGTGGTCCTCGCGACGCTCGTCCACCGACTCGGCGACGGCACCGGCGGGACCGTCGAAGCGCAGAGCGTCCACGGCTGGGCCCGAGGGCTGCTTCGGGAGCGCGGGGTCCGGCCCAGGCTCGACGCCGACCGCGCCGAGGTCGCCTTCGGTCGGGCGTGGACCTCGGTCGGTCGCAGGAGCGTCCTCGCCACCGTCGCGGTCGTACCGAGCTACTGGCGCGAGGAGATCGACCACGTCATCAAGGGACGCGGCATCAACCGCTTCGAGGACTACGCCGCTCTCGACCGGATCGGGCGTCGCACGCCCCTGCGCCTGGAGCACCGCGAGGCCGTGTGGGACCTGTACTGCTCCTACCAGGACGCGCTCGCCGCAACGGGCCGTCACGACTTCGCCGACGTCCTTCGCCTAGCCCGGGACGAGCTCCGCACGGAACCGCTGGAGCAGCCGTACACGGCGGTCGTCGTCGACGAGGTCCAGGACCTCACGCTCGTCGGGGTCCAGCTGCTCCACGCCGCGGTCGGCGACCGCACCGACGGCCTCCTCCTCGTGGGTGACAGCACCCAGGCGCTGTACCCGGGCGGCTTCCGGCTGAAGGACGCCGGCGTCGACGTGGTCGGCCGCTCGGTCCGGCTCGGCCGCAACTACCGCAACGCGGCGGCGATCCTCGAGCACGTGAGCCGGTTGCCGGCACAGGCGGTCGACCTCGACGCGGACGTGACGGAGACGCCGAACGGCGAGGTGCCGCCGGTGACGACGCGCCTAGGCGGGGCGGTGCACGCCGTCGAGGCGGCCAGCCCCGCCGCGCTCGACCAGGCGCTCCTCTCACGTCTGGTCGATGCCATCCACGCGGGCGCCCGGGCCGGCGACTGCGCGGTCCTCGTGCCCGGCAACCGGGACGCCGAGCGGTGGCTGCGACTGGTCCGTGCGGCAGGGCTCCACGCCGTCTCCCTGCAGGAATACGACGGCCGGCCCGTCGACGCGGTCAAGGTCGGCACCGTGCACCGCGCCAAGGGCCTCGAGTTCGCCCACGTCGCCGTGCTCGACACCCACCCCATGCCACCGCGCCGGTCGGCGGAGAGCGACGACGCGTACGCGGAACGGGCAGAGGAGTGGCAGCGCCGCCTCCACGTGGCGCTGACCCGGGCCCGGGACACGCTGTGGTGCGGTCGTGTCGTCGGCCCGGCGTCCGGTCGGTCCGCCACGATGCCGCGGTGACCGCGTCAGCCGCCGCGTCCCCGGCGTTCCTCGACGAGGTCGACCCGACGGTGCTGGCCGTCGCGGCCGGTCTCGTCGTCGTGCTGCTGTGGGCGGTCACGAGGCGACAGTCCCGGCGCCCCACCCGGCGGCCCACCCGGCGTCGGGGCCGACGCACGCGCCAGCCCGCCGTCGGTGACATCTGGTGGGCGGACGTGCCGTTCGAGGACGGCACCGGCAGCAAGGACCGGCCGTGCCTCGTCGTCGAGACCCACGGCCTGCGGACCGTGGTCCTCTCCATCACGAGCACCGACAAGTCCGGCCGCCGCGGGTGGGTGGAGGTCCCCCGCCACGGCTGGGCGGGAACCGGCGGCATCAGCTGGCTCCGGACCGACCGCCGCATCGTCCTCGACCCGCACCGGCTGCGGCGCTACGCCGGTCCGTGTCCCACGTCCGTCCGCAAGACGATCGGCCTGTAGCGCACCGCGCGCCCGTCGAGCGGGACGAGCCTCGGCGCCTACTCGACGAGTCGCGCCACCTGCGCCTCGAGGACCGCCCGGTCGGCTCGCGCCTGCTTCCCGAGCCGCGAGCACAGCAGCCGGCCCTTGTACCGGCGCAGCAGACCGAGCGCCATCGCGCCCTCCCGCACCTCCGCCACGGGCCACGTGAGGTCCTCCCGGTTGCCGGCGCCGATCCACTCCGTCTCCAGGCCCCACGCGTCGAAGGCGGCGCGGACGTCGACGGGCTTGAGGTACCCGGCCGCGGTCAGCGGCAGCCCCGTGTCCCCCACCCGGTCGAGCAGCCACTGGTAGCGCTCGAGGCGCACCGCGCGTCGGGTGCCCGACGACAGCCGCAGGGAGGCGTCGATGGCGCGGGTCGTGTCGTCGGCGTCGAACTCATCGGGGTCGAACGGTCGGCCGTCGTACTCGCGCTCCACCACGATGTCGTCGAACCCCGGGGGTCCGCCGCAGTCCTCCGGCGGAGGTGCACCCGCACCGTCGAGGCACCGCACCCGTCGCGTGCCGTCCGCCGGGCCGTCGAGCACCTGCTCGAGGCGGAGCTCGACCTCCCAGCCGTCGCCGTAGTCGTAGGCGTAGTGGCAGGACTCGCCCCGCTCGCCGAGCAGCTCGTCGAGCCGCACGTCGCGGGCGTCGATGCCGACCGCCTCGCCCTCGTCGACCAAGAACGGGCAGAGGTACACCTCGGCGGTCTCGTCGAACGGCTCGCCGATCGCGAAGCGGTGCAGGTGGTAGCCGTGCCAGCCGAATGCGCCCTGGAGGACGTGGTGGACCTCGTCGAGCGCGAGGTCCGACGGCAGCTCGAGCCCACGCCACACCGGCTGCGTCACCTCGGCGAGCTCCGCGCGGACCCGGTAACGCACCGGCGTCTCCCGACGCGGGTGCCGCGGCCGGTTCGCGACCGCCCGCAACGCCTCGTGCAGGCGCCCTCCCGTGCGGTCGCGGCGAGGTCGGCGAGGTCCGCCTGGTCGAGACGCTGCAGCCACTGCCGGGCCAGCCGGCGGCGCTCGTCCTGGTCCGGGGTATGGGTCACGGCGGCCACGGTACGAGCACGGTCGGACGCACCGCCGTGGGCCGACGGCACGGGCGCCTCCCAGGGTGGTCGTCGACCCGAAACCCTTCCCCGACCCGCGGCGACGGTGCACACTGAGCCGACCCGCGCCGCGGGGCCGAGGGGGTTCCATGGCAGCGGTTCCGCGTCGTCCTCTGCTGCGCGGAACGCGGGCCCGCCGCGCGGTCGGAGCGCTGCTCGTCGCGCTCCTCGTCGGCGTCACCCTGACGGCGTCCACGCCGGCGACCGACGCCGTCGCGGCGACCGGGCACCGAGCGGTGCACGTCGCCGGCGGCGGTGTGGGGGACGACGGACCCGGTACGGACGCCCTCACCCGCCCCGGCTCGAGCACGGTCGTGCGCCTGCCCCGCGGCGAGATCGGGTGGTACGACTTCGCCTCGCACCAGATCCGCGTCCGCACCCCCGACGGCACGGTCTCCGACGTCTTCGGCAACGGCCGGCGCGGCGACAGCGACCTGCTGAGTGGTTTCGCAGGCGTGCACGCCCGGGACGCGGCGCTCCCCTCCCCCGCCGCCATGTGGGCGACTCCCGACGGGGCCCTCTGGCTCGATGTCACCAGCCGGATGGTGAGGATCGACCCGGTCACCCACCTGATGTCCGTCCACTACGTACCACAGGTGAACGGCGGCACCCAGCCGCTGCTCGTCCGGCGCGACGGTTCGCTCGTCGTCCACCTCAACGACGCGAGCGCTCCCCGCGTCGCGCTCCTGGAGCCGGGGTGGACGCCGACAAGCCCGTTCACCACTCTCGTCGCACGGCAGGGCGGCCACTTCGCGGAGGCGCCCGACGGCACGCTCTACGAGGCGTACGGCGCCGGCGTCTACCGGCACCGTCCCGGCAGCAGCCCGGTCCTCGTGGCCGGCACAACCGGCGCCTGGCCGGCGGGCGAGGACCGCCCGGACGGCCCGGCGCTCGGCGCCTCCATGCAGCCGCTCGGCATCGACGTCGACGCCACCGGCCGGATCGCGCTGCTCGACCTCAGCCCCCGGGACGTGCTGCGCGTGCGCGTGGTCTCCGGACCGGCAGGCGGCGCGACGCTCCGGACGGTCTCGCCGACCTGGCGGGGCGGTGACCGGACCGGCTGCTCGAACCGGCCCCGGCCGCTCTGGGAGAGCGGTCGGGTGCTCGTGGCGTGCCAGTGGTCAATCCGTGCCTTCCGTCCCGACGGGTCCGACGCCGGCAGTCCGGGCGCGGTCGTCGTCGGACGCGGGGAGGACGCCACGACGCAGCAGGGGTCCCCGACCGGCACGGAGGCGCACCGCGCCTACCTGCCGGGCAGCGCGCACGACCTCCAGCTCGCGATGTACGGCGAGGTGGGCATCGTCAGCACGGTCGACGCGCGCATCGTCCACCGCGACAACATCACCAGCACGCGACGCGTCGTCGTCACCGCGACCGCCGCGGATGCCGCCGGCGGCCTGGGGTGGCCGTCGACCGTCTGGTGGCGGGCGTCGTTCGCCGTGCCCGGCGACGTGGTCGGGCTCGTGTGTCGGGACCACGAGACGTGCGTCGTGCGCCGACGAGACTCCACCGGGACCTGGTCGACGGTGCCGTGGCCGGACGCCGCCACACGCCCGGCCGCGCGGGTCTGGGAGTACGACAGGGCGACGAAGCGCGTGTACTTCACCATCGGCGACGGGCCCCTCGAGGTGCTCGACCTCGCGACGTCGACGTTCTCGACCGTCGCGGGCCTGTCGAGCGTGCCGGAGCGCGTCGCGCCGCTGCGCGACGGCCGTCTGCTCCTCGCGGTGCCCGGGGCTACCACCGCGACGCTGTTCGACCCGACGAGCGGGCAGGAGTCCCCGACACAGCTGCCCGTGGGGCTCGACTGGGCACCGCAGCAGCTCCTCACCCACCCGGCCGACTGGGTGTGGGTGAGCACCGGCGACACGCTGCGGCTGTACACCCTCCAGGGACAGTTCTCCGAGATCGACCCCGCGGTGGGCCGGGCCGCGCGGCGCGTCGAGGGGACGGTCGACCCCTTCCCGGGCGCGATCTACGCCGACCCGAGCGGTGAGGTCCTATCGCTTAGCAACCTGCTGCACGACGTCACCGTCCACCGGTACACGCTCCGGGCCGAACGGCCGGCCGCCCCGCCCGCCGTGCGCGTCGTGCCGGGTGACGGGCGTGTGACGGTCTCGTGGAATGCACCCGACGCGCGCGGCTCCGAGATCAGCGGCTACGTCGTCCGCGACCGGGACGGGCGCCGCACGACCGAGGTGCCGGCCACCCAGCGCAGCATCGTGCTGCAGGCTCCGAACGACGTGGCGGCCCACTACACCGTTACCGCGCTCAGCGACCGCGGACGTGGCGACCCCTCGCTGCGCAGTGCCTGGGCGGTGCCCCGGGACACCGTCCCACCCGGCCCCGTCACCTTCGGCACCACCGGCTACGCCGTGGGCTCCGTGACGTTGCGCTGGACGCTGCCCGCCGACCCGGATCTCGCGGGAGTCATCGTGACCCGGCGGACGGGCCTGTCGAGACCGGGCTGCACGGAGGCGCCCGGCACGACTGTCGTGTACCGCGGCACCGGCACCTCGACGAGGCAGCGGGTGAAGCCGGGAGCGTCGTACTCGTTCACGGTGTGCACGCGCGACCGCCTCGGCAACACCAGCTCCGGACAGCTGGTCCAGTTCCGCGGCACGCGCAGTAGCGTGTCCACGAGCGTGGACGGCGCAGCGGTCACGGCCATCACGTACGGGACCTCGCAGACCGTCGTCCACACCGCGCGCCTGCAGCTGGGCGACGGCAGCCCCGTCAACGGCGTCGCGGTGTCCCTCCAGTCGCGGGCCAAGGGCTCCTCGGGAACGTGGTCGACGGTGGCCACCGCCACGACGGTGAGCGGGCAGGCGCGCCTCGTCCACCGACCCTCAGCCGGCACGGAATACCGGGTCCTGTTCCCGGGCGGCGCGGGTCGGCACGGCTCCGTGTCCGCGGCGCGCGTGCTCGACGTGCGGGCAGCCGTGACCGCGACGGCGAGCGCGACGTCGGCGCCGCGCGGCAGCACCGTCACGATCGGCGGCAGGGTGGCGCCCGACCACGCCGGGCGCACCGTGCGCCTGCAGACGAGGACGAGCAGCGGGTGGTCGACGGTGGCGGAGCAGAAGCTGTCGAGCGCGAGCGCGTACCGGTTCACGGTGAGCCGCTCGCGGTCGTCGTCCGCGACGACGCTGACGTACCGGGTGGTGGCTGTCCCGAAGCCGGGGTACGTGACCGGCACGAGCGCCTCGCGGACGGTGCGCTGGACCTGACCTCGACGCCGCAAACGGTAGGATTCGGAATCCGCTAACGGTAGTCTTCACTGTCCGCTGACGGTACTGTCGACGCCGTGCCCTACCTCCGCAGGACCGTCGACGACGAGCTCGACGACCTGCTCCCGGGGCTGGCGGCCATCGCCTTGGACGGCGCGAAGGGCGCGGGGAAGACGGAGACCGCAGAGCGGCGCGCCGCATCACAGTTCCGGCTCGACTCGCTCGCACGCCGGCGGATCCTCGAGGCCGACCCAGCCGCCGTCCTCCGTGCGGAACCGCCCGTCCTCATCGACGAGTGGCAGCTCGTCCCGGAGGTCTGGGACGTCGTGCGCCGCCAGGTGGACCGGGACCCCACCCCCGGTCAGTTCCTTCTCACGGGCAGCGCTAGCCCACGGCCGGGCGCGACCGCGCACTCCGGTGCCGGTCGGATCGTGCGGCTCCGCATCCGGCCGATGACGCTGACCGAGCGACTGGTGGAGACGCCGTCGGTCAGCCTCCGCAGGCTCCTCGCCGGCGGTCAGCCGGCCCTCGAGGGCGAGACCGGGGTCGCGCTGCCGACGTACGTCGACGAGATCCTCCGTTCCGGCTTCCCGGGCATCCGCGACCTGCCGCCGCGAGCGCGGCGGGCGCAGCTCGACGGCTACGTGCGGGGCGTCGTCGACCGGGACGTGCCCGAGAACGGTCTCCTCGTCCGCAAGCCGGACGTCCTGCTCGGCTGGCTGCGGGCCTACGCCGCCGCCACCTCGACGACGAGCAGCTACAACCGGATCCTCGACGCCGCCACGCCCGGCGAGAGCGACAAACCCGCCAAGACGACCGGCATGTCGTATCGCGACGCCCTCACCACCCTGTGGCTGCTCGACCCGGTCCCCGGGTGGTCCCCGACCCGCAGTCCGCCGGCGCGGCTGCAGCAGGCACCCAAGCACCACCTCGCCGACCCGGCGCTGGCGGCACGGCTGCTCGGCGCCACCACGGACACGCTCCTCGCCGGGGAGGGTGACGTGCTGAGCCCACGCGACGGCACGCTGCTCGGCCACCTCTTCGAGTCGCTCGCGACCCTGTGCGTGCGGGTGGCGGCGCAGGCTGCGGAGGCGACGGTCGGGCACCTGCGGACCCGCGACGGCGACCACGAGGTCGACCTCGTGGTGGTCCGTGACGACGGCAAGGTCGTCGCGTGCGAGGTGAAGCTCGCCGCCGCGTTGAGCGACCGTGACGTGCGGCACCTGACCTGGCTCCGGAACCGGCTCGGCGAGGACCTCCTCGACGCGGTCGTCCTCACGACCGGACCGGCCGCCTACCGGCGCGCGGACGGCATCGGGGTCGTTCCGCTCGCTCTCGTGGGCCCGTAGGCGACGACGCACCTGCTCGGCTCAGCCCTGGCAGTCCACCCGCGGGTTCCACGCGGCGAAGACCCCGGACGGGTTCGGCTCGAACAGCCACACGTGCAGGTCGTAGTGGACCGGCATGTCCGGGCTGTGGCCGAGCATCGGCCCGTCGAAGGCCCGGCCGAGCAGGGACGGGCGGTCGTCGTCTGTCGCGAGGTCCTGGTCGGCGTCGACGGCGAACCACTCGGCGCCGAGGAGCCGGGCACCGCCGTCGGCGGTGGGCTCGTACAGCAGGACCGCGGGCGCGAGGGGGTCCGTGCTCCCGACGAGCGCGGGGTTGAGGTAGTGCACGCCCATGCCTCCCTCGGGCGACACCTCGCACGGGCTGACGGGGACGTAGCCGTCGGCGAGGGCGACCTCGACGTCGGTGTAGCGGGCGAGGTCGCGCCGCATCCGGGCGAGCTCGGCACCCGCGCCCGCACGGCTGTGCGCCGCGCTCGCAGCGGGCCGGGTGACGGGATCGTCGTGGTCGTGGCCGTCGTGGGCGAGCGCGGGTGCGCTCGCGGCCAGCACGAAGCCGGCGAGGGCGGCAGTGGCAGCGGCGGTGACGGTGGCGGTCACGGTGGGCAGGTGGCGACGCATGGTCTCTCCTCGGATAGGCGCCGGGACGTCCGGCAGGTGTGGTGTGTCCGCCGACAGCCTCGACTTCCCGACCGCGCGGGCGGTATCCCGACGACGAGGGGAACGGCAGCCGAGGGCACCTGGGATCGCCGGTCCCCATGACATCTGGGGGGTGCCCGCGGGCGAAGGCCCCGGCTGCGGCGGGACGCGTGGTTCCCTCGTCACCTTGAGCCGCGCCACCGACCGCGACGCGGAGCTCCTCCTGCTCGGCGGCCGGCTCCTTCCCCTCACGGCCGCGCTTCTCCTCGTCGAGGGAACGGCCGCCGAGCTGGCCGCCCAGTGGGCCGAGGTGCGCCAGTCCGCGATGGCGCCGCAGGGCTACGACATGACGTTCTAACCGGTCGACGCCCACGACACCGAGTGGGCGCTGCTCGCGCTGGAACCCTGGCAGGGCCCAGCGGCACCCGCTTCCTGTTCCTGCCGACGCGCGGCACGAGCCCCACGGGTCGACCGTGGACCCTCGTCCTCGACAACCGCTTCCGAGGCCTCGACCACAACTCACCGCTGGCGGTGTTCGCCTCGCGGGGGCGGACGTGCCTCGTCGTCATCGCCCAGCCCCACACCCACGTCTCCGCGACCGACACCGGCTACCACGGACACCGGCAGCTCACCCTCGCCGGGCCCGTCGAGGAGGATTGCCGGTTCGAGGGCCGCACGGTCGCGGTGCGCCGCACGGACTCCTCCCGGTGGGAGTTCCTCGACGCCGGACCGGTCCAGTCGTTCGAGCGACCCGAGACGTACCGAGAGCGCCGGGTCACCGACCGCCTCACCGTGCCGATGCTGCGCGACTACGCGGCTGCGCTCGGCGCCCGACCGTGGGAGGCGGACTTCTACGACCCCGGAGCCGGCACCGTCTTCGCCCGCTACACCCACACCCTTCCGTCGCAGTGGTTCGAGGTGTCGCTCGCCGACGCCCAGGAGGCTCGCGCCACGGGCCGACCGATCGAGGACTTCGCCCGGCCCCGCTGACCGGCAGGTGCCGGGCACTCGCGCTCGCCCTACGGTCGTCCGGTGCCCACGCCCGTCGTCGTCTTCACCCAGCAGGGCCTCGACGCCCTCTCCGCCACCGACGAGCTGGATCCCGTCCTCGTCGACGCCGCCGACCGCAGCACGTGGCCGGACTCCGCCCGCGCGGTCGTCGCCGCGGGTGAGTCGACCGACGGCGTCCTCGACGTCGTACGCGGCGTGCCGGGCGTGGAGGTCGTCCAGATCCTCGCCGCCGGGGTCGAGGCGTGGCTCGGGAAGCTGCCCGAGGGCGTGACGCTCGTCAACGGCCGCGGCGCCCACGGCGGCTCGACCGCGGAGTGGGCCGTCACCGTGCTGCTCGCGCTGCGCCGCGGCATCCCCGGCTTCGTCCGGCAGCAGGACCGGCACGAGTGGACCGAGGTCCGTTCCCCCGGCCTGCAGGGCGCGCACGTGCTGGTCGTCGGGGCCGGCGACCTCGGCGAGCAGACCCGCCGGCGGCTCGACGGCTTCGGCTGCACCATCACCCTCGTCGCCCGCACCGCCCGCGACGGGGTCCGGGGCGTCGACGAGCTGCCGGACCTGCTGCCGGACGCCGACGCGGTCGTCCTCGTCCTCCCGCTCACCGACGCGACGCGCGGCCTCGTCGACGCGGCGTTCCTCGCGCGCATGAAGGACGGCGCCGCCTCGTCAACGGCTCCCGGGGACCCGTCGTCGACACCGACGCGCTCCTCGCCGAGCTGCAGGCCGGGCGCCTCGTGGCCGGGCTCGACGTCACCGACCCCGAGCCCCTCCCCGCCGACCACCCGCTGTGGGACGCGCCCGGCCTGCTGCTCACCCCGCACGTCGGCGGGCACACCGACGGCTCGGGCGAGCGCGCGTGGGCGGTGGCCCGCGACCAGCTGCTCATGGTCGCGCGTGGAGAGCGGCCGACGAACACCGTCGGCGCGACGTACTGAGCGAACGCATCAGCGTCGGCGGACAACCAGATTGGTTGTCCTACGAGCCGCAGCCGCCTAACCTGGTCGTGTGACCGAGGTGGGAGTGCACGAGGCGAAGACACGGTTGTCGGAGCTCCTCCGTGAGGTCGAGGCCGGCGGTCACGTGGTCGTCACGCGCGGCGGCCGGGCAGTGGCACGGCTCGTGCCGGTGCGGGCACCCGAGCCCGAGAGCGACCGGTTCGGACTGCTGGCCGCCGAGTTCGACGACCCCGGCGACTGGAACGACGACGACCCGGAGCTGGCCGATCTCTTCGGGATCCCACGGTCGTGAGGCTGCTGCTCGACACGCACGCCTTCCTCTGGCTGGCGGCCGGGGACGAGCGCCTCGTCCCGAGCGCCCGGGCGCTCATCGACCGGGCCGACAGCCTGGTGCTGTCCGCCGCGTCGGTCTGGGAGGCCGAGATCAAGCGTGCCGCCGGACGCCTTGGCGCCCCGCCGCTCGCGGAGGCGGCGCGTCGTCTCGGCGTGGACGTGCTGCCTGTCACGGCCGAGCACGCGACCGCCGCCGCGCACCTGGCCCTGCACCACCGTGACCCGTTCGACCGGATGCTCGTGGCGCAGGCGCGACTGGAGGACCTCGTGCTCGTCACCAAGGACGATGCGCTCCGCCGCTACGGCGTCCCGACGGCCTGGTGACCCGGTGACGGCCGACGTCCCGGTCACGTACGACTCCTGCGCGCACATCGAGGGCCCGTTCTTCCACGGCACGCGGTACGAGGTCGCCGTCGGCGTCGACCTCGTCCCCGGCCGCGGGTCGAACTTCCAGGCCGGTCGCATCTCGAACCACGTCTACTTCGCGGCGGCGCTCGAGACCGCCGTGTGGGGCGCGGAGCTGTCGACCGCCCTCGCGGGCGACGAGCACCGCGGCTACGTCTACCTGGTCGAGCCGACGGGCCCGTTCGAGGACGACCCCAACGTCACGAACAAGAGGTTTCCCGGCAACCCGACCCGGTCGTACCGCACCCGGCACGCGCTCCGCGTCGTCGGCGAAGTGACCGACTGGCAGGGGCACGACCCGGAGGTGCTGCAGGGGATGCTCGACAGCCTCGCCCGGCTGCGAGCGGAGGGCCGCGACATCATCGAGGACTGAAGGCCGTCAGGCGCAGTTTCTTCCGTTGTGTCGGGTCGGCACGTACGGTCCTGCCACCGCACGACCTCGACGTCGACAACCCGAAGGACTGATGCATAAAGCGCACTGTCGTCGGAGCGCTCACGGCCACCGCCGTGCTCCTCGTCCCCAGCCTGCCCGCCGCGGCCATCGTCAACGGCGTGCCGGACGACGGCGAGCACCCGTACGTCGGGCAGCTCCTGTACTACGTGCCCGATGCCGTCGACTCCCGCTTCGACGACCCGGGCGGCTGGTTCACCTGCACCGGCACGCTCCTCGACGAGACGACGGTCCTCACGGCCGGGCACTGCGTGTACGGCATCGGGACCGACGGCGAGCCGACGACGCTGCCGGACGGCGCGCTCAGCAGCACCGGCGGCACCGACGTCTGGATCAACTTCCTCGAGGCGCCGGACTACTCGGCCCTGCCGCCCAGCAGCACCTTCGTGCCCGACGGCAACGACGAGCGCTACGACGCGTGGTCCGCCGTCCTCGACGCCGACCCCGACTGGCGGTCCGCCACCGCCTACCACCACCCCGAGTACGACGACGGGAACTTCGTCCTCCACGACCTCGGGGTCCTCGTGCTCGACGAGCCCGCGCCGGACTACGCGACCTCGGACGGCTTCGGTGTCCTGCCGGAGGTGGGCCTGCTCGACCGGCTCGCGCGGGTGAAGGGCCGGACGTACGAGCCGGTCGGCTACGGCCTGGAGGAGTCGGGACCGCTCACCGCGTCCGGCGGCGACACCCGCCGCAAGGCCACGCAGAAGCTCGTCAACCTCAACGGCGTCTTCGGCTACGGCAAGGGCACGTCGGCGAAGTTCTCCAACAACCAGGGCACGAACACGACCGGCGGCACGTGCTCCGGCGACTCCGGCGGCCCCGTCCTCGCCGGCGACACGAGCCACGTGATCGTCGCGGTGACGTCGTTCGGCATCAACCCGACCTGCACCGGCAGCGACGGCGCGTACCGCGTCGACCAGGCCGACGACCTGGCGTGGCTCGCGACGTTCGGGGTCACCGCCCCCTGACGCGCAGCTGCCCAGCCGGCTCGGCTTCCGGGCCGGCTGGGCAGCCGCCGCTGTTCAGCGCGTGGACGCCGCCCAGGCGCGGACCTGCTCGGCGAAGTCGTCAAAGTCCGCCAGGTGAGCCAGGTTCGCCACGACCCGGCTGTCGTCGACTTCTGCGTAGCCGTGGACGAGAACGTTGCGGAAGCCTGTAGCTCCCGCCAGGCGCTGGGCCAGGGAGCTGTCGAGAACCCCGTGTCGGGCGAGGAGGCCCACTGCCGCGGCCGAGTTGTCCGCCGGTCCCCACAGCTCCGAGGCGAGCAGGTGGTGCGACACGTCGAGGACGGCCTCGACAGCGGTGACGAAGCGGTACTTGGTACCCGACAGGCGCGCTTCGTCGCGCAGCAACTCGTCGGGATCCTCGGACGCGCGTGCGCGCAGGTGCGAGACCTGCTCACCGAGCCGCTGCAGCAAGCGCGCGAGTCGGACCTCGTCGACCATCAGCGGGCCCGACCGAAGACCGTGTCGGTGAGATCGCGGCGACGGTGCGCCTCGTCGAGGTATCGCTTGGACCGGTCCGCCTGCCACGCGACGCGTGCCGGTGGGTCGTCGTCGAGTAGCAGCACCCCGTACTGCGCCACCCGACCGGACAGCTCGAGACCCGCGTCATCGAGGACCAGGAGGTCCACGGCAGGCGGCATCGGCACCTCCCACGAGGCGACCGAGCGCCCGAACCAGGCGGCGACGTCGACGTCGGAATCGACACGGAAAGCGCCGGCGACCCGACTCCCGTGCAGGAAAGCGAAAACGGCACCCGAGTCACGGAGGTGGGCCCGGAGGTCGTCCAGCGACAACTCTTCCGGAAGCGGCACTGCCTCCGCGGCCATCATGAGCACGAGACTACGCACGCGGACGACCATCGGGCCGATCGACAGACGCGTCGAGAGCGAGAGTGGGCGGGCTACCGCCGCAGCAGCTGACCCCGTCGTCTCGCTGTACGCGGGACTCGTCTGGGACGCCTGCCGGGCCTACCTCGCACCCGGCGGGCTCCTGCTCGCCAACGCGAGCCACGGCGACGCGAGCGTGGCGGCGCTCGACCCTGACATCGAGCCGGTCGCTGCCATCCGGCGCAGCGGGCGCGGTATCGCGTACACACGGGACGCCTTCGCGTACGTGTTCCGTCTCGCCGCGGCACCCTCGGTCCCGTGACCGACGCCCTGCGTGAGATCTGGTCCGACGCCCTCACGGCCGCGGCACCGCCCGGCCTGGTCGTGGTCCTCGTCGTCGCCGGAGTCGCCCTCGCGCTCGCGCAGGTGCCCCTCGTTCGGCAGGCGGTGACGGTCGTCCACGAGGCCGGTCACGCGGTCGTCGCCGTGTGCGTCGGACGCCGGGTCAGCGGCATCCGGCTGCACGCCGACGCGTCCGGCGTCACGCTCTCGCGCGGTCGCCCGAGCGGACCGGGCATGGTCGCGACGCTGCTCGCGGGCTATCCCGCGCCGTCGGTCGTCGGCGTCGCGGGTGCCGCCGCCGTGGCCGCCGGGTACGCCGCGGGACTGCTGTGGGCGCTCGTGCTCGCCGCGACGGTGCTCGTGCTCGCCGTCGGCAACCTCTACGGGCTGCTCGTCCTCCTCGCACTCGGTGGGGCCGTCGCGGCCGCGAGCTGGTTCCTGCCGCCGACGGTCGTCGGCTGGGTGGCGCTGCTGCTCGTGTGGACGCTGCTGCTCACCGCCCCGCGGACGGTGCTCGAGCTGTTCGGCGGCTCCGCGCGCCGCGACCCCCGGTCGGACCCCGCGCAGCTCGCGAGCGTCACCGGCGTCCCGCGGTTGCTGTGGCTGCTGCTCCTCCTCGCGGTGACGGTCGGCGGCGCGGTGCTCGGTGCCGTCCTGCTGCTGCCGTGACGCTGCTGTCAGGACAGAGCGCGGAGGAACCCGCGGATGCGCTCGGTCGCGAGCTCGGCGGCCGTCGCGTCGTACGCCGGCGACGACGGGTCGAGGAACAGGTGCCCGCCGCCCGGGTAGAGGAACAGCTCGCCGGCCGACCCGGCCTCCTCGACGAGGGCCCGCGCGGCGGGCAGGTCCTCCTCGGCGAAGTACGGGTCGGCGTCCATGCCGTGCACCTGCACCGGCAGCCCGACGGGCCAGGCACCGAACTCGGAGGTCGGTACGGCCGCCTCGAGGAGCAGCGCCCCGCGGGCACCGGCCCGGGTCTGCGCGAGCTGCTGCGCGGGCATGACGCCGAGCGACACCCCGGCGTACACGAGGTCGTCCGGCAGGTCGTCGGCCGCCCGCACCCCCCGCTCCGTGAGCGCGCCGAACCCGGCCTCGGAGGCGAAGGCGACGCCCTCCTCCACGGTCGCGAACGTCCGGCCGTCGAACAGGTCGGGCGTCGTGACCTCGTGGCCGTCCGCGCGCAGCGTGTCGGCGAAGCCGAGCAGGCCGGGCGTCAGCCCGAGGGCGTGGTGGAACAGCAGCACGTGCGTCATGCCGCCGCACGCTAGCGCCGAGCCCGGACACCCACCCCGTCAGCGCGCGAGGTCCCGGGCGGGCGGGACCACGGCGGCCCACGTCACGCCGGTCAGCCGCTCCGACGCCTCCCACAGCGCCGCGGCGTCGTCGGCGTCCCTCGCCCGCCGCGACGGCGTCTCGCGGACCGGGTGGCCGACCAGGCCGAGGCGCGGGCCGTAGTACTCCCCGCCCACGACGTCCGGCGCGACCGCCGCACGCAGCATCGGCAGGGCCCCGACCCGCGCGGACTGCGTGAGGACGGCCGCCACCGCGGTCGACAACCGGTTGCTGAGGCCCGTCCCCTCGGTGCCGAGGTCCGTCCGGGAGCCACCGGGGTGCGCCGCGACGGCGATGGTGCCGGCCCCCACGGCGGCAAGGCGACGCTGCAGCTCGGCGGTGAAGAGGAGGTTCGCGAGCTTCGACTGGAAGTACGCCCGCCAGCGGTCGTAGCCGCGCACGTCCCCCATGAGGTCGTCGAGCGCGAGCCGGCCCCGCCGGTGCCCCACGCTCGATATCGTCGCGACCCGCGACCCGGGCGTCGCGAGCAGCGCAGGCAGCAGCCGCAGGGTGAGGGCGAAGTGGCCGAGGTGGTTGGTGCCGAGCTGGAGCTCGAAGCCGTCCTCGGTCCGCCCCTCGTCGACGGCCATGATGCCGGCGTTGTCGATGAGCAGGTCGAGGCGCGGCTCGTCGCGCAGCAGGTCGGCGGCGAACGCCTCGACGCTCGCGAGGGAGGCGAGGTCGAGCCGGCGGACGGTGACGTCCGCACCGGGCACCCGCTCGCGGATGCGGGTCGCGGCCGCCTCGCCCTTCGCGGTCGTGCGGCACGCGAGCACGACGCGGGCGCCGAGCGTCGCGAGGCTGAGGGCGGTCTCGAGGCCGAGTCCGTCGTTGCCTCCGGTGACGACCGCGAGCCGGCCGTCCTGCCGGGGGGCGTCGTCGAGCGTCCATCGCGCCATGGTGAGGTCCCTTCCACTAAGGTGAATGCTGGTTCCGAAAAAGGATGCGGAACCATGGTTCATGTTGTCAAGGAGGCCTGTGCGCAGCGACGCCGTCCGCAACCGCACCCGCGTGCTCGAGACCGCCCGCCGGCTCGTCGCCCGGGACGGCGCCGCCGTGCGGATGGACGACGTCGCCACCGAGGCCGGTGTCGCCGTCGGCACGCTGTACCGGCACTTCGGCACGAAGGAGGCGCTCGTCGCCGCCGTGGTCGAGGACTCCGTCGTCGCGATCGCCGACCGGGCCGAGGCGAGCGCCGCCGCGCTCGAGGCGGGCGCGCCGGCGTGGGAGGTGGTCGAGGACCTCGTCCAGCAGGTGGCCCGCAGCTACCAGGCGGACAAGGCGGTGAAGGCCGCCGCGGCTCTCCTCCGCCCCGACGGCGCAGGCGGCGAGACGCTCACCGCGGCGACGCGTCGCGCGGAGGCCGCTGTGGGCAGGGTGCTCGCGCTGGCGCAGGACGCGGGAGCGCTGCGGCCCGACGTCACGACGGAGGACCTCGCCGTCGTGCTCGCGCAGGTGCCGGACGACCCGACGGGTCGCGCGCAGGAGCGCTACCTGCGGGTGGTGCTGCGCGGGCTGCGACCGGACTGACTACGGCGCCTTGCCCGCCGCGAGGCCCGCGACGAGCCGCTCGATCCGACGCGCCCGCGTCTCGGGCGTGAGGGCGGTCGTCACCCGCGCCATGACGGCGAAGCGGCCCTGCTTGCCGAGGGAGTCGTAGAACCGCTGCGCCGCGGGCTCGGCGGCGAGCGCGGCGGCGAGGTCGTCGGGCATCTCGATCGTCGCGGGGCCGGCGTAGGCGGCGTCCCAGCGGCCGTCGGCCTTCGCGCGCGCGACCTCGGCGAGACCGTTCGGCTGCATGCGGCCCTCCTCGACGAGCCGGGCGACGATGCCGACGTTCCGCTGCGACCACAGGCTGCGCTTCCGCCGTGGCGTGAAGCGCTGCCTGTACGTCGCGTCGTCGAAGCGCCTGGTCTGCCCGTCGATCCAGCCCTGGCACAGCGCCTCCTCGAGCGCCTGCTGGTACGTGAGGCTCGTCGGGCTCGTGGTCCCCTTCTTCGCGAGGACCAGCCACACGCCCGGCTGGAGGTCGACGTTGTCCGCCAGCCACGCCCGCCACGCCTCGACGTCGGCGACGACGAGGTCCTCTGCCTGCTCGGCCACGACGAGAACCGTCCCACGGGCCACCGACACCGGCGCGGCCGCACCACCCCGCCGGGTCGTTCACGCGTGAGTCACTGAGAGGGAACACATCGCACCCAGCGCCCTGGTGTGAGCGCGCCGACTCGCTTCGCACGGCAATGACGTCGGTGCGTGCCTGCCTGGCCGCCGCAAGTCCCTGCTGACGAATGCCTCAGGCCAGAGCACTTGGTCCGTCATGCCGTCGGACTTCGTCACTCTGTGGAGCAGAGCTGCGCTTCGCGCGCAAGCCATCTGTCGACGGCCGCGAGGGCGGTTCGGGATCGGGTTCGCCGCTCGCGCGACCAGCCAGACACGCATCGATGAAGCCGTGTAGTGCCGACTCGGCAGCTTTCGGACACGAGGGTGCGTCAAGGCGAGGACGGAGTCGGGCGAAGGCAGCCCCAGCGGGGGACACCTCGCCATCCAGCACCCCGAGCCGCCTTGGCGAACGGAGCGCCACCGCCAAAGTCGCTGGCGCCAGATCCAGCGTGGTCCGCGCTCCTTCCCAGAAGCGCGAGTCAATCTGAGGAATCAACGCCAATTCGGCGAGGCGAGAGCATGGCCAACGGCGGTAAGCCGTCGGACGGGGACCTGGGACGACCGCCAACAAGCCTCGCGACTCCAGACTGACAAGATCCCCTGGGCGATGGATGACAAGGTGGCCGTAATTGGTCCCGAGCGTGGTCACGGCTCCGGGCGGGAACGCATCAACGATGCGAGAACAGGCATGCGCCAAGCCGCCCCAGCCACGGTTCTCCGCGGCTTGACCCAGAGCCGCGGGCCATGTGGCCGATGGTATTGATCGTGCGAGACCGTGGATGTCCGCTTCGTCTCGCATCCAGTCGACCGCTTCGGTGAAGAGGATGTCAGGAACGATACCGCTTCCCAATACTGCCTCGACGAACTGGACGAAACCGCGGATCAACGACGGAGCGAGGTCGTCGAAGAACAGCTCCTCGAACTCGAGGATCACTGCTGCCGCATAAAGAGCCACCGCCTGATCAAGTCTCTCCGGAGCATGACCGGGAAAGTGCATCTCATCTGACCAAGGGGGGTACTCGGGGGCCATCGACTCAAGCAGTGCCGAACCCGCTCCCGGACCCCTGTCCGGAGCCGGTAGCGGACCGGCGACAGCACCAGGAGCTTCGGGGCCTAGCCCTGCAGCGAGATAGGCACGACTCACAAGCGCACGCAGCTGGCCCAGGTTCGAGAAGGCGATCTCATTCCCTTCCGCATCTCGAAGTCCCGCCTGGAAGCCGCTACGCACAGCTCGAAGAGCCGTCGAGATCCTGCCCACAGGGACAGCCTCGAGGTCCGGTACCGACAGAAAGACCGTCACGTCCGCATCTATCGAGTCAAGCGGGCGCCTGGATGCGAAGACCTTCCCGTCGTGCACGGCCCAAGCGTCGATCACCCAGGGAAGCGGCCTAGCTACTTCCATTGATAACCTCGTCCGTGGGTAGTGACGACTCGGACGGGCACACCGGCGCGAGCGAGAACGCGTTCAGCGGACTCTCTCCTGAGCATCCATTCGTCGTCTACGGCAGGCAGCACCTCGCCAGCGCGCTCCCTCTCTACGATCCGGGCTGCGACGGCAACTTCGTCGGGCGACTGACGGACCTCGAGCACCTGCTTCCGCCCGAAGCCGCCTCTCTCATCACTTCCCGACTTTCCGGGGCGTAGATGCACCTCGATGAACTCCTGGTCCTTGAGGACCAGTTCGCTGACCGTCCCGGTCGTGACGAGGTTGCGCAGGTGCGTGATCTCGGGCAGGACCTTCAGAGCGACGATGTCATGACGGTCGCGCTGCCACCGACCGGTGATCGCCGCGACGACCGCGTGCTTATCCGACTGCTCGGCAAGCGGAGGCAGGAGCACGTCGTAGGAATCCCTGTCGACAATCTGCGGGTCGTCATCAATCTCGTCGAGATGCAACACGAGGCAGTACTCGCCATAGAACCGCACCCCGGCACCGCCGAGAGCCACCGCCGCGAAGTACGTGTCCCGCCCGACCAGCCCAAACAAGTGATCGACTTGCCGGCGGGACGGGGAAGGTCGTCGAGGCGATCCGCCAATGACTGGTCGTTCGTAGAGATTCACGTAGCGGCCGTCAGGCAGCAAGCGGAGCAGCGCGTGTACCCCCAAGTTGAGCACTACGCGGAGGCCCGACTCCTCGTCGGCCACGGCCTCCTGGACGATCTCGTCATTGCCCCGAGCGAAGCTGCCTTGGCGGTCCGCGCGGCCTACCCACCGTTCGCGTCGGCGCGCCCAGCTGTCCTGGGAGAAGTACAGACGGTCGAGGTGATTCGACCGATGTGTCGTCCTCACGAGATCAGCGTCCTCCTACGCACGGTCCCTGTCCCGCGTTCGCCTGAAGCCGTTGACTCGACCACGGCCGGGGTGTGCCATTGAGCCGTGGAGCCTGAGGTCCTAGCGGCGATCGTCGGCGCCCTGGCGTCGGCAGGGGTCGCGGTCGTCGCCGCACTGGGATCGGCGGTGGTCGCCGTCGTGGGCCTGATCGGCTCAAGGCGTGCAGCAGCAAAGGCGGAGGAGGCACAGCGGTCGCTCGAGGCCGTCAAGGGAGAGCAGAACCGGGAACTCGAGCGACTCAAGGATGAACTGACAAGGCGCAGGAACGCGGAGGAGCGACGGCAGGGTGCTCTCGGAGAGCTCGACAGACACCGAGAGCCGCTACTCCTCGCGACACTCGACCTGGGTCGGCGCATTCGCAACATCAGAGCGGATCGCCTCCTTGAGGCCTACGTCCATCCGGCTCCGCACTCGCGACACGCGAAGACCGCTCGACTCAGCACCCTTTACCGCTTCGCGAGGTACTGGTGCGTCGTCGAGTCCCTGTATGACGACGTCCACATGCTGGCATTCGAGGCGTCCGGGGCCACCCGCTCCGTTTCAGGTGCTCTCCGCGAGATCGGTCGAGTAATGAGTGACGACAATCTCGACAACAAGCGCTTCATGGTGTGGCGAGAAGAGCAGAGAGCCGTCGCCGAGTTGCTGCGCCCAGACGGCTCCGGCACGCCGATGCTTGGTTACGCGTCCTTCGTCGCTGAGTTCGACACGGCCTTCGCTCCATGGTTGGAGGACTTTCACGAAGCGCTGAACGAGCCGGATGCGGCCGAGTCCGAGCGCCTGGCGAGCCTGCAGTACCGACTGGGCGAACTGGCCGCCCTGCTCGACACCCGCAAGACGTACCAGCCTCAATGGCAGGTTCTTTACGACCCGGCGCCGGCGGCAACCGTCGAGCCTGACAGTCCCGATGCCTCCTCCTGACGCGGAAGCGTGGCGAAAGCGTGCGCGGGCGCCCGGGCAGCGTCAGCCCTGACTCGTGCCACTTCCGGTGATCTTGGAGGCTGCTGAGGGATCGTCGCTGGTCAGCGGGCTCGGCGGGCGGGCGTCGACACACTAAGCGGTGGGTAGCCTCGCCCGGTGGTGTTCGTTCGGAAGGTCCGGACGGCGTCGGGGGCGACGGCGGTGCAGATCGCCGAGCGGGTTGGTGGGCGTGACAAGGTGCTGAAGCACCTGGGCTCCGCGCACACGCCCGAGGAGCTGGCGGCGCTGCTGGAGGTCGCTCGCCGGGAGGCGAGGCCGGGGCAGGGTGAGCTGGACCTCAGCGCCGGCGCGGTGGGCTCGGTCCCGGCGGGTCAGGCGGTCATCACCGCCCGGTCCAGCGCGTTGTTGTGGCATGTGCTGTCGACCGCGTACGCCCGGCTCGGCTTCGACGTCCTCGCGGACGAGGCGTTCAAGCAGCTGGTCCTGGCGCGGCTGGTCGAGCCGACCAGCAAGGCCGACTCGCTGCGGGTCCTCGACGAGCTCGGTGTCCCGCGCGCGTCGCTGCGCACGATGTTCCGGTCCCTGGCCCGCTGCCAGGAGCGGGACTACCGCGGGCAAGTCGCGAAGGCGTGCTTCACCCACGCCAGCGCCCACGGCGACGTGTCGCTGGTGCTGTACGACGTCACCACCTTGTACTTCGAGGCAGAGAAGGAAGACGACCTGCGCCGGGTCGGGTACTCCAAGGAACGCCGCGTGGACCCGCAGGTCGTCGTCGGCCTGCTCGTGGACCGCGCCGGGTTCCCGCTCGAGGTCGGCTGGTGCTGATGTCGGGTTCGAGGGCAACAAGGCGGAGACGCTCACGATCCTGCCGGTCATCCGCGCCTTCCAGGCCCGCCACGACGTCGCGGACATGGTCGTGGTCGCGGACGCGGGGATGCTGTCGGCGACGAACCTACGAGAGCTGCACGCCGCGGACCTCCGCTTCATCGTCGGCTCCCGGGTCACGAAGGCACCGGTCGATCTCGCCTCGCACTTCCGCTGGCACGGCGACGCGTTCAGCGACGGGCAGGTCATCGACACCATCACCCCGAGGATCACCCCGAGGACCGCGACGGCCGCCGCCCGCGCCGGCAACGACCCGCGCAAGCGCGCCGAACCGGTCTGGGACCCGGGCGCGCACGCTGAGCACGAGCGGTCGTGGCGGGCGGTGTGGTCGTACTCCGCCAAGCGCGCCGCCCGCGACGGGCGGACCCTCACCCTGCAGGAGAACCGGGCCAAGGCCGTCGTCGCCGGGGAGAAAGCCACCCGGACCCCACGGTTCGTCACCACCGCCAACGGTGCGGTCAGCCTCGATGAGGCCGCCCTGGCCCGGGCCCGCCGGCTGGTCGGGTTGAAGGGCTACGTCACCAACCTGCCCGCCACGCTCATGCCCGCCGCGGAGGTGATCGGCTCCTACCACTCGCTGTGGCAGGTCGAGGCGTCCTTCCGCATGAGCAAGAGCGACCTACGCGCCCGACCGGTGTTCCACCACGACCGCGACGCCATCGAGGCCCACCTCACCATCGTCACCGCTGCTCTCGCCGTCGCCCGCTACCTGCAAGACACCACCGGCATGAGCGTGAGGAAGGTCATCCAGGCCCTACGCCCGCTGCAGCAGATCACCGTCACCATCGGCGGCCACGAACACACCGCCAGCGACCCACTCACCGACACCGCCGCCAACATCATCGACGCCCTCGGGATCGAGCGGCCGACACACTAAATCGGCACGAGTCAGACATCCCATGGCGTAGTGGTGTCAAGCCGCGGCTTGTTGATCTTGGATGTGGTGGGCCCAGGCGTGGCCTCGTCGTAGGGGGTGTGGGTCTTGAGGCAGCCGTGGAGGATCCCGACGAGGCGGTTGGCGAGTTGGCGGAGGGCGCCGCGGTGGCCGATGCCGCGGGCCCGCTGCCGGTCGTAGTAGGCGCGGGCGCCCGATGAGGTGTTGGTGGCGCAGAAGGCCTGCTGGGCGACGGCGTCGATGAGCCGGTCGTTGTGGATGTAGCGGGCCATGACGACCCGCTTGCGGCCGGAGGCGCGGGTGATCGGGGACGTGCCGGCGTAGTTCTTGCGGGCGCGGGCGTCGGCGTAGCGGTCGGGGTCGTCCCCGAACTCGGCGAGCACCCGGGCGCCGAGGACGACACCGAGGCCGGGCTGGCTGGTGTAGATCTCAGCGTCCGGGTGCCGGCCAAAATGGGCCTGCACCTCGGCTTCCATGATCTCGATCTGCTCGGCGAGGACGCCCAGGATCGCGGCCTGCGCGCGCACGGTCGCGGCGTAGGCGCCGTTGACCAGCGGCGCCCGGCCCAGCTGCGGCGACCGCAGCGCGGCCTGGATCGCCGCCGCCCGCCGGTCGCGGCCGCGGCGGCCCGCGCGCTTCAGCGCCGCCATGATCTGCGCGGTGCTCAGCCGGGCCGCCGAGGCCGGGTCCGGGGCCTTGGCCAGCAGCTCCAGGGCGTCCGCGGCGGCCAGGTCGTCGAAGGCGGCCAGCGCGGCCGGGAAGTAGTCCCGCAGGGCGTGCCGCAGCCGCTGAACATGCCGGGTCCGCTCCCAGATCAGGTTCTTGTGCGCCCGGGACACCACCTTCACCGCCTGCGCCAGGTCGCTGTCCCCGGCCGCCTGGCGCAGCTGGTGCGCATCGGTGCGGACCATGTCGGCCAGCACGTGCGCGTCCCCGGGATCGCTCTTCGCCCCCGACACGCTGTGCCGCTCCCGGTAGCGGGCCACCTGCAGCGGGTTGATCGGGAACACCCGATACCCCGCCGCGATCAGCGCCTGCACCCACGGCCCCCGGTCGGTCTCGATCCCCACCAGCACCACCGGCCCCGACCCCTCCAGCGCATCGGGCTCACCCTCCTCGCCGTGCGCGTTCGCCTGACCCTCGTCCTCGTCGTCATCGACGAACTGGCCGATCAGCGCGTGCAGCCGCGCCATTCCCCCGATGCCCTCCTCCAGCCGCGCCCGGGCCAGCCGGCGCCCGGAGGCGTCCATCACCTCCACGTCATGGTGGTCCTCAGCCCAGTCGTCGCCCACGAACAGCACCCGCACCAGCTCCCATCTCCGCCTCGCTCATCGACTGCATCACTGGAGTCCGGCAGCAGCGGGAAGGAACCCGGCAACCTAATGATCAAGTGCTCACGCCAACCCGCAGCGGGCACGACATCCCATCAGCGATCACCCTTCCCGACCCACCCGCGGGGGCACGATCTGACTTAAGGACTCACCAGCGTCCGGGTCAGAGGAGTGCTCACCCGCAGGCGGCCACCAGGACCAGATCCTGCCCCAGGACTGGATCCGGTAGCTCTCATTAGGTCAGCGCGGCGGCAGCTCCGGCGCCCGCCGGTCGGGGCGGGTCCGCCAGTCCGGCTCCGCCAGCGGCGACGCCGTCTCCATCGCCTCGAGGACGAGCCGCACGGCGGTGTCGAGCTGCGGGTCCTCGCCCGCGGCCCACGCGTGCGGCGGGTGCGGCACCTCGACGTCCGGGTCGACGCCGTAGTTCTCGATGCCCCACCCCTCGCGCCGGGTCCAGAATCCGTACCGGGGCTGCGTGACGCGGGTGCCGTCGACGAGGGAGTAGCGCCCGTCGATCCCGACGACCCCGCCCCACGTCCGCATGCCGACGACCGGGCCCAGCCCGAGGGCCCGGAACATCGCCGTGCCGATGTCGCCGTCGCTGCCCGCCCACTGGTTCGTCACGCACACGAGCGGGCCGCGCGGGGCGTCGCTCGGCCACGTCTCCTCCGGCGCGTGCCGGCTCACTCCCCGCGCCTCGATGCGCCGTGCGAGCTTCTCGAGGACGAGCTGCGACAGGTGACCGCCGCCGTTCGCCCGCAGGTCGAGCACCAGGCCGTCGCGGCGCAGCTCGGTGTGGAGGTCGCGGTGCAGCTGCGCCCAGCCGCTCGCCACCATGTCGGGGACGTGGAGGTAGCCGACACGCGAGCCGGTCGCCTCGTGGACCGCGCGCCGACGTCCCGCGACCCAGTCGTGGTAGCGCACCTGCCGCTCGTCGGGCAGCGGCACGACGACGACGCGTCGCACGTCCCCGCCGTCTGCGGGCGCGACGGTCAGCTCGGTCGGTCGTGAGGCGGTCCCGACGAACAGCGGCCCGGGGCCCGTCGTCGCGTCGACCGGGTGCCCGTCGACCGCGACGAGGGCGTCGCCGACGGCGACCCCGACCCCGGGGGCGAGGAGCGGGGACCGTGCAGCGGCGACGCTCGGCTCGCCGGGCAGGATCCGCTCGATGCGCCAGGGGCCGTCGTCGTCGCGGGCGAGGTCGGCGCCGAGGTGGCCGAGCCGTGCCGCGCGCTCCGAGGGCCGGTCCGGCGGCGTCTCGTACGCGTGGGAGGTGCCGAGCTCGCCGACGGTCTCCCACAGCACCTCCGACAGGTCGTCGCGGGTGGCGACCCGGTCGACGAGCGGGCGGTACCGGCGCAGCACCTCGTCCCAGTCGACCCCGGCCATGTCCTCGACCCAGAAGTGGTCGCGCATGAGCCGGCCCTGCTCGTCGAACATCTGCCGCCACATGGCGCTCGGGTCGACGACGACGTGGACGCGGTCGAGGTCGACGCGGACGACGGCCTCGGTGTCGTCGGCGGGCACGACCCGGTCGGTGGGCAGCAGCCGCAGGCCGTCGTCGTCGCGGACGAGGACGCGGGTCCCGTCGCCGGAGAGCTGGGCGTCGCGGACCCCCTCGGCGAGGGTGTCGACCCGGTGGGTGCGGAGGTCGAAGCGGCGCAGCGGCGACTTGGGCTCCTCGTCGGGTGTGCCGCGGGACTCGCCGAGCTCGCCCGTGAGAGGCGGCTCGAGCCACAGGAGAGCATGACCGGCCGCGCGGAGGTGGGCGAAGCGGCCGGCGGGCACGGGCAGGGGCACGGCGCGCGCCAGGAGCCCATCGGCGTCGACGTGCACCTGCGGAGGGGAGACGGGACCGGACGGCTGCCCGGGAGCGGGTGCGGGCGCGACCGGGCGCCCGTCGAGCGCCGGGTCGAGCGGCGACGGCGTGCCCGCCGCGAGCGGCAGCAGGTACGGCCGCTGGGCGGTGACGAACGCCATGTCGAAGGCCATGGCGTCGTAGACCGGGTCGAAGGTCCGCACCGACAGGAACGCGAGGTGGAGCCCGTCGTCGGTGAAGACCGGCTCCGTGTCGACGAACCGCAGCGGCGTCGCCTCGACGACCCTGGGGGCGTCCCCGGGCTCGCCGAGCTCGGCGAGGCGGATCTGGCGCAGCGGGTAGGAGCCGGGGTGCGACCACGCGAGCCAGCGGGAGTCCGGGGAGAACACGAGCCCGGTCGCGTCGCTCACGAGCCCGTCCGCGACGACGACGGGCTCCGCCTGACCCGCTCCGGCGAGGTCGACGACGAGCACCCGACCGTCGTGGGTCGCGACGGCGGCGCGGCGTCCGTCGGGTGCCGCGGCGAGGTCGAGGACCCGACCGAGGCGCCCCGCGGCGAAGCGACGCGGTTCGACGGACCCGTCGACGGGTCCGAGCTCGAGCGCGTCGTCGCCCTCGGCGTCGGTCACGCGCAGGACGAGCGGGCGGTCGTGGTCCGGCCCGTCGGCGCCCGACGTCGGGACCACGCGCGGGAGGCGGACCCGCACACCGGCGGTGTCCGCGACGGCGCGCACGGGCCCGTCCCGGGTCGTGAGCCACTGCACGGTGCCGCGGACGAGGGCGGCGGCGGCGCGGCCGGTGCGGTCGACGGCGAACGCCGCGAGCCCGTCGGGCAGGGGGACGGCGGAGGGGCGACGAGACGTGCGCGCGCCGGGCAGGACGACGTCGAGCCGCTGCGGCTGCGAGTCGGCGGAGAGGTCGTCGAGCAGCCACAGCTCGCCGTGGGCGGCGTGGACGAGCCGCTGCCCGTCGCCGGACAGCGCCCGGGCGTAGCGGTCACCGTGGTCGGTGTGCCGGCGCAGGTCGGTGCCGTCGGCGGCGACGGAGTACACGTTGCCCCAGCCCTCGTGGTCCGAGAGGAACGCGAGCCGCTCCCCCACCCACTCCGGGTCCTCCAGCTGGCCGTCGAGGCCGGCGAGGACCCGCTCGAACCGACCCGACCCGTCGGGGTCGAGCCACAGCCGGCCGATGGTGCCGCCCCGGTACCGCTTCCACGCCGCGGCGCCGCGCCGGTTGCCGTCGGTCTGCACGACGCACGCGCCGTCGCCTCGGACCGTCCACCCGGTGACGGGGCCGAGCGGCAGGCGGCGCGCCGGCCCGCCGTCGACCGGCACGGCGTACGCCCACGTGACGTCGCGGCCCATCTGCCCGGCCGCGGTGCAGGCGACGACGTGGGTGTCGTCGAGCCACCCGAGGACGCGGGTGAACGCGTCACCCCACCACGTGATGCGGCGGGCGCCGCCGCCGTCGAGGCCCGCGACGTGCACCTCGGGCACGCCCTCCCGTCGGCTGGTGAAGGCCACCGTCGACGCGTCGGGCGACAGCCGCGTGTACGCGACGGGCGCCCGGTCGGCGGTGACCGGCCACGCGCGGCCGCCGTCGCGCGGGCACGCCCACACGTCGTCCTCGGCGACGAAGGCGACGACGTCGCCGGCGACGGACGGGAAGCGGAGGTACGACGGAACGGTCACACGCGTGACCCTAGGCCGCGGTCACGTGGGGACGACGGCCAGATTCGCCTCGGTCGCCCCGGTCACCGCGGCGAGCGAGATGCCCTGGTCGAACGTGACGAGGCGTCCGCCCCGCCGTGTCGCGAGCGCCAGGAGATAGGCGTCGGTGATCTGCCGCGACCCGAGGAGCACCCGTCGCTCGATCAGCGTGCGGTCGAGCAGGCTGACGTCGTCCGGCCAGAACTCGTGGCCCCCGTCCGCGGCCGCCTCCGCGAGGCGGGCTGCGGCCTCGGCGACGGGAACGGGAGACGGGTACCGCGGCTGGCTGACGATGCGGAGGAAGCCGTTCTGCGTCAGCGGGCACGAGGCCCACCCGTCGTCGAGACCGGTCGCGAAAGCCTGGGCAGCGCGATGGTCGACGTGGTCGGGGTCGAAGAGGGCGAGGAGGACGTTGACGTCGAGGAGCGCCCTCACACCCCCTCCTGCTCGCGGAGAGCGTCGATGAGCTCGTTGCTCACCACGCGCCCACGCGACGGGAACGGCCGGAACGGTCCTGTGTGGCGAGGCGTCCCCTCCGCCTCCGACTCCGCCGTACCGCTGCTGCCCGTGAGCGCCTGTCGTGCCAGATCGCTGATCACGGCCCCGATGGGACGGCCCTCACGACGGGCGCGCTCGCGTGCGGCGGCCAGCACGTCGTCGTCGATGGCCAGCGTGGTGCGCACGCATCTGATGCTAGAGCATCGCCATGCGGCCGCCTACAGCCGGAGCCCGGCCACGACGCCCGCATGGTCGGACGCCCAGAACGGTGGGACCGCCCGGAACGGCGTGTCGCCGACCAGCTGCGCGTCGCCGGTAGCGCGTGCGGCGCCCCGGACGAGGACGAGGTCGATGCGCGAGCGCAGCTGCGACACCGGGTTGGTGAGGGCGCTCGACTGGCAGCACGTGTCGCCGGCACCCAGAGCGGCCTCGTCCCACACGTCCCGGAACTTCCCGGGCGCCGTCAGCTGCGCGTACGACGTGGTCGTCGACCCGTCGGCGGCGGAGTTGAAGTCGCCGACCGCGATCACCGTGCCGCCCTTCGCCGGACCCGCGAGGAACTCCGCGGCCTGCGCCTCCTGGACGGCGGGGAACGCCTCGGTCTCGAGGTGGGTGTTGACGAAGCGGAACGGCTGACCGTCGAGGCGCGCGTCGATGCTCACCCAGCCGCGGTCGAACGACAGCGCCCCGACGGGCGACGGCACGAGGGCCTGCGCGTCGTAGCGGCCGGACCGGGGGTTGCTCCACGTGAGGCCCGGGGTGTCGTCGTTGACGAGGATGACGTCGCGGTCGTCGAGCTGGACGGCGCACGTGATCGTCGGACCGGGCTGCACGCACCCGGGCAGGGCGAGGGGCGCCGGCCCGATCGAGGCGTTGTCGACCGTCGCCGCGACCGTGTAGTCGAGACCGCGGGCGTCGAGCGCCGCCTGGAGGATCGCGAGGAAGTCGTACCCCGGCGGCGGGTTGAGGCCCGAGGTGGTCCAGCGCGTCACCTCCTGCAGCCCGACGAGGTCCGGCGACGTCGCTTCGATCTCGTCGGCGATGGCCTCGGCGCGCGCGGGGAAGTCGGTGAACTGGGCCGTCGCGTAGATCTGGGCGACCGCGGCGACGAAGCCCTGCTGGCTCGTCGCCGTGAGCGCCGGCGTGAGGGTGGAGCCGAGGTAGAGGTTGCGGCTCATGACGACGAGGTCCGGGTCGCGGTCCGGCGCCGCCTGCGCCGGCACCGTCGGTACGACGGCGAGGAGCGCGGCGACGAGGACGGTGAGCGCCCACCGGCGCCGTCCACCGTGACGGGACGTGGTCGTGTGCATGGGGCCTACCTCCGTTGGTCGGACCTGCGCCTGCGGACGGATCGTAGGCGTCACGACCGATCATGGGGACAGGTCGCGACACAACGGGGCGCGACACCGGCGGTCGCCGCTGCTGGCGACCCGCCGGTGACGCAGCGTCGCGCTCAGGCCCCGACAGGCACCTCGTTCGTCGGCGCGAAGAGACCGGTCGGGTCGACCGAGCGACGCACCGCGCGCAGCCGCTCCCACGCTGCCGCGTCGAACGCCGTCGAGGCGTCGACCGGCCCCTCGGCGAAGTTGAGGAGCTCACGCCCGGTCGAGAGCTGCCCGAGCGCCTCGCGCACGCGGGCGACGTCGGCCGCGCCCAGCGCGGCGACCTCGGGGGTCGGCGCGACCGCGACGAAGAACGCGAGGTAGCCGAACGGCAGGTGGTCGAGCGCACCCCCGTCCCGGGCCCGTCGCGCGAGCGCTCCGCCGAGGTGACGGAGCTCGGACACGAGCAGGGCGCACGGCACGTCCGGCCCCACGGCGCCGAGGAACGCGTCGACAGTCGCGTCGTCGAGCCCGTCGAGCGTGAGCGAGCCGCCGACGGACGGCGTCGGGCCCTCCGGGTCCATGTGGAGGCGGCTGAGCGCGGCAGCCGGCGTGCGGGCGAACGTGTCCATCTCCGGCTCGAGCGCCCGTAGCGCCGCGATCCGCGCGGCACCGGTCGCGTCGTCGCCGAGCACTGCCCCGTCGACCACGACGACGGTCCGCCCGGAGAGGAACGGCGGCAGCTCCGGCAGCGGCGGCAGACGGAGGATCCGGCACGACGTCGTCGTGTCCTCGGGCAGGTCGTGCGTCCAGCGCGCCCACGTGCGCACGACCTCGTCGGCGCGCGAGCCGTCCCACAGCAGCATCCCGGCGTACGCGTCCGCGATCGGGAGCAGCTCGAGCTCGATCGCCGTGACGACGCCGAAGCTGCCGCCGCCCCCGCGCACCGCCCAGAAGAGGTCGGTGTGCTCCTCCGCGGAGGCGCGCACGAGCTCCCCCTCGGCCGTGACGAGCTCGACGGCGCGGACGTGGTTCGCCGACAGCCCGTGGGCGCGGGCGTACCAGCCGATGCCGCCGCCGAGGGTGTAGCCGACGACGCCGACGTCCGGGGAGGACCCGTGGAGCACCGCGAGGCCGTGCTCCGCGACGACCGGCACGACGTCGTCCCAGATCGCGCCGGCGCCGACGCGGACGGTGCGGGTCGTGAGGTCGACGCTGACGTCGCGCATCGCGGTCGTGCGGACGAGGACGGTCCGCGACAGGTCGGTGTCGCGGGCACCGGCACCGTGGCCGGTCCCCTGCGGGGCGACGCGGAGGCCGTGGCGGGCGGCCGCCCGGACGACGCGGACGACGTCGTCGGCGCTCGTGGGGACGGAGACCGCCGCCGGTCGCTGGGCGACGGCGACGTTCCAGGGCGTCCGGACGACGTCGTAGTCGTCGTCCATCGGGAGGCGGACGAGGTCGCCGAGCTCGTGGCGCAGCGCAAGCTCGGCCGCAGCGGTGGTCGTGGGCGTGGTCGGGGTGGTGGTGATCGACACGGGGTCTCCAGGTCGGACGGGGCGGCCTCGGGTCGGACCGCTCGTGCCATGAGCCTGCGACCCGCCGTCCTGATACCCCATCCCCGCGGGCAGGGAGGTTCGCGGCCCGCTGACCTGGGAGGACGCCGTCCCCCAGCAATCTGGGGATGGCGCCGGCGGCCCCGGCGGCGTCACACTCCGTCGCATGACGACCGGTCTGGCGGCGCAGCGTGTGCTGCGGGACGTCGAGGTGGTCGCGCGCGCCGGGCTCGACCTCGAGACGTTCCTCTCGGAGGCGCTGGAGTCGCTGTCGCGGGCGCTGCCCTACGTCGGGGCGTGCGTCGGCACGGTCGACCCCGCCACGCACCTCCTGACCGGCACGTACAAGTTCGGGGACCTGCGCGGGCGCGACGAGCTCGACCACGAGTGGGGTCTGCTGGAGTACGGGCAGGCGGACACGACGAGCTTCCGCGACCTCGCCCGCGCCGAGGACCCGGCCGTCGCGGTGAGCGCGGTGCGACGCGACGAGCCGGAGGCGACCCGGCGGGTGCAGGAGTTCATGACGCCGTACTACGGCTACTCCGACGAGCTGAGGGTCATCGCGCGGGACCGGCAGCAGGTGTGGGCGGGCCTCGCGCTGTTCCGCGACCCGACGGGTGGGGACTTCGACGCCGACGACGTCGCGCTCGCCCGGGCCCTGTCGCCCGCACTGTCGGCGGGCATCCGCGGCGGTCTGCTCGCACGGACCGCGGACGAGACGCTGCGCGGGACGGCGGGCCCGGCCGTCATCGTCATCGGACCGGACGGGCACGTGAAGCAGTACAGCCACGGGGCGGCCGAACGCGTCGCCGACCTGCTCGGCACCATCACGACGCCCGAGGCGGACGGGATGATCAGCTCGCTGGTGGGGGCGTCGCGCCGGTTCGCGCAGGGTCTCGTCGACCTGCCGCCGCGGGCGCGGGTGCGCTCGCGCTCGGGCATGTGGCACGTGCTCCACGCCTCGCCGATGTGCGGGCCGGACGGTGCGGTGGGCGACGTCGTGGTGACGATCGACGAGGCCCGCCCGCCGGAGATCGTGCCCCTCGTCGTGTCGGCGTTCGGCCTGACACCGCGGGAGCGGGACGTCACGCAGCTCGTGCTCCGGGGCATGGACACGAAGGAGATCGGGACGAGCCTGCACCTGTCGTCGTGGACGGTGCAGGACCACCTGAAGGCGGTCTTCGACAAGGCCGGGGTGCGCAGCCGCCGCGAGCTCATCGCGCGGATCTACTTCGACCAGTACGTGCCGCGGATGCGCACCGAGGCGTCTGAGGCGTGGGGGTAGGGGTGTAACGGGGTGGGAAGGCTCAAGCGGGCGACCGCCCCGGTCGATCCACCTTCGAACCCGGGGACGCACCGGGCGGCGACGTCGACAGGAGAAGCGGGTGCGAGCCCTCCGTCACGCGAGCACGCGTCCCTGGCGCCGTACCGAGTTCCTCCGAACGGTCTCGCTGCTCGGCGGCCTCGCCCTGCTGGTGATTGCCGTCGTCAGTGCGGTGCACGCGGCACGGCAGAGCGCGCGCACCGACCTGGACGCCGCTCTCGCCGTCGAGGCCACCTCGCAGGCTGGCGAGCTGGCGGAGTACTTCGACCGCGCACGGAGCCTCAACCTGCTCCTCGCGCAGGACTCCGCCTTCCGCCGTTTCGAACCCGGTCCTGATGCTCCCCAGGATGACGAAGCGGTCGAGCTGGGTGGCGAGGCGGCCGCGGCCCTCGCCTACCTCGAGCGGCTGTATCCCGGACGTATCAGCGAGGCGTGCCTCATCGACGCCTCAGGGACCGAGCTCGCCCGGGTCGTCGAGGAAGAGGTCGCCCCGGCCGCCGAGCTGTCGACGGAGGAAGCCTCCGCACCCTTCTTCGCACCGACGATGGCGCTCTCGGCGGATCGGGTGCACCAGGCCGCGCCCTACCGGTCCCCGGACACGGACGTCATGGTGATCTCTAACTCGACGCCGCTGGTGACCGCAGCCGGTCGCGCGTGGGGTCTCGTCCACTTCGAGGTCGCGCTCGACAGCTTCCGCCCTGTCAGCGAGGACGCGCGCCGGTCGGGGATCCGCAGCGCCATCGTCGACCTGCCGTCCGGGGAGGTCGTGCTGACGGACGGACGGGGTGCATCGCCCTTCGGGACTGCCGACCCGGTTGCGGTGCGCGAGCTGGTCCGGACGGCCGTAAGAGGTTCGAGCCAGCTCGACGACCTGCCGGCCGCAGTCGCAGTCCTGCCGCGAGACCCCGACAACGTCAACGAGTGGGCTGTCGTGACGGTCGCCACGAGCCACGCGAATCCGTGGCAGGCGGTGCTCCGCCCAGCGACCGTGACGATGGCCGTGGCCGCCGTGCTCCTCCTCGGCCTCGCCGGGGTCCACCTGAGGTTGAGCCAGCGACAGGTTCGTCGGGCGAGCCTGTCCGACGAGCTCACCGGGCTGCCGAACCGCCGCCTGCTCGGCGAGCGCATCGCCCAGCAGCTCCTGCACGCCCGGCGACGCGGGACGACGCTCGCCGTGCTCCTCATCGACCTCGACCGGTTCAAGGAGGTCAATGACACTCTCGGTCACGGGTACGGCGACGTCCTGCTCAAGCAGGTCGCCGACCGACTCCGCGCCACCGTCCGCGACGTCGACACCGTGGCCCGTCTGGGCGGCGACGAGTTCGCCGTCCTCCTCAGCGACGTCGACGGCCGTGAGGGCGCCCTGACCCTCGCGCGTCGTTGCCTGGACGCGCTGCAGGGACCGTTCGTCGTCGACGGCGTCCGCCTGGCCGTGGAGGCGAGTCTGGGTATCGCCCTCGCCCCGCACCACGGTCGCGACGAGCAGGCGCTCCTGCGCGCGGCCGACGTCGCGATGTACGCCGCGAAGGAGACACGCGGCGGGGCCGTCCTCTACGACCAGGACCTCGACGTCAACACCCCCACCCGCCTCGCTCTGCTCGCCGACCTGCGCCGGGCGCTCCAGGAGGGCGAGCTCTACCTCACCTACCAGCCGAAGGTCGACGTCGCCGCCGACGAGGTGCGGGGCGTCGAGGCGCTCGTCCGCTGGGCGCACCCCACCCGCGGGCTCGTCACGCCGGCGGAGTTCGTCCCCGTCGCGGAGGGGACCGGCCTCATAGTCCCCCTGACCGTCCGCACGCTCGAGCTCGCCATCGCGCAGGCGAGGCGCTGGCTCGACGAGCAACGACCGCTGCAGATCGCGGTGAACCTCTCACCGCGCTGCCTGCTCGAGAGCGGCTTCGCCGGCACGGTGGCGGAGATCCTGTCCCGCCACGGGGTGCCCTCCGGGCTCATCCGCCTCGAGATCACCGAGAGCACGATCATGTCGGACCCCGCACGCGCCCTCGACGTCCTCCTCGCCCTGCGGGAGCTCGGGGTATCGCTGTCCATCGACGACTTCGGCACCGGGTACTCGTCGATGGCCTACCTCAAGCGGCTCCCGGTCGACGAGCTGAAGATCGACCGCTCGTTCGTCCTCGAGATGCTGCAGAACAGCGGCGACCAGGTTCTCGTCCGGTCCTCGATCGACCTCGGGCACAACCTCGGACTCGCGGTAGTGGCCGAGGGGGTCGAGGACGAGGCCACGCTCAGCGCGCTCACCGGCCTGGGGTGCGACGTCGTGCAGGGTTTCCACCTGGCACGTCCCATGAGCGCGGACCAGGTCGGATCGTGGCTCGACGGCCGCGGCCGACGGGCGACCCCAGGCGCGCCGCCCGCTCCCCGTGCGGCAACGGCCGAGGTCACGGGCTGATCACCATGCCCGGTCCCTACGGCGGGTCGGCCAGGACGAGCGGCGACTCTACGCGCCGGGCGCCGTGCGGGTGAGGTGACCGTCTCGTCACTGGCGTCGGTGCGGCTGCAGCTGCCTCGCGACGGGTAACGGCACCGAGGACCACGATTCGGATCCATCCGTCCGCACGTCGAGGTATCGCGGCACGGGGCAGACTGCTCCTGACCGTGACCGACCGGTGACATGGAAGGCGGGACACCCATGGCCGACGACGCCCAGGACGGCGTGCTCGTCCACGTCGAGGGACCACCGGACGGTGACGCCGAGGAGCTCGCCGAGCTCGTCCACCTCCTACGGCAGGACCTGCTCGACCTCGACGTCGACGCGGTCGACCCCGTCGAGGCCGACAGTGCCCCCGAGGGCGCGAAGGGCGTGACAGCCGCGGCCGGCTGGCTCGCCGTCCAGCTCGGACCGACGGCGCTGAAGGCGCTCGTGCGGCGGATCGCCGCGTGGGCGAGCCCGCCCGGGCGCAGCGTGGAGATCGTGCTCGGGGACGACACCCTCAAGGTGACGGGCCTCGACGACACCCAGCAGCAGAGGCTCATCGATGAGTGGCTTGAACGTCAGGCTGCCCGCGCCTGACCTGCCGGCAGGCGCCCGGAAGGCGCTCGTGGTCGCGACCACGAGCTACTCCGACACGACCCTGGACGCGCTCCGCGCCCCGGCGACCGACGCCGCCGACCTCGCCCAGCTGCTCGCGGACCCGGAGGTCGGCGCGTTCGACGTCACCACGGTCCTCGACCGGCCCGCGCACGACGTCCGCGTCGCCATCGAGGACTTCGCGCTGTCGTGCTCCCCCGGCGACGTCGCGCTCCTGTACGTCTCGTGCCACGGCGTCACCGACGCGCGGCGGCGGCTGCACTTCGCCACGACCGACACCGTCAAGGCACGGCTCGCCTCGACCGGTGTCTCGTCCGACTGGGTACACGACCGGCTCGTCGAGTGCCGCGCGCGGCGGCAGGTCGTCATCCTCGACTGCTGCTTCAGCGGGGCCTTCGGGCGCGGCGCCAAGGGCAGCACCGACGTCGGCCTCGACACCCTCGTGGGGCAGCCCGGCCGCGGGCAGGTGGTCCTCACCGCGTCGAGCGCCACGGAGTACTCCTTCGAGTCCCTCGACGACGCCGACGCCCACCCCGGCGACACCCCACCCGGGTCCGTGTTCACCACGGCGCTCCTCGAGGGTCTGCGCGACGGCGCCGCCGACCGCGACGGCGACGGGCACATCACCGTCGACGAGCTCTACACCTACGCCTACCAGCAGGTCCGCGCCGCGGGCGCCGCGCAGACCCCGCAGCGTTCCGTCGCCCACGGCGAGGGGCACATCGTCCTCGCGCGCAGCCGCGCGGGGCGGCCGGTCGAGGCCGAGCCGCTGCCGGACTCCCTGCGCGCGGCCCTGGAGAACCCGCACCCGAACGTGCGGGCGGGCGCGGTGCGCGAGCTCGGCGCGTGGCTCACCGGCGACGACCCCGGCCGGCAGGTCACCGCGCGTGAGCAGCTGGAGAGGACGGCGGCGGAGGACATCCCCCGCGTGGCGTCCGTCGCCCGGGAGCTGCTCGGCGTCACGACTGCTCCGGAGCCGACGGCCGTCCCCGTCGAGAGGCCACCGGAGACCGTCGCCCCGCCGCAGCCCGATCCCCCACCTGCTCCAGCGCCGGCCGCCATGCCGGAACCCGTGGAAGCACCCGCGCCGCGTCCGCGACCCGCACCGGCCGTCCCGCCCCTGCCGACGGCGTCGAGGCGCGTCCTGACCGGTCACCGGGGCCTCCGCGGGTTCAACAGCAAGGTGAGCCGCGTCCTGTGGTCCCCCGATGGCCGCGTGCTCGTGACGTGCGGCGACGACCGGACCGTCCGGTTCTGGGACCCGGCGACCGGCGCGCAGACCCGCAGCATCGACGCCGCGAGCGGCACCTTCATCGAGGTGCGCGCCCTCGACGCGACGGCGTCCTTCGACGTGGTCGCGACGGGCGCGACCGACGGGTCCGTCGCCGTGTGGGCCACCTCGAACGGGGAGCGCCAGAGCCTCGTCTGCGAGTCGGGCAGCCCGGCGAACGCCATCGCCTTCTCCCCCGACGGGGAGCGCCTCGCCGTCGCCACCGCCGACGGCAAGGTCGGTCTGTGGCGCTGGCGCACCCGGGAGCGCCTCGACCTCCACACCCACCGCTCCGCGATGGGCGCGACGTCGCTCGCCTTCTCCCCCGACGGCTCGACCCTGGCCGTGGTGGGCGGCGGCACCGAGTCGCGCCTCGTGGGGGTCCCCGGCGGGGCGGTGACCCGCCTGACGGAGGCGTCGAGGCCGTACGGCAAGGCAATGTCCGTCGCGTTCTCACCGCACGGGCGTGTGCTCGTGACGGGCGGTTCCGACGGGACCCTCCGGCTGTGGGACGCGAGGACAGGTGAGCAGCGGCTCGAGACCAAGGCGCACGACAACTGGGTGCGCGGCGTCGCGTTCCACCCCCGCGCCGGATTCGTCGCAACTGGGTCCGACGACCGCAGCGTCAGGCTGTGGGACACCGCGGGCAACCGCCTGGGCGCGCTGACGAAGCACCAGGGCTGGGTGCTGTCCGTCGCGTTCTCCCCCGACGGGCGAGAGCTCGCGAGCAGCAGCTCGGACAAGACGGTCCACATCTGGGCGTGAGCCCCGCGGTCGCGTCCCCCGCGGCTGGCACGATGCCGGCGTGGACGAGCTCCCGACCGCGCTCGACGTCGCCGCGCTCCGGCGGCACTTCCCCCAGCTCGCCGACGGCACGGCGTACTTCGACGGACCCGGCGGCACCCAGACCCCGGACGTGGTCGCCGACGCCGTCCACGACGCGCTGCTCGCGCCGCTGTCGAACCGCGGGACCCACACGGTCGCCGCGAGGAACGCCGACGCGATCACCCTCGCCGCGCGCGACGCCGTGGGGGACCTGCTCGGGACGAGCGCGGACACGGTCGTGTTCGGCCGCAGCGCCACCGAGCTGACGTTCCAGCTCGCGCGGACGCTGTCCCGCGGGTGGGCGCCGGGCGACGAGGTCGTCGTCACCAGGCTGGACCACGACGCGAACGTCCGGCCGTGGGTGCTCGCCGCCGAGGCCGTCGGGGCGCTGGCGCGGTGGGTGCCGTTCGACCCGATGACGGGCGAGCTCGACCCCGCCGACGTCGCGGCGGTCGTCGGCCCGCGGACACGCGTCGTCGCCGTCACCGGCGCGTCGAACCTCATCGGCACCCGACCGGACCTGCCTGCGATCGCCGCGACCGCGCACGAGGTCGGCGCGCTCCTGCACGTCGACGGGGTGCACCTCGCCGCCCACGCGTCGGTCGACGTGGCCGCGACGGGCGCCGACTCGTTCGTCTGCTCGCCGTACAAGTTCCTGGGCCCGCACTGTGGCGTGCTCACGGGCCGGGCGGACCTGCTGGAGTCGTTGCGCCCGGACAAGCTGCTGCCGAGCTCCGACGCCGTCCCCGAGCGTTTCGAGCTGGGGACGCTCCCGTACGAGCTGCTGGCCGGGACGACGGCGGCCGTCGACCTCCTCGCAGGCGTGGTGCCGTCCGCAGACGCCACCCGCCGTGACCGGCTGGTGGCCGGGCTGAGTGCCGTCGAGGCGCACGAGGACCGGCTCCGCGAGCGGATCGAGGCGGGACTCGTCGACCTGGGTTTCACCGTCTGGTCGAGGGCGAAGCTGCGGACTCCGACGCTCCTCTGCACGTCGTCGGCGATCCAGCCCACCGCCCTCATGCACGCACTGGCCGAGCGCGGGGTCGCGACGACGGCGGGCCACATGTACGCCATCGAGACCAGCTGCTGGCTCGGGCTCGGCGACGAGGGCGGACTGCGGATCGGAACGGCGCCGTACACCGACGACGGCGACGTCGACCGGCTCCTGGACGCGCTGGCGGACTGCCACCCCTGAGATCCGCGCCGCACGGGCTCGGGTCGCTCGCCGACGACCGCACGATGCGGCACCGACCACTGCTCGTGAGGGGTCGGTCCCGCTCCGTACATGCTGGTCAGGGGCTGTTCATGTTGCCTGTGGACAACTGTCAGGCGCGGTTGACGCGGTGAGGCACAATCACCGCGGACACGACGGAGGGAGACCGGCTCGTGCGGTGGGGACGACACCAGATGGCAGCGGGCGCCGCTGCTGTGGCGCTGCTGGCGACCGCGGCCTGCTCCGACGCCGACGCAGACGACCCGGTGTCGAGCGCGCCCGAGACGGTGGCTGCGCCGTCGTCACCGGTGGCGAGCGAAACACCCTCCGCTGCGCCGACAAGTGCGGCGCCTTCGCTGAGTCCGTCGGAGCAGGCAGTGGCAGAGGCCGAGCAGGCCTACCGGGCATGGGTGGATCTCCAGAACCGCGTGCTGCAGGATCCCCCGGAGATCTCGTCCGGCGACACCACCGACGACGAAACGCTCACCGCGTTCTTAACAGAGGTCCGCTTGTACGGCATCGAGGAAGCCGAGGCGGAACTTCTGCAAGGCGTTTTTCAGTACAACGACGAAGGCTGGCGGCAAGACGGCACCATCGAGGTCGCCAGCGTCGACGCCTTCGAGGTCGAGCCGACTCCTGAGGATGGGCGCCCATACGTTGAATTGGACGCTTGCCTACAACCTGTCGATGTCCGGATTCTCGAAGCGGACGGCGGCGAGGCCGAGGAGTTCGCAGATGTCGACATGGAGTCCGCGTACCCAAGTGGTGCCCGGGTCGAGTACGTCAGCGAGGATGGCCTCGAAGGCTGGTACGTGAAGCGGTTGGGTGGCGACGGGGAACGTTCGTGCTAGAGCGGTCGTCGATCGTGACAGCGGCGCTCGCCACCGGGTTGCTGCTGGGCTCGTGGCCCAGCCTTCCTGCGCACGCCGATAAGCACTGCAACAACGCCAACATCGGCTTCGGCTGTGGGATCGGTCGTGACCGTATTCCGTCGCCGGGCTCAGAGGCCGGCCGCGGGAGTTCAGAAGACATCGCTACTCCGACTTCGAACGAGACGCCAAGTCGGGGCCCGCTCGACGACTTCTGTCGGGAGCGAGCGCCGGCTTTCCCACCACCAGCACCCGACGACCCCATCTGGGGCGACGCTGACCCTGCCGAGAGCACGGTCATGCGGTGCTGGTTCGACAACGCGAGCGGGCCGGACGGCCTCCCCTACGTCGACTACGTCGTCGGGCCAGGCGGCGACACCGGCCCCGTGGTCGACCCCGCCGCGGTCGCGGCGTACCTCTTCCGTCAGATGGCCATCAGGCCCGTCCCGGTCGGCATGGCGCCGAGGACCGTGTCCGACGACGCCGACAGCCTCGGGCTCGTCGGTCTCCCGGTGTGGATGTGGGTGGACGAGGTCGACGCGCAGTCGTTCGGGCCGGCGTCGCTGTCCCTGTCCACCGGCGGTGTCACCGTCACCCTCGAGGCTGGCGTCGAGCGCGTCGAGTGGGACATGGGCGACGGCACGACGGTGACGTGCACGACGCCGGGCACCCCGTGGACGGAGGAGCGCGGCGCGACCGCCAGCCCGGACTGCGGGCACACGTACACCACGACGAGTGCAGGCCTGCCGGGCGAGGCCTTCCCGGTCACCGCCACGTCCTACTGGGTCGCCAACTGGAGCGCGAGCACCGGGCCGAGCGGCGTCCTCACCCAACAGCTCCAGGCCACCGAGCAGGTGCATGTCGGGGAGTCCCAGGTCGTCGTGACGTCCGACTAACGTCGGACCACGGGGCGAGATCCGACGGGAGGCGACACGAGGGAACCGTGGCACCTGGGCAGAGCACACGGGGGCGACGCGCAGCCGTCGTCCTCGTCGTCGCGGCGGCGGCTGTCGCCGGGCTGACTCTGGCCCTCGGCGACGACTCCGAGCCCCCGACGGCCCCCGAGCCCTCGTCGTCCCCGACCGAGCAGCCCGTCGCCGGCCCCCGCCTCGGCCCCGACGGCCTGGAGGCGCTCGCGCTCGGCGAGCCGGTCGACCCCGACCTGTGGAGCGTCTCCATCGAGAACGGCTGCAACCGCAGCCTCTCCGGCCTCACGGACGAGCTGCGCGCCCTCGGCGTCGGTACGAACGTCCGGGTCGAGACCGACGGGGACGACGTCGTCGCCGTCACGCTCGTCGAGCGATCCACCAGCGTCACCGCGCCCGGTGCCCTGCCTGACGTGTGGCTCGGACCCACGCTCGGTGACCCCATCGCCGAGGCCCTCGCGCTGCCCGGCGCGCGCGTCGTCACGGAGGACCCTCGGTGACGACGGACCGGGCGTCACGAGCGTCGTGGTCGAGACCGACGCCGGTCAGGTCGTCTTCGCCGACCCGCCCTACGACCCCGTCACCCCGACCGAGGGGCGGATCAGCCACATCACGGTCCGCACCGGCGACGAGGTCCGCTGCCCGCTCTTCGATACCGCCTCCCGGGTGCAGCCGGACGACATCGCCGACCCCGACGCCCCTGTCGCCACCTTCGAGCCGACCGGGACCGCCGACATCCGCCTCGGCGACCCGGTGGCGGACGCCGAGCGCGCCGCGCTCGTCGTGCCCGACCAGGATCTGCCGGCGACGGACCACCTACCGGACCACCTCGCGCGCTGCGACGCGTGGACGACGACCGACGGGACGGACAGCGTCGTGCTCGTCGACAGCGAGGGCGCCGTCGTGGCCGTGGGGTCCCGAGGCGCCGGCAACGGCTTCGAGACGACATTCGGCGTGGCTCCCGCTCAGCCCGCGGACGAGGCCGCCGACGAGCTGGGGACGGACCCGCCGCCACCCCCCTTCACGGCAGGGCCCGGTGAGGTCGTCACCACGTTCGAGGCCACCCTCGCGCCCGGAACCGTCGTCACCCTCGTCAGCGAGCCCGAGTGGCTGCCGATCGAGACGATCGACGCGACGCTGCTCGGCCCGCTGCGCGTCACGGGCGTGACGGTCCATGTCGAGGACGCCACGTGCTGACCCAGTACCTTGCAGTTCTAACTTAGCGCCCTTAGTCTTGCAGGGTGCGCGAGCGGACCCTCACCTTCGACCTCCACGCCCTGACCGCGCGCCTCGACCGCAGCGCCGACCGGCTGCTCCGCACCCATCTCGACCTGCCGTACCGCCGGTTCCTCGCGCTCCTGCTGGTCGGCGAGGACTCCCCCACCCAGCGGGTGCTGGCCGAACGGCTCGGCGTGACCGAGCCGTCCACGAGCCGCATGGTGGGGGTCCTCGCGGACGTGGGCCTGCTCGAGGTCGTCCCCGACCCCGCGGGCGGGAACCGACGCCGGCTCAGCCTGACCCCGGCGGGCAAGGACAGGGTCGAGGCGTGCCTGCAGCTGCTCGAGGGCCGGTTCTCGGACCTCGTCGCCCGCAGCGGCGTCGACTACGACCGCTACGCCGAGGACACCCGTCGTCTCATCAGCGCGCTCGACGACACCAGCGCTCCCCCACCGGAGGGATGACCAACGTGACCGCTCCACTCGCGCTCGTCGCCGCGCACGCCGCGACCGCCGTCCTCGCGCTCGGCCTCGGCGGCTACGCCCTGCTCCGGCGGCGCAAGGGCGACACCGTCCACCGCCTCGTCGGCTGGGCGTGGGTGCTCGGCATGACGTTCGTCGCGACGAGCTCCTTCGCGATCCGCGACCTGCGCGACGGACGCTTCAGTGTCCTCCACGTCTTGTCCGTCGTGACGCTCGTGTCGCTCGTCCTCGGCGTCCGTGCCGCCCGCCGGCACCAGGTCCAGGCGCACCGCGGCAACATGCTCGGCAGCTACCTCGGTCTCACCGGTGCCTTCGTCGGCGCCGTCGTCGTGCCCGACCGGCTCGTCCCCACCTTCGTCGTCACCCAGCCGCTCGGCGCGGCCGCCGCGGCCCTCACGCTGGTCGCGTCGTGGGTCGTCCTCGTCGGCGGCGCCCACTGGTACGCCCGTCGCAGCCGCCTCGTGCGCCGGCAGCACCGCGCTGCAGTGCCAGCACGGTTGTCATCCGCGCAGGCGTGACGATCGTGGTGGAGGTATGGACACTGCCGTTCACCGGGTCGTGACCGCCCGCAGCCAGGTCACCCGTCTCCTCGCCGTGCTCGCCCTCGTGCTTCCGGCGCTCCTCCTCCCCAGCAGCGCACAGGCGGCCACGCCGCACTGCGGCATCTACTGGGGCTCCCTCGCCAAGTCGTCTTCCGCCACTGTGCCGCGGGGCGTGCCGACGGGCGACGTCACAAACGTCCGCACGGGTCGGCACGCCTGCTACGACCGGCTCGTGATCGACGTCGACGGCGCCTCCCACGGGTTCTCCGTCCGCTACGTCGACAAGGTCCGCGGCGACGCCTCCGGCCTCGTCATCCCGACCGCCGGCGGGGCCCGCCTGCAGATCGTCGCCAAGGCGCCCGCCTACGACGACGACGGCAACCCGACCTTCCTGCCGAACCGCGCCCGGGTCAGCGACGTCACCGGCTACCGGACCTTCCGGCAGGTGACGTGGGCGGACACGTTCGAGGGCCAGACGTCCCTCGGGCTCGGGGTCCGCGCCCGGCTCCCGTTCCGCGTGTTCACCCTCGCCGGACCGGGGAGCGGGAGCAGGATCGTCGTCGACGTCGCCCACCGCTGGTGACACCGCGCGCACGGCACGACGAGGAGGTGACGCCCTGAAGGCCGTCGTCCGCGACAGGTACGGCCCGCCCGCCGAGGTGCTGCGGGTCGCCGAGGTCCCCGACCCGGGTCCGCCCGGGCCGGGGCAGGCGCTCGTCGCCGTCCGCGCATCGAGCGTCCACGCCGATGCCTGGCACACCGTCACGGGCCTGCCGTACGTCATGCGGCTCATGGGCAACGGCCTGCGACCCCGCGGCGGCGTCCCCGGCAGCGACGTGGCGGGCGCCGTCGTCGCGGTCGGAGACGGAGTCGACCACCTCTCCCCCGGCGACCGGGTGTGGGGCGAGACGATCGACGGCATCCCGTGGCGCGACGGCGGCGCGTGGGCCGAACGCGTCCTCGCGCCGGCCGACGCCCTCGCCCGCATCCCGCCCGGCGTCAGCGACGAGCAGGCCGTGGCCGTCGGCACACCCGGCGTCCTCGCCCTCGAGGTGCTCCGCGACCAGGGCCGGCTGCGGGCCGGTGCGAGCGTGTGCGTGAACGGCGCCGCCGGCGCCATGGGGCAGCAGCTCGTCCAGCTCGCCAAGGCCCTCGGGGCGGGGAGGGTCGTCGGCGTCGACCGGGGCGAGACCGCCGACGCGTTGCGCGCGCTCGGCTGCGACGACGCCGTCGACCACCTGACGGACGACGTCACGACCCGCGGCGAGCGCTTCGACGTCGTCATCGACGTCGCGAGCTCCCGGCCCTACCGCGACTGGTGGCCCGTGCTCGCCCCGCACGCGACGTACGTCCGGGTCGGTCACGACCACTACGGCCAGGGCATGAACCGGTGGCTCGGCAGCATGGTCGGGGTCCTGTCCCTCATGGCCAGAGCGCCGTTCGACGAGCACATCCACGGTGTCGACCGCTCCGCGCCACGACCGCAGCGCCTCGCCGAGCTCAGCGCGATGCTCGCGGACGGGGTGCTCAGGCCGACCGTGGCCGCGGCCCTCCCGCTCGAGCGCACCGTCGAGGCCCTCCGGCTGCTGGAGTCCGGGACCGTCGCCGGCCGGATCGTCCTCACGATCGGCCGCGGCGCGTGACGCGCTCGGTCAGCCCACCGTGGGCGACGCTCCCCCGCACGAACGCCACACGAGCGTCGCGACGCGGAGCGCCCAGTCGTCCGGCGGCGACGTGCCGGCGAGTGCCAGCGCGTACCACGACCCTGTGAGGAAGCTGCCCGCGACGAGCAGGTCGGCCTCGGCAGGCAGCTCGCCCGCCGCGACGGCGTCGACCATCGCGAGCCCCGACGGGGGTGACCTCGTCGCCGACTCCTGGTCCGACCCGTCCGACGAGTCGGGCTACTCCGCCCACGACCTCATCAGCCGCGGCTTCGTCGCGAGCCCCGAGCACCTCGCCCTCACGAAGGGCACCCCGGCGCTCGCCGACGTCGACATCGACTCCTTCGACGCCCTCTTCCTCGTGGGCGGGCAGGCGCCCATGTACACGTTCCGCCGCGACGAGCGGGTCAAGGACCTCGTCGGGCGCTTCCTCGCCTCGGGACGGGTCGCCGCGGTCGTGTGCCACGCGACGTGCGTGCTGCTCGACGCCCGCATGCCCGACGGGTCGCTCGTCGTCGAGGGCCGGACGTGGACGGGCTTCGCCGACTCCGAGGAGCGCTTCGCCGACGACTTCGTCGGGACGAAGATCCAGCCGTTCTGGATCGAGGAGGAGGCCCGCACCATGACCGGCACGAACTTCGTCGTCCAAGGCCGGTTCCGCGCCCACGCGGTCCGCGACGGCGACCTCGTCACCGGGCAACAGCAGTACTCCGGTGCCGCCGCCGCGCGGCTCGTCGTCGAGGCGCTCGGACGGTGAACGTCACCGTCGTCGGCGCCGGTCGGGTCGGCCGGGCGCTCGCGGCCAACCTCGCCGGGGCCGGCCACGCCGTGACCGTCGCCGTCGGGCGGGACCCGGACGAACCGTTCCCGGACGGCACCACGACGGCACCCCTCGACGGCGCCGGCGCCACGGCGGACCTCACGGTGCTCGCCGTCCCCTTCGACGCGGTCGCCCAGGTCGTCCCCCGGCTCGGACTGCCCGACGGTGCCGTCCTCGTCGACGCGACGAACCCCTTCGGCCGCACGGTGCCGGCCGGGCTGCCGTCGGGGGCTGCTCACGTCGCCGCGGTGGCCGGCCCGGACGTCCACGTCGTCAAGGCGTTCAACGTGCTCGGTGCGGAGCACATGGCCTCCCCGGCGTTGCCCGACGGTGCGTGCCCGCTGCTGCCCGTCGCGGGCGACGACACCGCCGCTCGCGATCGCGTCGTCGTCCTCGCCGCGGAGCTCGGCTTCGACGCCGTCGCCGTCGGCGGGCTCGACGCCGCGGCCCTGCTGGAGGAGGCCGCCCGGTACTGGGGCCTGCTCGCCTTCGCGGGCGGGCTCGGCCGCCAGGTCGTCCTCGTCGCGCACCGGAGGGCCGTCCCGTGAGCCTCCTCGTCCCGTCCGTCCTCCGCGACCCGGACGAGCCCCACCGTGCGGCCACCCCGCTCGAGCTGCTCTTCGACCTGTGCTTCGTTGTCGCCGTCGCGCTCCTGGCGACCGAGCTGCACCACGGCATCGTCGAGCACCACGCGCTCGAGGCGACCCTGACGTACCTCGTCCTCTTCGCCCCCGTGTGGTGGGTGTGGGTGAGCCACACGTGGTTCGCGACCGCGTTCTCCCACGACGACCCGTTGAGCCGCGCGCTCACGATGCTCCAGATGGCGGGGGTGCTCGCGCTCGCCGCCACCGTCCCGACCGCCGCGGCCGGCGACCTGGGCCCCTTCGTCCTCGCGTACGTCGCCATGCGGGTGCCGCTCGTGGCCCAGTGGCTGCGCGCCGCGAGGGACGACCCCCCTCACCGTGCCTTCGCGCTCACCTACGCGTACGGGTCGGTCGTCGCGATGGTGGTGTGGCTCGTCGCCGGTGCCGTGCCCGGCCCGGGCAGGCGGCTCGTCGTGGGCGCCGCGCTCGCGGTCGAGCTCGCGACGCCGGTCCTCGCGACCCGGCGCGCCACCGGTCGCGTCTACCACCGGGGGCATGTCGCCGAGCGCTACGGGCTGTTCACGATCATCGTGCTCGGCGAGACCATCCTCGCCGTCGTCGTCGGCCTCCGGGACGCCCTCGACGGGGAGGGGGCCGCGTCGGTGCCGGTGGTCGTCGGTGCGAGCGCCCTGGTGGTCGGTCTCGCGGTGTGGTGGCTGTACTTCGACCTCGTCGGGACCGGGGGCATCGCCCGCGAACGCCGCGCCGCGTTCGTCTGGGGCTACGGGCACTACGTCCTCTTCGCCGCAGTGGCCGCGGTCGGCGCGGGTGTCGTGGCCCAGCTCGAGCTCGACCACGCCCAGGAGGGCAGCGGCCTGCTGCCCGCTGCGGCCGTCGGGGTCCCGACGGCCGCGGCGCTGGTCGCGGTGGCGTGGCTGCAGTCCGTCAGCGGCGGGGACCGGCTCCCCGGCGTCTGGCTGCCCCTGGCCGCCACGGCGTGCCTCGCGGTCGTCGCGGTGGCCGGGATCGGCGACTGGTCCGCCCCTGCCGCGGATCTCGCGCTGGCCGGGGTGGCCGTCGCGGTGCTCGGCGCGTGGCTCGTGCGGGCACGACAGGGGCGCCGCCGCACCGGTGAGGGTGCGACGGCGCCCGCCGTCCCGGTGTGAGGTGCGTCAGGCCGGCGCGGGGTGCGACGGCTGGGCGGTGGTCGTGGCCTCCTCGGCCATGGCCGCGACCGGCATGTCGGCCTCGGCGTCCGGCCCCTCGGGCATCGCCGAGCCCGGCATGCCGTCGAGCTCGATGACCGTCGCTCCGGACTCCGTGGACTCCATGGGCGACATGCCGGCGACCGGCATGTCGCCCACCAGCTGCTCCTGCGCCGCCGCCTCGTAGGACTCGGTGTCGGCCCGCTGCTCCGGCATCTGCTCGCCGAGCTCCAGGGACGTCACCTCCGCCTGCTCGTCGACGGTGAGGAACGGCTGGTTCTGCCACTGGTGCCACATCGCGTTGTCGGTGCCGCGCGCGAACACCTCGAGCCGCCCGTCGGCGTTCGACGCGACCGTCGGCTCGGTCGTGATGACCCCGCCGCGCGACGCCCAGCCCGACCACGTGCCGTTCGGGGCGACCTGCCACTTGTGCCACAGGGCGTTGTCCGTGCCGCGGGCGAACACCTCGAGGCGACCCGACCGGTTGCGCCCGACCGCGGGGTCGGACGTGATGACCCCGCCGAGCGAGGCCCAGCCGGACCAGCCACCCGGGACCTGCCACTTGTGCCACAGGGCGTTGTCCGTGCCGCGGAGGAAGATCTCGAGGCGGCCGTCGGCGTTGTTGCCGCACGCGATGTTCGACGTGATGACCCCCCCGAGGGACGCCCACCCGGACCAGCCGTTGCTCGGGGCCGTCTGCCAGCGGTGCCACACCGCGCCGTCGGTGCCGCGCGCGAAGAACTCCATGCGCCCGTCCCCGTTGACCCCGACGGTGATGTCGGAGGTGATGACGCCGCCGAGGGAGCTCCATCCCGCCCACGTGCCGTTCGGGGCGGTCTGCCAACGGTGCCACACGGCGCCGTCGGTGCCGCGCGCGAAGACCTCGAGGCGCCCGTCCCGGTTCCGGCTGACGGCGGGCGGGCCGGTGATGACGCCGCCGAGGGAGTGCCAGCCCGACCAGCTGGGTCCAGACGTCTGCCACTGGTGCCACAGGGCGTTGTCGGTGCCGCGGGCGAAGATCTCGATGCGCCCGTCGGCGTTGCGCCCGGCGGCGATGTCGGAGGTGATGACCCCGCCGCGGCTCGCCCAGCCCGACCAGCCGTTGCTCGGGGCGGTCTGCCAGCGGTGCCAGACGGCGCCGTCGGTACCGCGGACGAACGGCTCCATGCGCCCGTCGCCGTTGATCCCGACCGTGATGTTGCTCGTGATGACGCCCCCGAGGGAGCTCCAGCTGGACCACGCCGACGGCGGCGCCGGGTAGAGCCGACGGAATCCGTCGACGTCGTCCTGCGTGAGCGCGCGCTTGGTGAAGTTGGCGGAGACGGTCGGCGCCATGACCGCGCCGGCGACGCTCGAGTGGGCGAGCCCGACGATGTGGCCGAGCTCGTGGAGCGCGACGGTCTCGATGTCGAAGGCCCCGCTCACCGCACCGACGCTCCACGTGTGCTCGGTGTCGTCGAAGTGGACGGGCTTGGGGAGGGTGTTGGTCACGACGCTGCAGCCGGGCGGGAAGTCGGCGTGGGCGAGGACCCCGCCGACCATCGAGTGGTCCGGGTCGTTCGCGGGCCGCCACCCGATGCGGATGTCGGGCGAGGCGCCGACGGCGACCTCGGTGAACGTGAGGCCGCCGAGGCCCCGCCACGTCGCGATGGCGCGGCGGATCGCGTCGAACTCCCCACCCCCGGCGACGTCGTCCGTTCCGGTGTCGAACGCGAAGGTGAGCGAGCGGTCGGCCCACGCGCACGTCGTCGCGAAGTCGATGCTGTTCGGGTCGCCCTGCGGGTCCGGCAGGGCGCAGCGGGGCTGCATCATCGCCTCGCGCGTCGCCTCGTCGAACACGCCCGTCGGCTCGAGGCCGTAGAAGCGCTGGAAGCGGGCGAGCGCCTCCTGCGTGGGGTCGTCGTTCTCCATGAGGTGCACGGCGGTGCGGTCGAGGTAGCCGAAGCGGTCGAGGAACTCCTGGACCCCTGCGAAGCCCTCGTTCTCCTCCCCGGGGGAGGTCGTCGGCACGTCCGCGAGGTGGGTGAACGCTCTGACGTCGTCAGGCATCGGTGTCTCCCTGCTGTGGGTGGGTCGGGTGGATGCTGCGGAGGATGCGGAGCGCGTCGGGCTGATACGCCTCCTGCTCGACGTGGACGGCGACGGTCGGGCCGCCGGGCACGGTCGTGGCGAGGACCCGGCCGCCGTCCTCGTCGTCGAAGGCGACGAGGTCGAGGTCGGTGCCGTCGACGGCCTCCGACCACGCCCGGAAGCCGGGCCGCGCGCCGTAGCCCTCGAGCCGGTCGCGGAACGGCGTCGCGTCGACCGTGAGCCGGAGACCAGCGTCCTCGAGGACGACGACGCCGCCCTCGACCCCCTGCTCCTCCGACGGCGCCATGCCGTCCGGCACCTCGACGTCCGCGCCCGCGAGGCGCAGGCGCCGCCAACCGCGGCCACCCGTCACGACGACCAGTGAAGCCCTCGGTGACGCCCCGCGGACAGCGTGCTACCACGTACGGCCGGATCGGGCGCCCGGTGCACGCCGGCCTCAGGACGCGGGCTCGTCCGCCCGGTCGGTGAGGTCGATGAGGCGGTGCACCTCGACGGGCTCCGAGCGACCCTTCAGCACGATCGCCCCCAGCTGCTCCGTCCGGGCGCCCGGCAGGGCCGCGAGGGTGCCCGGGCCGATGGCGACGGCACCGACGGGAGCGGTGCCCTCGATGCGCGACGCCACGTTGACGGTGTCGCCGACCACGGTGTGGGTGCGACCGCCCTCCGTCCCCAGCAGCCCGACGGTCACGGGTCCGGTGTTGACCCCGACCCGGAAGCGCGGCCACCCGGGCCGGTCGCGCGCGACCCGGGACGCCGCCGCCTGCAGGGCGAGACCCGCGGCGGCGGCGCGGCGGGCGTGGTCCGGCTGGTCCCCACGGCGGTTGAACGTCACCATGATCGCGTCACCGATGATGCGGTCGACGTCACCACCGAAGCGGCGCGCGACCTGCGGCACGGTGACGGCGAAGTACGTGTTGAGCATCGTGGCCACCTCCTCCGGCTCGTGGGCCTCGGAGTACGCGGTGAACCCCTGCAGGTCGGCGAAGAGGACGCTCATGTCGCGGTGACCGGCCGCGGTCTGCCCCGAGTAGAGGTCGGCGTAGCGCTCCTCGTGCCACTGCAGCCGCGCCCCGACCGCGACGGCGGCGTAGGCGGCGAGCAGGAGGACGTGCCACTCCCACCACGACAGCGCCCAGTCGCGGGCGAACAGCACCGCCAGCATCGCCTCGCCGAGCAGGACCCACGCGGCGAGGACCGACAGCAGCATGAGCGAGCGGCGACGCCACCACAGCACGGCGTAGCGACCCGCCGCGAGGGCGTACAGCGCGAATGCCGGCACGGCGAGCACCGCGAGCACCCCGTCGGCGCGTTCCGGGACGGACGCCTCGTGCAGCGGCCACGCGCGGCTCAGCGACAGCACGGCCCAGAGGACCATGAGCGCCACGAGCAGCAGGCGGAGCCTTCGGCCCCACCGGACCCAGCGGACGGGGTCCGCCGGCTCGATGCCCGAGGCGGAGGCCGCCAGGGACCCCAGGGCGATCCCGACCGGCGTCGCGAGGACGAACCCCGCGTTCGGCGTCGGCAGGAGCACACCCGGCGTGGCGAGCGCGTGGAGGGCGAGGAAGCCCGCGGAGGCGAGGAACGCGAGCGAGACGAAGAGCACCCGCGGGTCGCCGCGACGCAGGGCCGCCGACCCGGTCCCGTACGCCAGCACCGCCGAGAGCCCCGCCGCACCGAGCACGAGCCAGAAGTGGCTCGGCTGGTGCTGCCAGCGGACGTCGAGCGCCGGACGCGCGAGGAGGAGGCCCAGACCGGCGACGGGCAGGGCGAGCACCGCGGCGGCGAGCAGCAGCGCCGTGGACGAGTAGGCGAAGCGCCGGCGCTCAGCCACCCGGCGCCTCCAGGTGGGCGTGCACCTGCGAGACGACGACCGACCCCTCGCCGACGGCCGAGGCGACGCGCTTGACCGACCCGCTGCGCAGGTCGCCGACGGCGAAGACGCCGGGGACGGACGTCTCGTACGGCTGGCGGGGGCGGGGACGCCGGTCGGGCGCGGCGGCCCCGCCGACCGCCTCCCCGGTGCGCACGAAGCCGCGCTCGTCACGGGACACGGCGTCGGGCAGCCACGCCGTCTGCGGCACCGCCCCGATCATGAGGAACAGCCCGTCGCACGAGAGCACCTCCTCGGCGCCGTCGTGGCGCCGTCGCAGCGTGACCGCCTCGAGACGGCCCTCGCCCTGCCCGGCCACCACCTGGCAGCCGGTACGGACGGTGACGACATTGCTGGCGTCGACCGCGTCGACGAGGTAGCGGGACATGGTGGCACCGACGTCGTCCCCGCGGACGACGAGGGTGACGCTCGAGCAGTACCGGGCGAGGTGCAGCGCCGCCTGGCCGGCGCTGTTCCCGCCGCCGACGACGACCGCAGGGCGGCCGGTGAGCGCGTGGGCCTCGGACACGCTCGCGCCGTACCAGACCCCCGCTCCGGTGAACCGGTCGACGGACTCCACCGCGAGCCGTCGGTAGCTGACCCCGGTCGCGAGCACGACGGCGCGGGCTGTCACGTCGCCCACCCCGCCGACGTGGGCCACGACGACACCCGCCTCGGCGTCGCGCCGCAGCGAGGTGACCTCGCGCAGCAGGAGCACGTCGGCACCGAAGACCCAGGCCTGCTGGTAGCCGCGCTGCGCCAGCTCGGCGCCGCTGACGCCGCGGGAGAAGCCGAGGTAGTTGCGGATGAGGGAGCTGGTCCCGGCCTGGCCGCCGACGGCGTCCCGCTCGACGACGAGCACGCGCAGGCCCTCCGACGCGGCGTAGACGGCCGCCGCGAGCCCCGCGGGACCGGCGCCGACGACGAGCAGGTCGTAGCGTCGCGCGTCCGCGTCGCCGTCGGGCAGCGTCGTCCGCAGACCCCAGGCCTCGGCCACCTCCCGTCGGCTGGGGCTGCGCAGCACGGCCCCGCCGACCGCGGGCAGCCACACGAGCCACTCGTCCTCCCTCACGGTCTCGTCGAGGGCGGACAGGACGTCGGTGCCGAGCTGGGAGCCCAGGGGCCGGAACGCGTACGGGATCCCGTTGCCCGACAGCAGCGTGCGGATCGCCGCGGCGGGGACGGAGCGGCGGTCGGCCACGAGGACGACCTCGCGACGGTTGTCCACCTCGCTGCGCGACCACTCGTGGACGAACTCCGCGACGGTCCGCCGGAACAGCTCGTCGCGGGCGGTCCACGGCTTGAGCACGTAGTACGCGATGTCGCCCACCGCCATGGCGGTGAGCACGACGGACGCGACGTCCTTGTCGCCCCAGGCGCCCCACTCGACCGTGAGCGCACGCCGGGCGTCGGGGTGCAGCTCACGCGCCCGGCGCAGGAGGCGCTCGCGGTCGGCGGCGGGCAGCCGGTGGTCCACGAGCACCACCGCGACCCGGCGTCCCACCTCGTGCGCCTCGACGAGCGCGGCGGTCGCGGCGTCGCCGCTGCGCTCACCCCGGACGCGGAAGTCGCTGCCGAACGCGCGCTGGAGCTCACCCTCCAGCAGGTCGAGCGCCACCGGGTCTCGCTCGGCCACCAGGAGCATCGGTCGGGCCGCGGGCGTCGCCGGCGCCATGGGCACCACGCTAGGACTCCGGACCCCGGCGGGCCAGGGCCTGTCGGGTCCCGGCGCCGCGCTGCCGCACGCCCGCGCACCCACCCGGCGACGTCACGATAGGTGACGAGAAATCGACACAGAGGGGGCTGACCTTCGGGAAACCTTGTGCGCTGAGTGAGGTGTCACCGCAGACCCCGCGCTCGTTCGCACACGAAGTTACCGTCGAGGAGCCGCCCCCTGCGCGGCCTCTCGGAGGTCAGCATGATCCACACCCGAGCACGCTCGGACAGTCCCACCCGTCGAGACGCCCTCAAGCTCGGCCTCGCCGGCGCGCTCGGCAGTGCGGGGCTCTTCGTCCCCCTCTCCACCATGGCACCGGCGTCGGCGAAGTCCGCGTCGGACCTGCGCCGCGAGAACTTCCCGGTCCCCTTCACCTCCCCCTTCCGGGTGCCTCCCACGCTCCGGCCGTACGAGTGGGGAGAGGACGAGGCGGGCCGCTTCGCCCGCTACAGCGTCGTCGAGCGGACCGGCACCGCCGCGATCGTCCCCGGTCTCGTCACCCCCATCGCGGGGTACAACGGACTGTTCCCCGGACCGACGATCCGGGTGGAGAAGGGCGTGCGGTCGGAGCTGCGCGTCCGGAACAAGCTGACGATCAACCCGCTGCACGGCAACGAGTTCGCCACCTCGACGCACCTGCACGGGCACGCCTCGCGTCCCCAGTACGACGGGTACGCCTCGGACGTCACGCCTCCCGGCCAGGTGAAGACCTACCGCTACGAGAACGTCCAGCACGCACGGACGATGTGGTACCACGACCACCACGTGCACACGACGGCGAAGAACGCGTACTCGGGGCTCGCCGCCTTCTACCTCATCAACGACGAGTACGAGCGCGCCCAGCTCCCGCAGGGCCGCTACGACGTGCCGATCATGCTGACGGACGCGATCTTCGCGCGCGACGGCCGGCTCGTGTACGACGACGGCGGCGCGGGCGAGCACGACGGGCTCTGGGGCGACGTCGTCCTCGTCAACGGCGTGCCGTGGCCGATCATGGACGTCGAGCCCCGCGTCTACCGCTTCCGCATCCTCAACGCGGCCGTCGCGCGCTCGTTCCGCCCCACGCTGTCCGACGGCAACCCCCTCGTCGTCGTCGGCACCGACGGCGGGCTGGTCCCGTACCCCGCCGCCGTGCCGTCGTACCGGCACGGCAACGCCGAGCGCTACGAGGTGCTCGTCGACTTCCGCGGACACCGGCCCGGCGACACCGTCGACCTCCTCAACCTCAGCAACGCGAACAACGACGACTACGACGACACCGACAAGATCATGCGCTTCCGCGTGGTCGAGGACCACGGAGACCCGGACCCGTACGTCGTGCCGAGCTCCCTCGACCCGGGGCCGGCGCCGTACGGGATGAACATCTTCGACCTCACCGAGGCGGACGTCACCTACCCCCGGCGCCGTCGGCTGCGCGTCAACAAGGAGGGTGACCCGGAGGAGTGGGTCATCAACGACCGGACGTGGCACGACGTCGAGGCGAGCGGCTTCACCCTCATCGAGGGCAACCCCGCGCCGGGAGCCGTCGAGATCTGGGAGGTCGAGAACACGGGCGGTGGCTGGTTCCACCCCCTGCACATCCACCTCTCCGACTTCCTCGTCCTCGGGCGCAACACCAACGGGGGCAAGCCGTTCGCGTGGGAGTGCGGGGCGAAGGACACCGTGTACGTCGGCGAGAACGAGCGGGTGACGCTGCTTATCCCGTTCGACCTTCCCCCTGGGAACGACGGCGGCCGGTACATGATCCACTGCCACAACCTCGCGCACGAGGACCACGACATGATGGTCCAGTACGCCGTCGGTGACCCCACGGTCAACGACCCCATCTACACCGACCCCTGCGTCGAGGACCACCTGCCGGACGACGACGAGAGGTACGAGGGCGACGACGACGGACCGACGCCGACGGCGACCGCGACGTCGACGGGGACCACCTCGCCGACCGTGACGCCGAGCACGAGCGCCACGCCGAGCGAGACCGTCACGCCGACGGCGAGCGCCACGCCGACGGCGAGCGCCACACCGACGGCGAGCGCCACACCGACGGCGACCCAGCCGTCGAGGACCCGCGGCCCGTCCTCCAAGCCGAAGCCGTCGCCGACGCGGAGCAGGAAGGGCACGTGAGCCCTCCGGCCGGACGGAACCGGTGGAGCCGCCCGACGACGACGCTCACCCTCGCCGTCCTCGCCACCCTCGCCCTGGCCGGGTGCGTGACGACCCCGACCGACCCCACGACCGGCGGGCGCGGGGACGCCCGCGTCGTGCCGTCGCTGGACGGGGAGTTCATCAGCCGCCGGGCCGCCGTCGCGGTCGCCGTCGACCCGGACACCGACCGGGAGCCCGTCGAGGACACCCTCCTCGACGTCGCCGCGACCCTGGGCCACGAGCCCCGGCTCACCTACGCCGCCGTGCTGCGACCCGACCGCCCCGGCGACCTGCCGGAGGTCACGCTCCTGCTCGAGGAGGGGACGTCGGACGAGGACGCCCAGCACGTCCTCGACGAGCTCGGCGCGCGCTCCGGTGTCTCGCAGCAGCAGGCCGTCACGGTCTACGCCCACGACCTGGTGCTCTCGGTCGGGCTCCCCGACGCCGTCGCGGCCACCGCGGCGGCGGACGCCGTCGCCCTCGAGGCGATCCTCGCCGACGCCCTCGGCTTCCACGAGCTCGACGTGGACGGCCGACGGCTGGTCGTCCGCTACGTGGGTCCCCTGCTGCCCAGGAACCAGCTCGACAGCGCCGTGCTCGCCCTCTCGCGCGCCACCGGCGCCCCGGCCGCCCAGGTGCGCATCGACCCGGGGACACCGGGCGACCCCGTCGCCTGGGCGGAGGTCGACGACCCCTTCGCCGACGTCCGGCGGCTCCAGGCCCCGGGCGGGCACGGGCACACGAGCTGACGCGCTCGCGGTGGCTCGGCGGTTGACGCCCGGGCGGTGCAGGGCGCGAGGATGATCGCGTGACCCACGTCGTCCACGCCGACGCCCCGGCGCAGCCGTACCTGACCCTGCGGGACCGGCCGACGCCGCGCGCCGAGCGGTGGGCGATGGGCAAGGCGCTGCGCCAGAGGGTGAAGCGCTCGGACCTCGGCACGTGGGAGGTCCCGGACGACCGCGTCGACCCGGTCGCGCTCGTCGAGGAGTCGCACGAGGGGCGCGAGGAGTGGCTCGTCCCCGTGCGCGTCGGCCGGATGGTCGCCTCCCCCTACGGCTTCCTCCGCGGCAGCGCGATCGTCATGGCGGCCGACTGCGCCGCGCTCCCGTCCACCGGCATCCAGCCCGTCATCTGCGGCGACTCCCACGTCGGGAACTTCGGCTTCTACGGCTCGCCGGAGCGCGAGCTCGTGCTCGACCTCAACGACTTCGACGAGGCGCACCCCGGTCCCTGGGAGTGGGACCTGCGCCGGCTGTGCGCGAGCACGTGGGTCGCGGGGCGTCAGAACGGGCACTCGGAGGGCGACTGCGCCGAGGCGGTCACCTCCTGCTCCGCCGCGTACCGTCGGCAGGTGCGCCGTCTCGCGGACGAGCCTCTGCTCACCCGTTCGTTCGAGCGCCTCGACCTCGACAGCCTCCTGGCCGGCACCGACGACGACGAGCTGTCGGAGGCCATCGAGAAGGCCGCCGGCAAGGCCCGCAGCCGCACGAGCGACCGGGCCCTGCCCCGCTTCACCGAGCAGGACGAGGCCGGCGGGCGCCGGATCGTCGAGGAGCCGCCGCTCATCACGCGGCTCGACCCCGTCCACAGCGAGGCGCTCGCGATCGGCCTCGACGAGTACCTCACGACGCTGCCCTCGCACTGGCGACGGCTGCTCGGCGGGTACACGGTCCTCGACATGGCCCACAAGGTCGTGGGCGTCGGCAGCGTCGGGCTGCGCGCGTACGTCGCGCTCTGCGAAGGCAGCAGCCCCGACGACGTCCTGTTCCTCCAGCTCAAGCAGGCCCGGCGCTCGGTCGTCGCCCCCTACGTGCACGGCGACTCCGCATGGCACGAGCACCAGGGCCAGCGGGTCGTGGAGTACCAGCAGGCGCTGCAGACCGTCAGCGACCCGCTGCTGGGCTGGACGACGGTCGAGGGCCGCCAGTTCTACGTACGCCAGTTCCGGAACATGAAGGGCACCCTCGCCCTCGACCGGATCGGCGCGACGGCGTTCGCCGACTACGTCGGCATCTGCGGGCGGCTCCTCGCGAAGGGCCACGCCCGCACGAGCGGCGCCTCGATGATCGCGGGCTACGTCGGCAAGGGAGAGGTCCTCGACGAGGCGATGTGCCGTTTCGCCCGCGCCTACGCCGACCAGACCGAGGCCGACCACGCCGCGCTGTCGCGCGCCGTCCGCGACGGCAGGGTCGCGGCCGAGCACGGCCTGTGACGCTCCGGGGCGAGGGACGACCGGTCCTCCACGCGACCGTCCGGGAGGGCTGGCTCAACGACCCCCTCGGCCTCACGTGGCTGGGCGGGCGCTACCACCTGTTCCTCCAGAACGTGCCCGGCCGCACGGACTGGGCGCCGGGCTGCCACTGGGCGCACCTCACGAGCGCAGACCTCCTGCACTGGCAGGAGGGGCCCGTCGCGCTCGCCCCGGGCGGCGGGGAGGACGGCTGCTGGTCGGGGTGCGTCGTGCCGGGCCCACGGCCCGAGGACGCCACCCTCTTCTACACCGCCGTCGACGTCACCGACGTGCACCAGGGCCGGGTGCGCGTCGCCCGACCGACGGACGCGTCGTGGGACGGGTGGACGAAGGGCGACGTCGTCGCCGGCGTCCCGGACGGGTACACGGCGGTGGCGCACCGGGACCCGTTCGTCCTCCGCGACGGCGGGGTGTGGCGGATGCTCACCGGCGCCGGCCGACCTGACGGGACCGCGACCGCGCTCGTCCACACCTCCACCGACCTGCGGACCTGGGTTTACGACGGCGAGCTCGCCGCCCGGCACACCGACGAGCGGCACCCGGTGTGGACGGGGACGGTGTGGGAGTGCCCGCAGCTGTTCCCGCTCGACGGGCGCTGGGTCCTCGTCGTGTCGGTGTGGGAGGCGGACGTCACCCACCACGTCGTGTGGGCGGTGGGCGACTACGCCGACGGCCGCTTCGAGGCCGCGTCGTGGGGGCGGCTGGCGTACGGACCGTCGTACTACGCGACGAGCACGTTCACCGACCAGGCCCGTCGGCGGTGTCTCGTGCACTGGCTCCGCGGCGTCGCCGACCGGGACGGCGGCGGCTGGGCGGGTGCGATCAGCCTGCCGCACGTCGTCCGGCTCGACGGCGACCGCCTCGTCGTCGAGCCGCACCCCGCCGTGACCGCCGCCCGGACGACCACCCACGACGTGACGGCAGGCGACCGGACCACGATCCCGGCGCTCGCCGACCTCGAGTGGGACCTCCCCACGCAGGGCACGGCCGTGCTCGACCTCGGTGGGCGGGCCCGGCTCGACGTGGTCGTCGGCGCCTCCGTCACCCTCGTGACGGCCGAGGGGTCGTGGCAGGCACCTGACCCCGGCGACCGGCTGCGGGTCGTGGTCGACGGGCCCACCCTCGAGGTGTTCGGCGCGGACGGCCTGCTCGCGGCGCCGCTGCCGGGTCTCGCACCGGACACGACGCTCGGGGTGTCGGTGCCCGCCGGGCGACTCACCGCCCACCGGCTCGGCTGAGCGCCGGCTCAGACCCGGGCGGGCTCGCCACGGTCCTCGGTCGTCGACGGGACCTGCGCCACCGTGGACTCGTCCCGCCGGTCGTCGGCGTGGTCGGTGTCGTCGGTGTCGTCGGCGTCGTCCGCGAACGGGTCACCGGCGTTCGTCCGCGCGAACACCGCCTCGTCGAGGATGCCCTCGCGCTTCGCGACGATCGTCGGGACGAGCGACTGCCCGGCGACGTTCACCGCGGTGCGGCCCATGTCGAGGATCGGGTCGACGGCAAGCAGCAGACCGACACCCTCCAGCGGCAGCCCCAGCGTCGACAGGGTGAGGGTGAGCATGACGACCGCACCCGTGAGCCCGGCGGTGGCCGCCGAGCCGACGACGGAGACGAACGCGATGAGGAGGTAGTCGGTGACGCCGAGCGGGACGTCGAAGAACTCCGCGACGAAGATCGCCGCGATCGCGGGGTAGATCGCCGCGCAGCCGTCCATCTTCGTCGTCGCGCCGAGCGGCACGGCGAACGACGCGTACGAGCGGGGCACCCCGAGGTTGCGGACCGTTACGCGCTCCGTCACGGGGAGGGTGCCGACCGACGAGCGGGAGACGAACGCGAGCTGGATCGCAGGCCACGCCCCGGCGAACCAGCGCAGCGGGCTGAGCCCGTGCGCCCGCAGGAGCACCGGGTAGACGACGAGCAGGACGATCAGGAGACCGGCGTAGACGGCGCCGACGAAGGTGCCGAGCGGGGCGAGCGCGTCCCAGCCGTACTGCGCGACGGCGTTGCCCAGGAGGCCGACGGTGCCGATCGGCGACAGCCGGATGACCCACCACAGGACCTTCTGGACGACGGCGAGCGCGGAGCGGGAGAACGCGAGGAACGGCTCCGCGGCGGATCCGACCTTGAGCGCGGCGACCCCGACGGCGATCGCGACGACGATGATCTGGAGGACGTTGAACGACAGGCCCGTGGACAGGCTGCCGTCGTCCGCGGCGGACGTCGACGCCTGCAGCCCGAGGACGTTCGCGGGGACGAGCCCGGTGAGGAAGTCGAGCCACGAGCCGGTGCTCGACGGCGCCTCGGCCGCCGACGCGTCGACGCTCGTGGTCCGGCCGGGGTTCGTGAGCAGGCCGAGACCGAGGCCGATGCCGACGGCGATGAGGGCGGTGATCGCGAACCACAGGAGGGTCTGTCCGGCGAGGCGGGCGGCGTTCGTCACCTGCCGGAGGTTGGCGATGCTCGCGACGATCGCGAGGAACACGAGGGGCGGGACGATCGTCCGAAGCAGCGCGACGAAGGAGGAGCCGAGGGTCGCGAGGGCGGTGGCGAGCCAGTTGTCGCCGTCGGCGGTCGGGCCCATCTCGCGGGCGACGACGCCGAGGACGACGCCGAGGACGAGACCGACGAGGACCTGGGCGCCGAAGGGGACACGCGTGAGCGCACGCAGCATGAGGGAGTTCCTTGTGAGGACGGCCGGAGGACTCCGGCGGTGGACGGGTCGGGGAGGGACCCGGTCCTCAGGTGCTGCTGGCGGTGCGCTGCAGGTCGACGTGGAGCCGCGCGCACAGGTGCCACGGGTTACCGGCGCGGTCGCTGACCGTCACGCGCGGCGGAGGTACCCGGTCCATCGGCACGTCCCTGCCCAAGCCGCTGAGACGTCGGTCGATTCCCCTCCGACAGGTGACGACCGTCACGTCCGCACGGAAGATGTCTAGGCATCATGCAGCGTGACGGTATGATGCCGGGATGCGGACGACCGTCACGCTCGACGCCGACACCGAGCAGCTGGTGCGGCGGGCGATGCGTGAACGCGGTCTCACCTTCAAGCAGGCGCTCAACGACGCCATCCGCCGAGGCGCGACCGCAACCGTGGAACCGACCCCCTTCCGGACGGCGACCGCGTCGATGGGGGTGCCGACGGTTCCCCTCGAGCGGGCGCTGCAGCTCGCGGCCGAGCTCGAGGACGAGGAGCTCGTCCGGCGTATGCGGGCTCGCCGATGAGGCTCGTCGACGCCAACGTCCTCCTGTACGCCGTCAACTCCGACACCGACCACCACGACGCGTCGCGTCGCTGGTTGGACGAGGCCCTCTCGGGGCGTGACACCGTCGGATTCGCCTGGGTCGCGCTGCTCGCCTTCCTCCGGCTGTCGACCAAGGCAGGGCTCTTCCCGTCCCCCCTCGCCGTCGACGACGCGTTCGACCGTGTGGACGCCTGGCTCGCCTCACCGTCCGCCGTCCTCGTCCGGCCCGGCCCCGAGCACGGCCGCGTGCTCAGGTCGCTGCTCGAGCGCGCGGGCACGGGCGGCAACCTCGTGAACGACGCGCACCTCGCGGCTCTCGCTCTCGAGCAGAAGGCGACCGTCGTGTCCTACGACGACGACTTCGGCCGCTTCCCCGGCGTGCGCTGGCAGCGACCCGCCTGACACGCGACAGGGCCGGGCGCCGCAGCGCCCGGCCCTGCCGTTGTCATCTGCCGAGGTTCAGCCCTTGCCCTTGGGCTTCGCCTCCTTCGCAGGCGGACCGACCGTGCGGATCGTCGCGGTGCCGTCGATCGGGATCCCGTCGACCGTGCTGCCGGTGAGCAGCAGCTCGGTGTCGCCGGCCGCCACCCCCGTGAGCGGCACCCGTGCCGCGCACACGAGGTCGGCGACCCCGTCGCCGTTCACGTCGTCCCCGGCCTCGCAGGACTCGACCGAGTCCTCCGTGCCCGCGACGCCGAAGCGGAGGGAGTCGACGACGACGTCCGCGACCGGGTCGAACCCGTCCTGGGACAGCACGGTCACCGGCATGACGCCCCGGCTCTTCGGGTTCACCGGCGCGGGCTTCCCGTTCTCACCGCGGATCTGCACGTCGACGGTGAGCGGCGTCGCCTCGACGAACACCGCGGTCGTACGGGCCGGCACGGTGAACGTGCCGGTGGCGGCGTCGAACGTCGCCCCCGTGACGACCGGGTCGGCGCCGTTCGCCTGGACCGGGCTGAGGACGACGCCGGCATCGACGAGCGCGTCGATGGTGAAGGACTGCTCGCCGTCGGTGGCGTTGAACAGCGTCACCACCCGCTCGTGGCGCGGGTCGAGGTCGGCGCCGACGGTGTCGTCGAGGTGCATGACGATGAGGCCGGGGACGGCCCCCTCGTCGGGGAACGACACCTTCTCCTGCACGAGCTCCGCCGTGGTGAGCGAGAACAGCGGCGAGGAGTCGGCCACCCGGAGCAGGTCCTGGAACCGGGCCACGGAGGCCTCGATGTCGGCCTGCTCCGGCTGCAGCGCCGGGTCGACGAGCAGCGGCTCCATGAACGGCCACTTCGCCTGGTTGTCCGGTGCGGGCGGCAGGCCCACGCCGAAGTTGTTCGTCCCGTACGAGAAGTCGAGGACGTTGAAGTGGTCGCCGGAGTTGTAGCTGTTCCGGTCGAGGCTCTTCGAGCGGAGCATGTCGCTGCCCGCGTGGAAGAACGCCACGCCCTGGCCGAGCGCCACCGTCGACAGGGCGAGCTGCTGCATGCGGACCCGGTCGGCCATCGAGGTGCCCTGCGGCAGCTTGAAGGCGTGCGAGTCGAACAGCGTCTCGTTGTCGTGCTTGGAGACGTAGATGACGTTCTCCTGCGGGTCGGCGGTGTACCCGGCGGGGCTGCCGTTGTAGTCGACGCCGGCGCCGGTCACCTCCTCACCGGAGCTGTTGACGAAGGTGTAGTCGCGGAGGTTGCCCGCGAGGCCCACCTTGATCTGGTCCATGTTCCGCAGGAGCCGCGCCCGCTGGGCCGCCTCGTCGCCGTTGACGCCGTCCCCGTTGGGGTCGGTGTACAGGCCGGAGCCGAAGCCCTGGATGCGGGGGTTCTCGTCGAACGGGCCGCCGCCGCGGACGGCGTCACGGAGCCGGTCGTTGAACGTCCCGATGCCGGTGCCCGCCATGTTCGCCTGCGTCGCCTGGACGAAGCGGGCGTCGTTGGCGACCTCGCCGAAGTTCCAGCCCTCGCCGTAGACGTAGATCCGCTCGCCGTCGACGCCGTCCTCCTCGAGCGTGAGGGAGTCGAGCGCCTCGCGGACCTTCAGCATGTTGGCCTTCGAGTGGTGGCCCATGAGGTCGAAGCGGAAGCCGTCGACCTTGTACTCGGTGGCCCACAGGACCACCGACTCCACCATGAGCTTCTCCATCATCGCGTGCTCGGTCGCCGTGTTCTGGCAGCACGTGCTCGTCGCGATGGAGCCGTCCGCGAGGAGGCGGTGGTAGTAGCCGGGCACGACCTTGTCGAGGACCGACTTCTCGCCCTGCCCGGCCTGCGCCGTGTGGTTGTACACGACGTCGACGACGACACCGAGGTCGTTGCCGTTGAGCGACTGCACCATCTCGCGCAACTCGACGATGCGGGTCGTGCCCTCCGGGTCGGTGGCGTACGAGCCCTCGGGGGCGTTGTAGTGGAACGGGTCGTAGCCCCAGTTGAAGCCGTCCTGGTCGGCGACCTCGAGCACGGCCTCCTGCTGCTCGGTGGAGGCGGGCCCGGCGTCGGGGACGTCGGGCTCCACCTGCTCGGAGCGGTCCTCCTCGATCGTCGCGATGTCGAACGTCGGCAGGAGGTGCACCGTCGTGAGGCCCGCCTCGGCGAGCTCCTTCAGGTGGGTCATGCCGTCGGAGTCCTGCTGCGTGAAGGCCTTGTAGGTCCCGCGCAGCTCCTCCGGCACCGTCTCGTCGGTGATGGAGAAGTCACGGACGTGGAGCTCGTAGACCTCCCACTCCTCCGGCGTCGCCGGCGCCTCGGTGCCGACCTCGTCCCAGCCCGCCGGCGCCAGGTCGGCGTCGTCGAGGGAGACGATCTGGCTCTTCACCGAGTTGGTCGCGAGGCTCACCGAGTAGGGGTCGGTGACGACGTTGCGCTCCACCTGGTCGGTGGACGGCACGTAGACCTCGACCTCGAAGAGGTAGTACTGGCGGTCCCAGCCGGGCTCGCCGGTGATGCTCCACACCCCGGAGGCCTCGTCGAGCGTCATCGCGGCGGTGTCACCGGGCGGCGGCGCCGACGGGTCGTCGAACCGGTGGAGCGTGACGGAGCGGGCCGTGGGCGCCCACAGGCGGATCGTCGGGGTGTCCCCGTCCCACGTGACGCCGAGCTCGGCCCCGGTCGCCTCGGCGGCGTAGAGGTCGTCGAGCACACCCGGTACCTGCACGCCGGTCGCGTCCTGCCGTGCGCCGTTGCGGACAGCGGAGACCGCGAGGGCGCCCTTGAGCGCCTCGGCGACGTCGAGGTCCTCGGGCACACCGAGCGCCGCGTAGCCCGCGAGGTGCGGGAACTGCTCGGCGAGGTCGGCCGGGAGCTCCGCCGACAGCCACTCGAGCTCGACGGAGTCGGAGCCCGCCGGGCCGTCCACGCCGCCGGGGACGAGCTCGAGCCCGCCGTCCGGTGAGGTGTGGAGGGAGTACGTCGCGGCGTCGTCCTCGACGTCCCACGCGAGGACGCCCTCGCTCAGCCAGACGGCCTCCTCGGTCGCGAGGTCGCCGGGCTCACCGCCGCTGCCTGCCACGGGCAGGAGGTACCCCCCGCGGCCCGCGAGGATCCACACCTCGTGGCCGACGGTCACGAGGTCGAGCGTCTGGTCCTCCGGCAGGTCCTTCGTGTCGCCGCGGTGGAGGATGTAGTTGAGCGTCGTGGCGGTCGGCGTCAGGGGCACCTCCCACACCTGACCGAAGCGGTCGGCTCGGGTCGGCTTCGCCGACTCCTGCCAGCTCGGCGACGGGTTCGCCGCGCCGGTCCACGTGTACAGCGACCAGTAGTCGGCGAAGTTCGTCGACGAGTAGTCGCCGTAGTCGCCGTCGGGGCGGTGGTAGTGGATGACGGCGAGGTCGAGGGCGGCGCCCCGCGTCTCGTACGTCGTCTCGTCGCCCTGGACGACCCACGCGTTCGGCTGGTCGGCCGGCACGAAGGACTGGTCGGCGGCCTGCGCCTTCTCGTCACCCTTGTGGATGATGAAGTTGAGCGGGGCGTCGACGTCGTCGACCGGCACGTTCCAGTAGGCGCCGAACTCGTCGACGCCGTCCGGGAGCCGGGGCGTCGTCCACTCCGTCGCGACGCCGCCCGCGATGGCATCGCCCCACAGGTGGAGGCCCCAGCCGTCGTAGTCGCCGTCCTCGCGCTGGTAGTGGACGGTCGCGTAGCCCTGGGCGGCCGCCTGCGAGGTGAAGACCTCCCCGGTGTCCGGCCGCACCCACACCTCCGGTGTGATCGACGGGTCGACGAAGCGGTCGGCGTCCGTGCCGATCTTCACGTTGCGCACGGCGTCCACGACGATGAAGCCGACGTCCTGGTTCTCGCCGTCGCTCGTGTCGGCCTCGATGAAGCGGAACGGGCCGTAGTCGTCCTCGCCGTTCCACTGCAGACCGTTGGGGTAGTTCTCGCCCCGCTCGGCGGCCGTGGCGGCGGAGATGTCACCGAAGGCCCAGATCCGCAGGTCGTCGACGGCGGGACCGCCGGCGTCGGAGGGGTAGTGGACGATGAGGTGGTCCTGCAGCCCGCCGGCGGGCGGCGCCGGCTCCTCCGCCACGACGGCGGAGGTCTGCCACCCGGCGCGGTTGCCGTTGAGGTCGTCGACGACCGCGGCGACCTCGACGGTCGTGCCCGCCGCGAGCTCCTCGGTGTCGACGGTGATGCGGTACGGGGCGTTGTCGTCGGTGCCGGCGTACGTCCACTCCCCGCCGTCGATCCGCTGGAGGAAGCTGACCTCGGCGTAGAGGTCGCGGTCGAGCTCGGCCTCGAACACGAGCGCCTCGCGGGTCTGCCCGTCGATGTCGAAGTCGATGACGCCGCTCTGCTGGACCGTGATGCCGGGGGCGCTGTCGCTGACCGGCAGAGTGGTGTCGGCGCGGTAGACGGCGGCGCCGAAGGCGGGCACCGACACGCTGACGGTGCCGTCGCCGGACGCCGTGAGCGCCGTCGCGTCACCCGCCGCCGACCACAGCGGGGTGAACGTCGCGCCGGGGGTGCCGGTCGCGAAGGTCGCCTCGCTCGTCGCCTCGGCGTTGTTCGTCACGACGAGGTACTCGACCCGCTCGTCGCGGTCGACGCGGCTGAAGGCGAGGACGCCCGGCCCGTCGGCGGCGAAGCGCGGCAGCTGCGCACCGGAGCGGAGTGCGGCGTGGTCGCCGGTGAGGGCGGCGAGGTCGCCGAGCGTCGTGTAGAGCGGGTGCGTCGCGTCGAAGTTGTCGTCGGCGGCCGTCGCGTCGGTGCCGATCTGGTCGTCGTCGAGGTAGATCGGCGTGACGCTGGGGAACATGTCCTGCCGCGCGGCCTTGTCGCCGCCGGAACCGGTGAAGCCCTGCTCGTCACCGGAGTACACGACCGGCATGCCGCGGGAGAAGTACATGAGGGCGTGGGCGAGGGTGTCGCGGGCGAGCATCTCGTCGTCGCTCGCGCCCGGGTTCGCCTGGGCGATGAACGTGCCGATCCGGCCCATGTCGTGGTTGCCGAGGAACGTCGGCAGCGAGTACGCGTTGCCCTCGGCGTCGATGTAGTAGTCGTCGGCGGCGAAGAAGTCGCTCATGACGGACGCGTTCGCGTTGCGGGCGGCGAAGCCCGTCGCGGCCTCCTGGAAGCCGAAGTCGAGGACCGCGGGCAGCTCGCCCTTGGTCGTGAACATCGACAGGAGCTCCTCGTTGGAGGAGAAGACCTCGCCGAACATGAAGAAGTCCTCGTTGGTGGCCTTCGCGTACTCCTCCGTCGCGGGGCCCCACTCCTGCCAGAACTCGACGTTGACGTGCTTGACCGTGTCGATGCGGAAGCCGTCGACGCCGCGGTCGATCCACGGCTTGAAGATCTCGATCATCCCGTCGACGACCTGCGGGTGCTCGGTGAAGAGGTCGTCGAGGCCGAAGAAGTCGCCGTAGACGGAGTTCTCGCCGGCGAAGCTCGAGTTGCCGCGGTTGTGGTAGAGCGTCGGGTCGTTGAGCCAGGCCGGGACCTTGACGTCGGCCTCGTCCTCCGGGACCACGGGGGTGTACGGGAAGCTGACGTCGACGTCGAGCGGCGGGAAGGCGTCGCTGCCGGCCACGGCGCGGTCGTCGAACACGTCACCGTTCGCGTCGCGGTACGGCTCGGCCGACTTCGCGACGTAGTCGTAGACGCCCTCGGCGTACTGGATCACGTCGGCGGTGTGGTTCGGGATGATGTCGAAGAACACCTTCATGTCCCGCGCGTGCGCCTCGGCGATGAGGGCGTCGAGCTCCTCGTTGGTGCCGAAGTGCGGGTCGATCTGGGTGTAGTCGACCGTCCAGTAGCCGTGGTAGCCGGCGCTGACGTCGTTCGTGCCGATGCCCTGGACGGGCTTGTTCTTGAAGACCGGCGCCATCCAGATGGCGGTGATCCCCATGCCCTCGAGGTAGTCCATCTTCTCCAGCAGGCCGGCGAGGTCGCCGCCGTGGAAGAAGCCCTCGTCGAGGGGGTCGTAGCCGTGGTCGAGACGGTCGCCCTCGATGCCCGCGGTGTTGTTCGTCGGGTCGGCGTCGTTGAAGCGGTCCGGCAGGACGAAGTAGAAGACCTCGTCGGTGAGGTCCTCGCGCAGGCTCGGGCGGGCGAGGTCGAGCAGCGCGGGGTCGACGGGCCCGCCGAGGCCGGTGTCGTGGGAGACCTCGTGCGTGGCGTGGTCGTAGGTGAAGGACACCTCGCCGGCGGTCGGCAGGGACAGCACCTTGTTGTTCGCGCCGTCGCCGTAGGACTCGTCCCACGTGCCGTTGAGCGCGGCCTTGTACTCCCAGTCCCCCGCGGGCAGCTCGACGGTGCCGGTCCAGACGCCGTCGCCGTCGTCGTCGGCGAGGCGGGGGACGTCGCACTCCGGCTGCCAGTCGCCCGGGCAGCCGAGCTCGGACTGGAAGCTGCCGGCGAGCGTCACGGACGTCGGCGGGCCGGTGTGGTCGGCCCTCGCGGGCACCGGGCCCGCGAGCGTCGCCGCGAGGGAGGCCGCGGCCACACTGGCCACGAGGAGGGCAGGGCGGGGTGGGCGTGACGTCATCGTCGCTCCTGGTGCGGGGGTGCGCGGGGGCGCGGGCTGGTCAACGAGCGCCGTCACGGTAACCCGGGATCGCGCAAAGGCAAAGGAAAGAGCGAGACGACTTTACGCAAGTTCTTGCGTAGTGGAGCCAAGGCTCCGGCCTGCCGGCAGTCGCCCGGACTGCCGACGGCCGGCCCCGTCACCCGTCGAGGACACCCAGCAGGTCGCCGAAGCAGCCGTACGACTGCCGGGAGAGCGCCTCGCACCCCTCGACCTGCTCGCGCATGGCGTTCGCCAGGTGCGCGCGGCTGCCGGGTGACAGGGTCCAGCCGAGCGGGGCGTCGACCGCCGGCTGCGTCGACGGGCCGACGACGACGACGGGTCCGTCGGCCGCCCGGTGCAGGTCGCCGACGACGGCCCGGCAGGCACCCGCCGCCTCGCCGGGCGGGCACGGGTCGAGAAGCTGCTGCTCGAGGCGCTGCAGCCACGCGCCCTCCGACAGCTGGACGTCGCGTGCCGCGAGGCCCGCGAGCGGGACGAGCAGCTCCGCCGACAGGGGCGGGGTCGCCGCGGTGAGGTCGCCGCCGGGGGCGTTGCGCAGGTAGACGACGAACGGCACGACGACGCTGCCCTCCCCCGCCGCCGCGACGGCGCTGTTGTGCGCGACGACCTCGCGCACGACGGCGGGTGCGATGTCGGCGAGGGTGCCGAGTCCGGACGACTCCGCGTACCCACCGTCGACCAGCTGCAGGTCCGGGGCGCCGGCGCAGCCCGGCCGGTCGGCCAGCGGCGCGCGGGCGGCGGGCGTGACCGTGGGGAACCGCGCGCTCACCATCGACATCGTGAGCCAGCGCGAGCGCAGGACGCACGGTCCGAACGCCTCGTGGTAGTCGAGGGTCGCGGGGGGCGCGGCCTCGGGTCCCCGGCACCCCGCCGCAGCCGCGGTGACGTCCTCCGGCACCTCGGTGAGCGCGACCTGGCTGACGACGACCCGGCACCCGGTGCCGGCGGCCGCGCTGTTGAGCAGGAGGGCCCCTGCGGGTCGGGCGTAGGTCACGTCGCGCACCGTCCCGACGCCGCCGCCCTCGTCGGATGTCACGACCGTCCCCGCGTCCCACGGTTCGAGCAGCGGCTCGAGGGCGGCCGGTGTGGCGCCGAGCCGGCCGCTCGTCGCCCACGCGTCCTCCACGAGCGCCGCCCGGTCCCGCCAGTCCCACGCCATGCCCGGCGCCCACGAGGGCACGCGGACCCCGGTCGCGCCGCCGACGGCGTCGCCGACGAGGAGGCCCGTCACCGCCGCACCGAGCCCGGTCGGACGCGACAGCCGCTCCGCCGCCTCGACGGGCTGCGAACTGCGGGCCGCGACGAGCCCGACCGAGCCGCCGCTCACCCCGCTCGACAGCAGCACCGCCTGGGACGCGCACGGCCCCGACAGCCGCTCCATGCCGTGCGCGGTCCACACGGCCGCGCGGATCCCGCCGCCCTCCGCGGCGAGGAGGAGCAGGGGGCGGGCGGTGAGGCCGCCGGCGTCCGGGTCGGCGACCGCCCGGTCGCACGCGGCGCTGTCGTCCAGCCAGCTCGCGAACGCGGTCGCGACGTCGGCCCGCGCCGGCGCGCCCGCCGGGGGTGCGCCCGGCACCGTGTGGAGGTCGCGGTCCCCGCCGCCGAGCGACACGAGGAGCGGGAGGACGACGAACAGCGACAGCACCGGCGCCGAGCGCGCCCCGAGGACGGCGAACGCCTGCAGCGGCTGGCGGTGCGACAGGTGCACGACGAACGACGTGAGGAGCACGACCCAGCACGCGAGGGCGAGGAACGTGACGGCCGCGACGCCGAGCACCCACGAGGCGAGCACCGGGACCAGGGTGAGCGCGAGGAGGGTGAGCGCCGCGAGCGCGGGCACGACGAGGTGGCGGCGCGACCCGTCCACGGGGGCGGGGTCCCAGCCGGTGCGGGTGAGCAGCAACCGGCCCAGGGGCAGCCAGCCCACCACGACCAGGACCGCGGCGAGGAGCAGCCCGAGCCGCGCCCACTGCGCCGAGCTCACCTCGTCGGCCCGCACGGCGGCGAGCACCGCGGGCGCGGTGAAGGCCCGCACGAACGCGACGGCGCCGAGCGCGACGACGCACAGCGCGAGGGTGTCGCCGACCACGTACACCTCCGCGACCCGCGCGCGGTCGGGACGACGGGCCGGCTCCACCGACACCTGGTCCGGGTGCCAGCGCCACAGCGCGAGCGACACGAGCCACACCCCGACGACGACTCCGGTGAACACCGCCAGCGGCAGCGGGTCGACGAGGTCGCCCCGGCCGGTGACGACGAGGACACCGGCCACGAGGAGCGTCGCGGCCGCCGGGAGCAGCCACACCGGGCTCGGCCGGGTGTCCTCCGGCACGGACCGCACGAGGTAGCGGCAGCGCTCGGTCCACGACCGCGAGCGACCGCAGACGAACAGCGCCGCCGCGACGACGAAGGAGGTGACGACGGCCGTGAGGAGGTGGAGCGGGCCGGGCAGCTCCCACGTGAGCCACGCGCGCAGGACGTCCGGGTACTGGTCGGGGATGCCGGCGCCCGGCAGCAGGCCGATCCCGACGTACGCCGCGACGACCACCGCGGACAGCCGCTGGTGCCACACCGCCGGGGCGACGCGGCGCACGAGCCGACGGAGCCGCTCGCGAACCTGCCGCGTGACGAGCGCCGCGACGGCGACCGCGACCCACGCGCACCACTTCGCCGCCGACGTCCACGCGAGGGTGGTGAGGAGCGCGGGTGCGGGACCGGTGCCGTCGAGTGCGACGGTCGCCGCGACGAAGAGGACGGCCTCGACGACCTCGACGCCGACGGCGACGAGCAGCGCGACGCGCACCCGGCGGTGGTCGCGGGAGAAGAAGGTGCGGGCGCTGCCGGAGGTCGCGCAGGCGACGGCCGCTGCGACGGTCGCGACGACGACGAGGGCGAGGACGGCGTGGACCCGCAGCATCCCCCCGACGCCGTAGCCGGGGTCGGTGCCGGCCCAGACCGCCCAGGCCGGCCGTTCCGCCCACGGCACCGGCCCGAGGGTGGTGGCGACCGTGGCGGTCGAGCCGTCCGGACCCACCGCCTGGCCGATCATCCGGTCGACCTCGCCGAGGGCGAGCCAGCCCGCGAGGACGAGCAGGACGAGGCTCACGGGCCACGCGGGGATGTTGCGGACGTACTCGACGGGGCGTGGCAGGTGCGGCTCGCCGCGGTAGCGCCCGTCGCGTCCCTCGCGCACCGGGCCCGACCGGGGTCGGACGGGGAGACGGCGGCGGACGCGCCCCGGTGGCGCGTCGGGGACGGTCGGGGACGCGGGCGCGGTCGCGGCGGGCATGGGGACCTCCAGCGGAGCGGGTGTCGACCGGGAGGAGGCCCCTGCGCGCCCGCCGATACACGCGCCGCTGTCGCTACCCCCGCGACGCGGCGCGGCGGCGCAGCCGCACGAGGAGGCGGAGGACCCGCGCGACGACACCCCGCCCGAGCGAGGCGAACCGGTCGTCGGACGCGGCGGTCCAGATGCCGTCGTTCCACGTCGGGTAGGCGTGCGTCACCCCCGCCAGCCGCCGCAGCGTGACGCCCTCGGCGACCGCGAGCGACAGCTCCCCGAGGGTCTCCCCCGCCCGGGGCCCCACGACGCCCGCGCCGACGACGCGACCACGACGGTCGACGACGAGCCGTGTCCAGCCCTCCGTGCGGCCCTGGGTGACGGCCCTGTCGACGCTGTCGTGGCGGCGGGTGACGACCCGCAGGCCACGACCCGCGGCGACGTCGGTGCCGACGCCGACCGCCGCCACCTCCGGGTCGGTGAAGGTGACGCGGGGCTCGCCGGAGCTGTCGACCCGGCGCCGGAGCCCGAGCACGGCGTTGGCCGCGACGGTGCTGCCGTGGGCGCCCGCGGTGTGGGTGAACTGCGGGTGGCCGGTGACGTCGCCCGCGGCCCACACGCGCGGGGCCGTGGTCCGGAGCCGCTCGTCGACCACGACGTGGCCGTGCTCGTCGACGGCGACGCCGACGGCGTCGAGACCGAGACCCGCCGTGGCGGGTCGCCGCCCCACCGCGACGAGGACCCGGTCGACGGCCACCGACGCCCCGTCGCCGAGGAGCAGCGTGCCCGCACCCGCGCGGTCGGGGTCGGCGTCCACCCGCTCCACGGCGGCACCGACGCGGACGTCGACGCCGTCGCGCTCGAGGGCGGCGCGGACCAGGGCGGACGCGTCGGGGTCCTCCTTCGCGAGCAGGCGGTCGCCCTGCTCGACGAGGGTGACGGCGACCCCGAGCCGGGCGAGGGCCTGACCGAGCTCGCAGCCGATCGCCCCTCCCCCGACGACCGCGACGGACGACGGCAGGTCCGTCAGCGACCACAGGGTCGCGGTCGTCAGCGGTGTCACGTCGCGCAGGCCGGGCACGGGCGGGACAGCCGGGTCCGCGCCGGTGGCGACGACGGCGTGGTGGTAGCGCTCCTCGCGCACGCCGTCCGGTCCGTCGACCGCCACGAGCCCGGGAGCGAGAAAGCGTGCGCGCCCCCGCCGCACCTGCACGCCGTCGGCCCGCAGCGCCTCCGCCGAGTCGTGCGGCGCGATAGCCGCCCGGGCGGCGAGGACGTGCCGCAGGACCGCAGGGCCGTCGACGGCGACCCCGTCGACCCGGACGCCGAACCGCGCGCCGTCCCGGGCGGTCGCGGCGACCTCGGCCGCCGCCAGCAGGGACTTCGACGGCACGCACCCGGTCCACAGGCAGTCCCCGCCGGGCTGGGCGTCGTCGACGAGGAGGACGCGGGCCCCGAACCGGGCGGCGGTGCGCGCGGCGAGGAGCCCGGCGGTGCCACCGCCGACGACGAGCAGGTCCCAGGGCGCGCCGTCCGGCGCCGTCATCGCCACCCCCGCACTGTCACCCATCGAGGCCGCCGCCGCCTCAGGGGCGCGTCACCTCCGCCGGGCGAGGAACAGACGGGTGACCTGCTCGGCGGTGCGCCGGACGAACGGTGCGGGGTCCGCGACGAGCTCGGCGAGCGGTCGCGGCCCGTCCGCGACCGCGAAGGCGGCGGTGAGCCCGGCCGCGTGCAGCCCGGCGAGGTCCCCGCGCACCTGGCCGCCGACCGCGACGACCGGCACGCCCGCCGCCGCCGCGAGGGCGACGACCGCCGACACGACCTTGCCGCGGGCGCTCTGCTCGTCGACCCGGCCCTCGCCCGTCACGACGAGGTCGGCGCCCGCGAGCGCGGCGTCGAGCCCGGCGGCGTCGGCGACGAGCGACGCCCCCGGCTCGAGAGCGGTGTCGAGCACCGCGACGAGACCGGCGGCCGTGCCGCCCGCGGCCCCGGCACCGGGGAGGTCGACGACGTCCGCGGCGCGCGGGCCGCACGCGACGACGAGGGCCTCGGCGAGACGGGCGAGCCCTGCGTCGAGCACGGCGACGTCGTCCGGACCCGCGCCCTTCTGCGGCCCGAAGACGGCGGCGGCGCCGTCGGGGCCGAGCAGCGGGGAGTCGACGTCGCACGCGACCCGCACCCGCACCTCGTGCGCCCTCGGGTGGAGGGCCGTGACGTCGACCCGGTCGAGGTCCACGAGCGCGCCACCGCCGTCAGGCAGGTCGCGCCCGGCCGCGTCGAGCAGCCGGACCCCCAGCGCCCGCAGGATGCCCGTGCCGCCGTCGGTCGTGGCGCTGCCACCGAGGCACACGACGACCTCGTCCGCGCCGCGGTCGAGGGCGTCGCGCAGGAGCTCGCCGGTCCCGCGGGTCGTCGCGCGGAGCGGCTCGAGCCGCTCGCGCGTCGTGAGGCCGGACGCGACGGCGAGCTCGACGACGGCCCGGCGGCCGGCGGCGTCCCACCCGTAGTGGCCCGGGACGCGACCGCCGAGCGGGTCGGTGACGTCGAGCGTCACGCGTTCCCCGCCCCACGAGCGCAGGAGGCTGTCGAGCGTCCCCTCGCCACCGTCGGCCATGGGCACGGCGACGACGTCGGCGTGCGGGTCGGCGTCCCGCACGCCCCGCTCGAGGGCGTCGCACACGCCGGCGGCGTCGAGGGAACCCTTGAAGCTGTCCGGGGCGAGGACCACGCGCACCCGCACACGCTAGGACGGCTAGCGTCGCCGACGGCCATGACGACACGCGCGCGCCCCCTCCCCGCCGGCACCACCCGCCCCGCCCTGCCGTGGCTCGTGTGGGGGACGGGCCTGCTGGCGTACGTGGTCGCGGTCATGCACCGGACGAGCCTCGGCGTGGCGGGGGTGGAGGCGCAGGAGCGCTTCGACACCTCCGCGAGCGCGCTCGCGTCCCTCGCCGTGGTGCAGCTCGTCGTCTACGCGGGGCTGCAGGTGCCGGTCGGGGTGCTCCTCGACCGCTTCGGCTCGCGGCGGCTGCTCGTCGTCGGCGCGCTCGTCATGGCGGCCGGGCAGGCGGTGCTCGCGCTCGCGACGACGCCGCTGCCGGCCCTCGCCGGACGCCTCCTCGTCGGCACGGGCGACGCCTTCACGTTCATCAGCCTCCTGCGCCTCGTGCCGGCGTGGTTCCCCTCGAGGCGGGTGCCGCTGCTCACGCAGCTGAGCGGCATCGTCGGCCAGCTCGGGCAGGTGCTGAGCGCGGTGCCCCTCGTCGTGCTCCTCCAGGGGCCGGGCTGGACGACGACGTTCCTCGCCGCCGCCGCGACGGGCGTCCTCGTCGCGGTCCTCGTGCTGATCGCGGTCCGTGACAGCCCCGACGCCACGGGCGGCCCGCCGGTGCGCACGGCGCGGGACCTGCTCGCCGACCTGGTGACGGCGTGGCGGCACCCCGGCACCCGGCTCGGGCTGTGGACGCACTTCACGACGCAGTTCTCGGGGACGGCGTTCGCGCTGCTGTGGGGCTTCCCCTACCTCGTGCAGGGCCAGGGCGTGCGGACCGCGACCGCGAGCGCGCTCCTCACGCTGTTCGTCCTCGCGGGGATGGTGACGGGACCGGTCCTCGCCGTGCTCGTGCAGCGGCACCCCTTCCGCCGTTCGTGGCTCGTGCTCGCCGTCGTCGCGGTCAACGCCCTCGCGTGGACCGTCGTCCTGCTGTGGCCCGGACCGGCGCCGCTGCCGCTGCTCGTCGTGCTCGTGCTGTCGCTCGCGCTGGGCGGCCCCGGCTCGCTCATCGGCTTCGACTTCGCCCGGACGTTCAACCCGCCGAACCGGCTCGGCACCGCGACGGGCATCGTCAACGTCGGCGGGTTCGTCGCGTCCCTCGTGACGATCTTCCTCGTCGGGCTCGTCCTCGACCTGCGGCGCTCGGGCGCCTCCCCCGGCCTCGACGACTTCCGCGTCGCCATGGCCGTGCAGTACCTGGTCTGGACGGTCGGCGTCGTGGGGATCGTCACCACACGGCGACGCGTACGGGCCCGCCTCGCCGAGGCGGGCGTCGTCGTCCCGCCGGTGCGGGAGGCGCTGCGCCGACGACGCGAGGCACGCCGGCGCTGACGTCTCGCTCCGCCGTCAGCGCGACGCCCGGCGTCGCCACAGCGGCGCCCACGCCACGGCCAGCGCAGCGCCGAGGGCGAGGAACCACAGCGCCGTCACCGTGAGGCTGTGGGGCACGTCGACGTCCAGGACCCAGAACATCACGACGGGCGACGCGGCGAGCAGCGCCGCCGGCAGCCGGACCCCCGGCCCGCCGCGACCGCTCACCGCCAGGCCGCCGAGCACCGCGCACGGAAGGAACGGCAGACCCTGGCCCGCGAACATCACGAGCGCCGGCACCACCAGCAGCACGCGCCACGCGCCGACCCCACGCCGCCGCAGCAGCTCGACACCTCCCAGGGCCAGCCCGGCGACGCCCGTGAGCCCGAGGATGAACAGCGTCCCCTCCCACGAGAAGCTCGGGACGTCAGCGAGGTAGCGCATCCACAGCCGCGCTGCGACCCCCCACGCGACCCCGGCCAGCAGCCCCCCTCCCAGCCACCGCAGGACCGCGGCCCCCGTGACCGCCCGTCGCGGGGCCGCTGTCACCGGCGTCCCCGCCTCGACCGCCGTCGTGCTCATCCCGACCACCTCCCTCGGGCGGCACCGTGCCGTCCCACCCAGGAGCACGAGCCGGGGGCGGACGGGGGTGACACGAACCGGTGTGACGAAGTCGTGGGCGCCGGCTGTCACCCCGGCGGCACACTTCCTCGTCTGGTGAGGTGATGGAGGGTGGTGTGGCGCTCGACGCGCACGGGCAGCAGGTGCTGCCGCAACCGGGAGCACGGGCTGCGGCAGCGGCCGCGGCTGCGCCCACGACCGCGGGCACGGCGGACGAGGTCCTGGCGACCCTGTTCACGGCCGAGGCGGCGAACCTCGTCCGCCTCGCCCGGTTCTTCGTGCAGGACCGCACGGCGGCCGAGGACCTCGTCCAGGAGGCCTTCATCCGCCTCGCCCGCCACCTGCACCGCCTCGACGGACCGGCGGACCGGCGGCCCGGGCGGCGTACCTGCGCGCGATCGTGCTCAACCTGTGCCGGGACCACAACCGGCGCGGCCTCATGTCGCTGCGCCACCGTCCGCCCGCCGAGCCCGACCCCGAGCTGCCGGAGGACGTCGTCACCGGACGCGAGCAGGCCCGTGCGGTCGTGGCGGCGCTCGGCGCCCTGCCGCGGCGGCAGCGGGACTGCGTCGTCCTGCGGTACTACCTCGAGCTGGGCCCGCCCGAGATCGCGGCCACGCTCGGCCTGTCGACGAACTCGGTGAAGACGCACCTGCGCCGCGGCCTCCACGCCATGGAGACGGCCCTGTCCCCGACCCGCCGCGACACCTGGGAGGAGACGCGATGACCGACGTCGAGGCCCGCCTCCGCGACGCCCTCACCGGCGCCGCGAACGGGGTCCGGCCCGCCCCCGACCTGTTCGCGCGCGTGCGGGACGTCGTGGCCGACGACCGCCGCAGGCGCAGGCGCCGCCGCGCCGTGCTCGGCGTGGGCGTTGCGCTCGCCGTCGTGGCGACAGCCGCGACGACCGTCCTCGCCGCGACCGGCGCCCCTGTCGCGGTCGCCGTCACCGACCTCGTCCCGTCCGCCCCGTTCCGAGGAGGAACCATGTCCTGGTGGGTGCTCGAGCTCCTCACGAACGCCCTGCTCGTCGGGCTCGCGCTCTGGCTCGGCCCGTTCATCAAGCGCTTCGGTCGCGCCTACGCCGCCGACGTATCCACGACAACCCGCTCACCGGGAAGAGCTACCTCGTGCTGGCCGACGTCGTCTACTACCTCATCTTCGCCGCCTACATCCTGCTGACGCTGCGGCTGGAGCGGCCGGCGTTCGAGCCGGACGTCACCGCTGCCCAGGTGCAGATGAGCGCGGTCCGGGTGGGCGGCATCCTCCTCGTCATGGGGGTGCTCCACGGGCTCAACCTGCTCCTCATACCGGTGCTCGGCCGCGTGTTCAGCCTCAACCGGCGGCTGAGCCCCGCGACGGCGCTCGCCCCGTCGCAGCACGAGGCGGTCGGCTCGGACGCCTCGCGGGACCCGTCCGGCAGGATGCGCGCGTGAGCGACACGACCACCGTCCCCGCCGCGCGGCTCGAGACGACCGACGTCCGTCTCGACGCGGACACCGCCCTCGTCGTCGTCGACGTGCAGGACGGCTTCGACGACCCCGCGTGGGGCACGCGCGACAACGCGGGCGCGGAGGCCGCCGTGGCGGCGCTCGTCGCGGCGTGGCGGGGCAGCGGGCGCCCCGTCGTGCTCGTCCGCCACGACTCGGCCCACGCGGCCTCGCCGCTGCACCCGACCTCGCCGGGGAACGCGTACAAGGGCGAGGTGACCGAGGCGCTGGGCGGTGCGTCGCCCGACCTGCTCGTGACGAAGACCGTCAACTCCTCCTTCCACGGCACCCCCGACCTCGCGGCCTGGCTGCGCGAGCGCGGCACGAGGCAGCTGGTGGTGTGCGGGGTGCAGACGAACTTCTGCTGCGAGACCACGGCGCGGGTCGGCGCCAACCTCGGCTTCGACGTCCTGTACGCGCTCGACGCGACGTGGACGTACGACCTGCCGGGCTTCAGCGGCGGCACGGTGCCGGCGTCGCTGCTGCGGGAGGTGACGGCGACGAACCTCGCGAACGAGTTCTGCCGCGTCGTCCGCACCGCGACCCTCCTCGAGGCGGCCGGGCGCGGCTGACCCGCGGGGACGACCGGGCCGCTGTCGGCGCCGCCTGCCATCCTCGGCACGTGCTGCTGAGCGAGGTCGTCGCGGTCTCGCGTGCGGTCGGGGCCACGCGGTCCCGGCTCACGAAGGCGGAGGCCCTGGCGGGGCTGCTGCGTCGGCTCGGGCCCGGGGAGGTGACGCCGGCGACGGCGTGGCTGTCCGGTGAGCTGCGTCAGGGCCGCGTCGGGGTCGGTCACCGCACTCTCGCCGGGCTGCGCGTCCCCGCGGCCGAGGAGCCGTCCCTCACCGTGGCGCAGGTCGACGCGCTGCTCGACGACGTCGCCGCGTCGACCGGGTCCGGCTCGGGCGCGCGGCGCGAGGTGGTCCTGCGCGGGCTGCTCGCCCGGGCCACCGCCGACGAGCAGCGTTTCCTCACCGACCTGCTGCGCGGCGAGCTGCGCCAGGGCGCCCTCGAGGGCGTCGTCCTCGACGCCGTGGCGGGCGCGGCGGCCGTCCCCGCCGCGGCCGTCCGGCGGGCGTTCATGCTGTCGGGCAGCCTGCCGGCGACGGCTGTCACGGCGCTCACGAGCGGGGAGGCCGGGCTCGGCGCTGTCGGGCTCGAGGTCATGCGCCCCGTCCGGCCCATGCTCGCGAGCCCCGGCTCCTCCCTCGACGAGGCGCTCGCCGCGCTCGGCGCGGACGTCACCGTCGAGCACAAGCTCGACGGGGCGCGCATCCAGGTCCACCGCGACGGAGACGTCGTGCGGGTCTGGACGCGCACCCTGCGGGAGGTCACCGACGGGGTGCCGGAGCTCGTCGACCGCGTGCGGGCGCTGCCGTGCTCGACGGTCGTGCTCGACGGGGAGACCCTCGCCCTCGACGACGACGGCCGCCCCCGCGCCTTCCAGGACACGATGAGCCGCTTCGGCAGCGACGGTCCGGGAGCCGACGCCGCCGCGGCGGTGGTGCTCAGCCCGTTCTTCTTCGACGTCCTCCACCTCGACGGGCACGACCTGCTCGACGCGCCGCTCGCCGAGCGGCTCGACGTCCTCGCCGGCCTCCTCACCGACGACGAGCACGCCCCGCTCCGCATGCCGGGACGACGCCGGCCGAGTGCCGCCGACGCCGCGCAGGTGCTCGACGACGCGCTCGCCGCCGGGCACGAGGGGGTCGTCGTCAAGGACCTCGCCGCCCCGTACGCGGCAGGGCGCCGGGGCCGCGCCTGGCAGAAGGTGAAGCCCGTCCACACCCTCGACCTCGTCGTCATCGGGGTCGAGCGGGGCTCCGGCCGGCGCACGGGGACCTGGTCGAACATCCACCTCGGGGCCCGCGACCCCGACGGTGGGGAGCCGGTCATGGTGGGGAAGACGTTCAAGGGCATGACCGACGAGCTCCTCGCCTGGCAGACCGAGACCTTCCCCCGCCACGCCCGCGAGGGCGAGGACCTCGACGGCTACGTCATCGCGCTGCGACCGGAGATCGTCGTCGAGATCGCCCTCGACGGCGCCCTGCGCAGCTCCCGCTACCCGGGCGGGGTCGCCCTGCGCTTCGCCCGCGTCGTGCGGTACCGCCCCGACCGGACCCCTGCGGACGCCGACACGCTCGACGCCGTGCGGGCGCTCCTGCCGTGAGCGGCGCGGGCGCGCCGCTGCCGCGGTCCGCGGACGTCGTCGTCGTCGGGGGCGGTGCGGTCGGCACGTCCGTCGCGTTCCACCTCGCCGAGGCGGGGGTCAACGTCCTCCTCCTCGAGCGCGACGGCCTCGCCTCCGGCTCGAGCGGCAAGCCGGTGGGCGGGGTGCGGGCGCAGTTCAGCGAGCCGGCCAACGTCGCCCTCGCCGCCCGCAGCCTCCGGGCGTACGCCGACTTCCCGCGCCGCCCCGGTGCCGACATCGGCCTGCGGCAGGTCGGCTACCTGTTCCTCCTGCCGACCGACGCGCACGTCGCGGCGTTCGCCGCCGGCCTCCCCGCGCAGCACGCCCACGGGGTGCCGTCACGCCTCGTCGACCTCGACGAGGCGGTCCGGCTCAACCCCTACGTCGACCCGACGGGCTACACGGCCGCCGCCTGGTCACCGACCGACGGGTGGGCGCTGCCCGGCGCGGTCGTGCGCGGCTACGCCGACGCGGCGGTGCGCCTGGGGGCGCGCGTCCGCACGGGCGTCGCGGTGACCGGCACCGACGTCCGGGGCGGGGTGGTGATGGCGGTGCGCACGCCCGCGGGAGACGTCCGTACGTCGACGGTCGTGTGCTGTGCGGGGGCGTGGTCGCGGTCGCTCGGGGACACGGTGGGGGTCGACCTGCCCGTCACGCCGCTGCGGCGGCAGATCGCCTTCTCCGCCCCGCTGCCCCGACCCGAGCCCGACCTGCCGTTCACCATCGACCAGGGCTCGACGTTCTACGTGCACGGCGCGGGCGACGGCCTGCTCCTCGGGCTGGCCGACCCCGAGCAGGCGCCCGGGTTCGGGCGCGACTACGACCCGTCGTGGCTGCCGACGCTGCGTGCGGCCGCCCGACGCTGCGTCCCCGCGCTCGCCGACGTGCCCCTCGTCGACGGCTGGGCCGGGCTCTACGAGATGACACCGGACCGCAACGCGCTCATCGGCGAGGCCACCGGGGTGTCCCGGTTCCTCTACGCGTGCGGCTTCTCCGGCCACGGCTTCCTCCAGGCCCCCGCCGTCGGCGAGGCCGTCCGCGACCTCGTGCTCCACCGGGAGCCGGTCGTCGACGTCCGCGTGTTCCACGCGGAGCGGTTCGCGGGCGAGGCGGCCCTCACGGAGGCGGCGATCGTCTGATTCGCTGTCGCCCATGCCGAGCAGCACCCCCGACGTCCTGCCGTGGCAGCTGCGCGCGGCCTTCGCCCGGCGCCTGTCCGACCTGTACGGCCGCGAGGTGCCCGCGTACACGACGCTGCTCGAGGTCGCCCACGAGGTCAACGCCGAGGTCGTCGCCGCCCACGGCGCGGAGGCCGAGCGACTCGGCAGCCTGGAGCGCGTGACGGCCGAGCGGCACGGCGCCATCCGCCTCGGCACCCCGCAGGAGCTGGCGGAGGTCGGCGCGGTGTTCGCCGCCATGGGCATGCACCCGGTGGGCTTCTACGACCTCCGGGACGCCGCCCCGAGCCCGGTGCCCGTCGTCTCGACGGCGTTCCGCCCGGTCGCGGCGGGGGAGCTCGCCCGCAACCCCTTCCGGGTCTTCACCTCGCTGCTCGTGCCCGGGGACCGGAGGTTCTTCGACGCCGACCTGCAGGCGCGGCTCGAGGCGTTCCTCGCCACCCGGGAGCTGTTCCCGCCCGACCTGCTCGACCTCGCCGCCCGCGCCGAGCGGGACGGCGGGCTCGACCGCGCCGGGGCCGAGCGCTTACTCGAGCTCGCCACGGCCGTGTTCGCCCTCTCCCGGGAACCGGTCGACCGGGCGTGGTACCAGGAGCTGGAGCGGGTCTCCGGCGTGGCCGCCGACATCGGCGGTGTCCGCTCCACGCACGTCAACCACCTCACCCCGCGGGTGCTCGACATCGACGCCCTCTACGCCCGGATGGCCGGGCGGGGCATCGCGATGATCGACGACATCCAGGGCCCGCCCCGCTGGTCGGGGCCGGACGTCCTGCTCCGCCAGACCTCCTTCCGGGCCCTCGACGAGGAGCGCCCCTTCCGGCTGCCGGACGGCTCCGTCGTGCCGGGCGCGCTCCGCGTCCGCTTCGGCGAGGTGGAGGCCCGCGGCATCGCCCTCACCCCCGAGGGCCGGGCCCGGTACGACGCCGCCGTCGCCGAGGTCGCCGCGCTCGCCCTGCCGACCGCCCAGGAGCGGCACGAGGCGACGGTCGAGGCGTGGCGGCGGACGTTCCCGCCGACCGAGGCGGAGCTGTTCGACCAGGGTCTCGGCTACTGCGAGCACGTCGTGGTCGACGGTCGGGTCGAGCGACGCCCGATCGTCTACGAGGACTTCCTCCCCCAGTCCGCCGCGGGCATCTTCCGGTCGAACCTCGCCGAGGAGGGCCGCAGCGACGCCTCCCGCGCCGGCCTGGCCCGCGACGCCGACTGGTTGGCCGGGGTGCTCGGGCGCGAGCTCCACGACCCGTTCGCGCTCTACGCCGCGCAGCAGGAGGCGTCCCGCGCACGCGTCGACGCCGTGGCGGCCGCCGGCGGGGACGCGCCGTCGGCCAGACTGCGCCCATGACGAGCACGCCCTCGGCCCCGACCGACACCGCCGCCCTCCGCGCCGAGGCGATGGCGGCGCTCGACCGGGTCGGGGCCGCGGTCCCGGCTCCGGTGGCGGGGCACCCGAGCGTGACCGCGCGCACGCCCCTGACCGGCGCCGACCTCTTCCCGGTCGCGGCAGCGAGCCGGGACGACGTGGCCGAGGCCGTGGGCGCCGCGCACGCGGCGTTCCGGGTGTGGCGGTCGGTACCGGCGCCCGTGCGCGGGCGCACCGTCAAGCGGTTCGGGCAGCTGCTCGAGGAGCACGCGACCGACCTCGCCGCCCTCGTCACGCTCGAGGCGGGCAAGATCCCGGCCGAGGCGCTCGGCGAGGTCCAGGAGATGGTCGACATCTGCGACCTCGCGGTCGGGCTGTCCCGGCAGGTCGGCGGGCGGACCATGCCGTCGGAACGGGCCGGGCACCGGCTCACGGAGCAGTGGCACCCGCTCGGTGTCGTCGGTGTCATCAGTGCCTTCAACTTCCCCGTCGCCGTGTGGTCGTGGAACACCGCGGTCGCCCTCGTCTGCGGGGACCCGGTCGTGTGGAAGCCGTCCGAGCTCACGCCCCTCACGGCGCTCGCGTGCACCGCGCTCCTCGACCGGGCCGCGGCGGAGACCGGGGCACCGGCCGACGTGCACCGGCTCGTCCTCGGGGGCCGCGAGACCGGTGACGCGCTGGTCCGCGACGACCGCGTGGCGCTCGTCTCGGCGACCGGGTCCGAGCGGATGGGCACCGCGGTGGCGCCCGTCGTCGCCGCCCGGCACGGCCGCACCCTGCTCGAGCTGGGCGGCAACAACGCCGCCGTCGTGATGCCCTCGGCGGATCTCGACCTGGTCGTCCGCGCCGTCGTCTTCGCCGCCGTCGGCACCGCCGGGCAGCGGTGCACGACGATGCGGCGCCTCGTCGTCCACGAGGACGTCGTCGAGCCGCTGCTGGAGCGGCTGCGGACCGCCTACGCCGGGCTCCCGGTCGGCGACCCGCGCGAGCCGGGGACGCTCGTCGGTCCGCTCGTGTCGGCGGCCGCCCGCGACGCGATGGTCGCCGCCCTGGAGGCCGCCGTCGCCGACGGCGGTGAGGTCGTCGTCGGCGGCGAGCGGGTCGACGTGGCCGGCGCCCCGGCGGCGGCCTACGTCCGGCCCGCGCTCGTGCGGATGCCGCACCAGACGGCCGTCGTCCGTCGCGAGACGTTCGCGCCCGTGCTCTACGTGCTGCCGTGCCGCTCCCTCGACGAGGCCGTCGACATCCACAACGACGTCCCGCAGGGGCTCTCGTCCTCGATCTTCACCCGGGACGCCCGCGAGGCCGAGCGGTTCCTGTCCGAGGCGGGCTCGGACTGCGGGATCGTCAACGTCAACATCGGCACCTCCGGTGCGGAGATCGGCGGGGCGTTCGGCGGGGAGAAGACGACGGGTGGCGGCCGGGAGTCCGGCTCCGACTCGTGGCGGGCCTACATGCGGCGGGCGACGAACACCGTCAACTACTCCGACGAGCTGCCCCTCGCCCAGGGTGTGAGCTTCGGCTGAGAGCGACTCCGGTCATATCGCTGCAGTCGGGGCGCCCGTGCGCCGACGATGTCGCCGTGCGGTCTCCCCTCTCCCGCGGCCCGGCGCTCCTCGTGGCCGTCGCCGTCGCGCTGCCCCTGCTCGCCGGGTCGGCGTCCCCCGCCGGGGCCAGCGCCCCCGGCGCGAGCGCCGTGCCGTGCCCCGGGGACGGGGAGGTGCTGCTGCCGGGCCGCGCGAACGGCGTGACGGCGGCCGACGCCGTCGAGGCGCTCCCCGCGGACGCCACCGCCGAGCTCGAGGCGCGCGCGGACGTCGACGTCGACGTCCTCACCGACACGCTGGTGGCGGACTCGACCCTGTGGCTCGACCGCTGCGGCCTGCCGTTCTACGTCGAGCCGCGCCTCGAGGTCGGCCACGACGAACCGGCCGACGAGCACGCCCACGCCGAGGCCCCCGGCTCCGACGGCGACGACACCCTCACGACGGCCGAGGCGCCCCTCGCGGGCAGCACGGACGTCTTCGCCCTCCACTCCCGCCCCGGCGCCGAGCGGGTCGTGTACCTCGACTTCGACGGCCACGTCGTCTCCGGCACCGGCTGGAACTCGCAGCTGTCGCTGTCGTCGTTCAGCGCGCCGGCCTTCTCCCTCGACGCCGACCGGTCGACGTTCTCCGCCGCGGAGCGCCAGGCCGTGCTCGAGATCTGGCGGCGGGTGGCCGACGACTACGCGCCGTTCGACGTCGACGTCACGACCGAGAAGCCGCTCGACGCGGACATCACCCGCTCCGGGACCGGCGACACCCGCTTCGGCACCCGCGCGGTCGTCACCCGCGAGGAGGGCTTCCGCCTGTGCGGCTGCGGCGGCATCGCGTACGTCGGCAACTACGACGACCCGACGCGGCACGCCTACTACCAGCCGGCGTTCGTCTTCCACCCCGGCTACGGCACGGCGACCGTCGCGGACATCGTCTCCCACGAGGTCGGCCACAACCTCGGCCTCGACCACGACGGCATCCAGACGTCCGGCGGCACCCTCGACTACTACTCCGGGCACGGGCTGTGGGCGCCGATCATGGGCGCGAGCACCCGTCCGCTCACGCAGTGGTCGCGCGGGGAGTACCCGGGTGCGATCAACCGGCTCACGACGACAGGGCTGCAGGACGACTACGCCGTCATCCGCTCCTACGGCGCGCCGGCCCGGCCCGACGACCACGGCGGCAGCCTCGCGGCGGCGACGGCGCTCGGCGCGCCGGCCGGCGGGCGCGTCAGCGTCGACGGCGTCGTGTCGACCCCGACGGACTCCGACTGGTTCACCTTCACCGCGGGCGGCGGACTCACGACCCTCACCGTCCGGCCGCTCGCCCCCGGCGGCAACCTCGACGCGAGCCTCACCCTCGTCCGCGGCGACGGCACGACGGTCGCCGCGGACAACCCGCCGTCGGCGTGGGACGGGACCTCGGCGTGGCCGACCGGTCTCGACGCCCGGCTGCAGGTGGGCTCGCTGCCGGCCGGCACGTACGGGGTCGTCGTGCGCGGCACGGGCCAGGCGACGCCCGCCCCCGGCTACACCGCGTACGGCAGCACGGGGACGTACTCCCTCACCGTCGAGACGAGCTCCTCCACCGACCTCGTCGTCACCTCGACGAGCCCCCTGCCCGCCGCCACCTACGGCGTGCGGTACTCCCACACCCTGAGCGCCGCCAACGGCAGCCCGCTCACGTGGTCGTTCGCCGGCACCGCCCCAGCCGGTCTCACACTCAGCAGCGCGGGGGTGCTCGGGGGCACGCTCACCGCGCCGTCCTCGACGGCACCACCGACCAGCCTCCCGGTCCCTGTCCGGGTGACGAGCCCGACCACGTCCGTCACGACGACGCTGCAGCTCCCGGTCGCCCGGGCGGCGCGGGTGAGCGGTCCCCGGGAGACCACGGCCTCGACGAGCCGGAGCGCCGCGGTGTCGCTCACGCTCAGCGGCGGGCGAGCGCCGTACCGGCTGACGTCGGTCGCCGTACCGCCCGGCATGGTGCTGTCGAGCACGACCCTCACCGGCACGACGGTGCAGCTCACCGGGCGACCCACCCGCCCCGGACGCTGGAAGCCGACCGTGCGGGTCACCGACGCCGACGGCCGCACGGCTCGGTGGACGGGTGAGGTCCGTGCCGTCGCCCCTGTCGCCGTCACGACGACGTCCCTGCCGAGCGTGCGCTCCGGTGTCCCGTACTCGGCGCGGCTTACGGCGACCGGCGGCCCGACCGGCCGGCACGGCTGGACCGTCGACAGCGGGTCCCTGCCCCCGGGGCTGCGGGTGGAGCGCACCGGCTGGGTGCTCGGGACGACCACCGCCGTCGGCCGCTGGACGGTCGTCGTCCGTGCGAGCGCCCCGGGCGGTCTCAGCGCGACCCGCACGCTCACCGTCGAGTCCACCGCGGGCTGAGCCGGGCGCCGGCCGGCCGGCCGACCGCACTGCCGGCTGCCGCCTGCCGACTGCCGACGGCTCAGCGCGCGACGACCGCCGTGACGTGGGCGACGATGAGCGACGGCGTCCCGTCCTCGTCCCGCACGACGCTCGCGACGACCTCGACGGGCAGGACGGCGCCGTCCGGGCGGAGCACCCGCTTGCGGACCGTGACACGTTCCACCGCCCCACCCGCCTGGGCCGCGAGGTTGACGGCGTCGACGGCGCGGTCGTCGGGGTGGGTGAGGTCGTCGATGTGACGGCCGACGACCTCGTCCGGGCCGCGTCCGTAGAGGTCGGCGAGCGCGCGGTTCGCGGAGCGGATGACACCGTCCAGGCCGGTGACGCTCATGCCGCACGGCGCCTCCTCGAAGACGCGCTCGAAGGTGCTCGCCGCCACCCGGGCCTCGCGCCTGTCGAGCTCGACCGGCGTGACGTCACGGCACAGCGTCACCACGCGCGGGCCGTGGTCGGGGTCGTCGACGACGTCGGTGCGGCTGCGGAGGTACCGCAGGCTCCCGTCCCGGTGCCGGACCCGCAGCAGCCGCTCCCCCGGTGCGGTCGCGACGTCGTCCGGGTCGGACATGAGGGCGACGTCGGGCTCGTGGACGAAGGCGGTGAGGGCGCCGCCGGCGACCTCGGCCGGGAGGTAGCCGAGGACGTCGTGCACCGCGGAGGAGGCGAAGAGGACGCGGTGGTCCGGGGTCGAGACCAGGACGAACTCGTCGGGCCGGTGGGTCGGCCGGTCGGGGCCGACGACCTCCGCGCGCACGTCGAGCGGCGTCGGGACGGGCGCCCGGGACGCCGCGCCGACCCCGTCGGCGTCGGGCGCCGGTCGGCCGAAGTACCAGCCCTGCGCGCGGTCGACCCCGAGCGCGGTGACCGTCCGCGCCTGCGCCTCGTCCTCCACGCCCTCGGCGACCAGCTGCAGCCCGAGGCTGTGGCACGCGTCGACGAGCAGCCGCAGGAGGACGGCGTCGCTGGCGCCGCGGCGTGGTCCCGAGACGAACGACCGGTCGATCTTCACGAGGTCGAGGGGGAGGTCGCGCAGGAGCGTGAGGGACGACCGGCCCATGCCGAAGTCGTCGAGCGCGACCCGGACCCCGTCCCGGCGCAGCGTGCTGAGGACCGAGTGGGTGGCCCCGGGGTCGGCGACGCCGACCGCCTCGGTCACCTCGAGCACGAGGCCGTCCGCGGGCAGGCCCGAGCGCGCCAGCGCCCCGCGCACGTCGTCGACGAAGCCCGGCTCCTCCAGCTGGAGGGGGGAGACGTTGACGGCGACGGCCGGGCGCCCACCTGCCCCGTCGGGCCACGACGCCGCGGCCCGGGACGCGCGTTCGAGCACCCACCGGCCGAGGTCCCCGACGAGCCGGCTGTCCTCGGCCACGCCCACGAGCACGTCCGGCGGCACCTCCCCCAGCCGCTCGTCGTGCCAGCGGACGAGCGCCTCCACCTCGACGACGTCGCCCCGTGGCAGCGCGACGATCGGCTGGAAGTGGACGTCGAGGTCGGAGTCCCGCCGCTGCGGGTCGGCGAGCACCTCCCGCAGCCGGGCCTCGACGTGCCGCGTGGAGGCACGGGACAGGGCGGTCGAGCCTGACGGCACCACGGACCCCCTCTGCCTCCGGCCGGGGCGGCGCCACGGCCCGCGCCCAGGTTAGCGGCCGTCGTCACCGTCGGTGACGAGCTCGGCGCGCACCCCGAGCAACCGGACCGGGCGGGCGAGGACCCCGTCGTCGCCCGGCTCCCCCGCACCACCGGGGAACCGGTCGAGGGCCGCGAGCGCGGCGTCGGTCACGGCACCGGTGGCCGTGACCGCGTCTCCCTGCAGCGGCGGCCGCAGCGGCACGCTGCGGGTGCTCGTCAGGAAAGGCCGCGTGCGTGCCTTGACCGCGACCCGGACGACCGCGCGACCGTCGGCTGCGGCGTCGTGGGCGACGCGGGCGGCGAGGTGGGCGACCGCCTCGCGTACCTCGGCCGCCGTGCGGAGGTCGGTCGGGAACGTGGTCTCGTGGCTCACCGACCGCGCCCGCCACGGGGTCGGGTCGACGTCGGCGCCCGAGCGACCGCGCCCGAGCAGGACGAGCCACGGTCCGGTCGCGGGCCCGAAGTGCTCCGCGAGCAGGACGTGGTCGGCGCGGGCGAGCTCGGCGACCGTCGTGACGCCGAGCGCGGCGAGCCGGGCGGAGGTGCGCGGACCGACCCCCCACAGCTCGCGCACGGGCCGCTCCCCCATGACGGCGTCCCAGTCCTCGGCCGTGAGCCGGGCGATGCCGCCGGGCTTGGCGAACCCGGTGGCGGTCTTCGCCCGAAGGCGGTTGTCGCCGATGCCGACCGCGCACGACAACCCCGTCGCCCCGCGCACCGCCGCGCGCACCGTCTCCGCGAGTCCCTGCGGGTCGTCGGTCTCGCACCCGAGGAACGCCTCGTCCCACCCCAGCACCTCGACGTCGACCGGGACGTCGGCCTCGAGGTGCCGCAGCACCGCCATGACCTCCGCCGAGGCGGCGTCGTAGGCGGCCGCGTCGTGCGGGAGGAACACGGCGTCCGGGCACAGCCGCAGCGCCCGGGCCATCGGCACCCCGGAGCGGACCCCGCGCTCGCGCGCCTCGTACGTCGCCGTCGCCACCACCTGCCGCGGTCGCCGCGGGTCACCGTCGCCGCCGACGACGACGGGAAGCCCCACGAGCTCGGGCCGCCGGCGCAGCTCGACGGCGGCCACGAACTGGTCGAGGTCGACGTGGAGCACCCACCGCGAGGCCACCCTCCGCATCCTGCCCGTCGCGGGCCGTTCGGAGGATGCCCCGACCGGACGAACGTCCCGAACCCGCGCGCCGGGGTGAAGCCGGGCGACAGGCGGAGGACAGTGGAGGCATGAGCCAGGCAGCCGAGGTCCGGACGGGGTCGGCGGCGGGCACGGAGCCCGACACCGCGCTGCTGTCACCCGACGAGGTCGTGACGCCGGACGGCGCGCGCGTGACGGACGTGTGGTCGTGGGCCTTCTCCGACGGCCTCGCGACCATCGTCCGGCAGGCGGTGGCCGAGTACCTCGTCGCCCGGGCGGTCGAGGCCGACCTCAGCCGGCCGCGACGCGACACCGACACGTGGGACGTCGTCACACCCGAGGGCACGACGATCGAGGTGATGTCCGCCGCTCACCTCGACGCCTACGGCCGGCCCCGTACCGGCACCGTGACGTGGGGGCGCACCCGGGGCGGCGGGCGGGCCGAGGAGACCCCGCGCAGCGACTTCGGGGCGGCCGCGCGGGCGGACCTCTACGTGCTGTGCCTGCAGACCGCGACGCACCGCTCGCAGGTCGACGTCGTCGACCACCGGCAGTGGGAGTTCTACGTGCTCGCACGTGAGGACGTACGCCACTTCGGCGTCGCCGTCGGGCTGCGGGCCGTGCAGGACCGCGCGCGCGCCGTCTCGTGGGAGCAGCTGGGCGAGGCGGTCCGCGCCGCTACCCGCTGAAGGACCCCTCGAGGTCGTCGAACGCGCCCGCGAGGCGTTCCCGCAGCCCCGGGCCCCCGGCGTCCGCCAGCCACGCCCCGAGGGCGTAGCGGAACACGGCGAAGCCGACGTGGGCGAGGAGGTCCGCCCGGTGCGGCTCGTACCCGGCCTCCCCCAGCGCCCCCGCGACGGCGGCGGTCCAGCGTGCCTGCTTCGCCAGCTCCCGCCCCGTCAGGGCGACGTCGCCCTCGATGACGCGGGCCCGGCGCCGCAGCGCGTCCTCCTGGGGCTCCAGCCCCGCCGCGACGTCGTCGAGCGCCCGCCGCATGTGCGCGAGCGGGTGCCGCGGGTCGCCGGCGCGCACGGCGGCGAGGACGGCGGCGAGGAGGTGCTCGTCGTCGGCGAACAGAACCTCCTCCTTGTCCGGGAAGTGCCGGAAGAACGTCCGCTGCGTGACACCCGCGGCCGCGGCGACGTCGTCGACCGTCGTCGCCGCGTACCCGTGTTCGGAGAACAGCCGCATCGCGGCGCCGACCAGCCGCTCGCGCGAGTCCCCCGGCCACCGTGGCATGGCGGCGATCGTAGCCCTTGCGTCAGGAACTGACATCACTCACCATGGGCGTCATGGCAGACACTGACATCACATCGCCCACCGTCCTCGTCACCGGACCGACGAGGGGCCTCGGCGCCGCCCTCGTCGACGCCCTCGCCGCGCACCGGAGCCGCCCCCGCCTCGTGCTCGCCGGTCGGGACCCGGCCACCCTCGGCGCGTCCGCGAAGCGGGCACGGGCCACGGGCGCAGTCGTCGACGAGGTCGTCGTCGACCTCCTCGACCTCGACGCCGTCGCGGCCGCCGCGGCCGGGGTCGTCGACGCCGTCACCGCCGGGACGCTGCCGGCGCTCGACGTCGTCGTCGCGAACGCGGGCATCCAGTACCAGGACCGCCACCACACCGGGGCGCAGGGCCACGAGGCGACGTTCACCGTCAACGTCCTCGCCCAGCACGCCCTCGTCCGCGGTCTGCTGCCGGCGCTCGCCCCGGCCGCCCACGTCGTCCTCCTGGGCTCGAGCAGCCACCGGGGGCGCGCGGCGACGTTCGGCCTCCTCCCCTCCCCCGCGTGGCGGGACCCGGCCGAGCTCGCCGCGCCGGACACCACCCCTGCGGGGGCGACGGCGACGGCGGGCGGCCGGGCGTACGCCGACAGCAAGCTCGCCCTCGTGACCCTCGCGCAGCGGTGGGCCCGCGAGCTCCCGGCACCGCACCGGCTGTCGGTCTACGACCCCGGCCTCGTCCCGGGCACGGGTCTCGGCCGGCACATGCCGGCGTACAAGCGGTGGGTGTGGGAGAACCTCATGCCCGCGATGCAGGTGCTGCCCGGCGCGGCGTCCGCGCGGCGCTCGGCCGGCCACCTCGCCGGGCTCGCGCTCGGTGACACCCACGCCGGCCTCCACGGGGCCTACGTCGAGCTCGGTCGTGTGCGGGCGACCGCGCCGCCGACCTACGACCGCGCGCGGCAGGACCGGCTGTGGCAGGTGTGCGAGGAGCTCACTCGGGCCGTTCCAGCACGTCGGTGACGAGCGCGGCGATGGGGCTGCGCTCGGACCGCGTGAGGGTGACGTGGGCGAACAGCGGGTGGCCCTTGAGCTTCTCGATGACGCTGACGACGCCGTCGTAGCGCCCGACGCGGAGGTTGTCCCGCTGCGCGACGTCGTGGGTGAGGACGACCTTCGAGTTCTGCCCGATGCGACTGAGCATCGTGAGGAGGACGTTGCGCTCGAGCGACTGGGCCTCGTCGACGACGACGAATGCGTCGTGCAGCGAGCGACCGCGGATGTGCGTGAGCGGCAGCACCTCGAGCATCCCCCGGTCCATGACCTCCTCGACGACCTCGTCGGAGACGAGCGCCCCGAGGGTGTCGAAGACCGCCTGGCCCCACGGGTTCATCTTCTCCGCCTCGGAGCCGGGGAGGTAGCCGAGGTCCTGGCCGCCGACCGCGTACAGCGGCCGGAACACCATGACCTTCTTGTGCTCGCGGCGCTCCATGACCGCCTCGAGGCCGGCGCACAGCGCGAGGGCCGACTTGCCGGTGCCGGCGCGCCCGCCGAGGGAGACGATGCCGATGCTGTCGTCCAGCAGCAGGTCGATGGCGATCCGCTGCTCGGCGCTGCGGCCGTGGAGACCGAAGACGTCGGTGTCGCCGCGGACCAGCCGCAGCTGCTTGTCCTGCGTGACCCGGGCGAGGGCGCTGCCGCGCTCGGAGTGGACGACGAGGCCGGTGTGGCACGGCAGGTCGCGGACGGCGTCGTGCTCGAGGACGCCGTCGCCGTACAGCTGGGCCATCAGGTCGGCCGCGATGTCGAGCTCGGCCATGCCGGTCCAGCCCGACGAGGCGACGATCTCCGCGCGGTACTCCTCGGCACGCAGGCCGACGGCGGACGCCTTGACACGCAGCGGGACGTCCTTGCTCACGAGGACGACGTCGCGGCCCTCGACCGCGAGGTTCTTCGCCACCGCGAGGATGCGGGTGTCGTTGTCGCCGAGGCGGAAGCCCGCCGGCAGGCACGAGTCGTCGGTGTGGTTGAGCTCGACGCGCAGGCTGCCGCCGCCGCGCCCGACGGGCAGGGCGACGTCGAGGCGACCGTGCTCGATGCGGAGGTCGTCGAGGTGGCGCAGGGCCTGGCGGGCGAAGTAGCCGAGGTCCTGGTGGTGCCGCTTGGCCTCGAGCTCGGAGATGACGACGACCGGCAGCACGACCTCGTGCTCGTCGAAGCGGAACAGGGCGTCCGGGTCGGACAGCAGGACCGACGTGTCGAGCACGTACGTCCTCGTCGTGGTCGCGTCGCTCATGGTCGTCTCCCGCCCGGGCGCCCGGCGCCCTGGTCAGTACCGGTGGAGCATCCGACCCGTCCACGCTACGACGCCCACCCGACCCCCGGGGGCAGGACACGCACCCGGTCACCCGCCCGGCGCGCCGCCGGCCGCGACTGCCCGTCAGGAGCCGAAGCGGCGGTGCCGGGTCGAGTACGAGCGCAGGGCGCGGAGGAAGTCGACCTTGCGGAACTCCGGCCAGTACGCCTCGCAGAACCAGTACTCGCTGTGCGCGCTCTGCCACAGGAGGAAGCCCGACAGCCGCTGCTCCCCCGACGTGCGGATGACGAAGTCCGGGTCCGGCTGTCCGCGGGTGTAGAGGTGGCGGGAGATGTCGGCGACGTCGAGGGTGTCGGCGAGCTCGTGCAGCGGCGTGCCGCGCTCGGCGTGCTCGGCGAGCAGCGAGCGCACGGCGTCGGTGATCTCCTGTCGGCCGCCGTAGCCGATCGCGAGGTTGACGGTGATGCCGTCGATGGCCGCCGTCGCCTCCCCCACCTCCTTGAGCCGCGCGGCGATCGGGGCGGGCAGCAGGTCGAGGCGCCCGACGGGGTTGACGTGCCAGCGACCGGTCTCGGCGAGTCGGTCGACGAGGTCGGGGATGATCTCGAGGAGCGCGTCGAGCTCGGCGGACTTCCGTGCGGTGACGTTGTCGGTGCTCAGCAGCCACAGCGTGACGACGTCGATGCCGACCTCGTCGCACCAGCCGAGGAACTCCACGACCTTGTCCGCCCCGGCGGCGTGGCCGTGCCGGGGCGTCGCGCCGTAGGCGGCGGCCCAGCGGCGGTTGCCGTCGATGATGACCCCGACGTGGCGCGGGAGCGCCGACGGCGCGAGCCTGGAACGGAGGACCCGCTGGTAGGCGCGGTACGCCAGCACGCGTAGTCCCACGGCACCTCCTCCGACCCCGAGCGTCCGCGGGCACACGGTACCGCCGCGGGCCCCCCGGACGGGGCTGACGGCGCAGGCCCGGGCGTGACGACCGGTGTGAGGGACGTGACACCGGGTCATCGGACCTACGGTGGCGTAACCTACGGTCGCGTAGGTTACGCTCGTCCCGTGAGCACGCACTCCCACCGACCGACCGCACCCGCGGTCGGCGTGCCGACCCGGCAGCAGGCGCTCGCCCTCGTCAAGCCGCTCCTTCGCGGGTGGCTCCACCTCGGCACCGCGCCGCTCGCCCTGCTCGGCGGCCTCCTGCTCGTCGCGCTGTCGCCCGACCTCACCACGCGCGTCGTCACGGTCGTGTTCACCCTCTGCACGACGACCCTCTTCGCCGTCAGCGCGACGTACCACCGCGGGAGCTGGTCGGAGCGCACGCGCGTGCTGCTGAAGCGCGCCGACCACTCGAGCATCTTCCTGCTCATCGCCGGCTCGTACACGCCGTACTCGGTGCTCCTGCTGCCACCGGCGCAGGCGCAGCTCCTGCTGTGGCTCGTGTGGGGCGGCGCGGCGCTGGGGATCGCGTTCCGCATCCTGTGGGTCGGCGCGCCGCGCTGGCTCTACACCCCCATCTACATCGTGCTGGGCTGGACGGCGGTGTGGTTCCTGCCGGACCTCTACGCCTCGGGCGGCGCGCTCGTCGTGTCACTGCTCGCGGCCGGGGGCCTGCTGTACTCCGGCGGCGCGGTCGTCTACGCGCTCAAGCGCCCGGACCCGTTCCCGACGGTGTTCGGCTTCCACGAGATCTTCCACGCGGCCACCGTGCTCGCCTTCGCCGCGCACTGGACCGGCGTGCTCCTCGTCGTCCTCGCCCAGCGCTGAGCCACCGCGCCCGTCACGCGCGGGCGAGCTGCCGGGCGAGCACGTGCACGTCGTCCGTCGGGGCGTCGCAGACGAAGCCGCGGCAGACGTAGGCCGTCGCCCGACCGTCGCGTGCCGTGCGGTCTGCCAGCAGTGGCGGCCCCTCCGCGCCGTCCTCCCCCACCGACAGCACGAGCCCGGGCGCCCGGGAGGAGAGGGCCGTCCGCTGCAGGCGCCCTCGGGCGCCGCCGGCGGACGGCCCGACGACCGCGACCTCGCGGGGCCCGTCGAGGGCGGCGGCCGCGACGTGGAGCCACCACCCGGCGAAGCGCGGCGCCTGGGCCATGAGCGGCACCGCCCCGCGCAGGGCCCTCTCGGCGGCAGCCCGCGCGTCCCTGTCGCCGAACAGTGCGGCGACGTGCAGGCAGGCGCCCGTCGCGGCCGACGGCCCGGACGGGTGGGCGTTGTCGGCGGGGTCCGAGAGCGCAGCGCGTCCACCCAGGGCGCGGGCGAGGGCGGGGTCGGCCTCGTCGGTGGCGATGTCCTGCCACGACGCGGTCGCCGGGTCGACGAAGCGGGCGAGCGCCGTCCGCACGAGCCGGCGGGCGGCGTCCGCCCACTGCGGGTCGCCGTCGACGCCGTGGAGGGCGAGCAGCCCGGCGGCGAGGTCGCCGTAGTCCTCGAGGACCCCGGCGTGCGCACCGACGGTGCCGTCACGGGACACGCGACGCAGCCGGAGCAGTCCGTCGTCGCCCTCGACGCCGTGCCGGGCGAGCACGACGGTGGCGACGCGACGCGCGGCGGCCACGAGGTCCGGTCGTCCGGCGAGCAGGCCCGTCTCGGCGAGCGCGGCGACGGCCAGCCCGTTCCACGCCGCCACCACCTTGTCGTCGCGGGCAGGCTGCGGTCGCCGGGAACGGACCTCGCGCAGCCGGGCCCGCACCCGTTCCCAACGGGCGGGGTCGCCCTCGCGCGGCGGCACCCCGGCGGGCCTGGTCCGTTCGTCCCACAGGTCGCGGGTGAGCCGCAGCGTCGACGTCCCGCCCTCGAAGCTGCCGTGCTCGCTCACCCCCAGCGCGTCGGCGGCCCACCGGCCGTCGTCCTCGCCCGCGGCGGCGACGAGCGACGCGGGGGTCCACACGTACGTGAGGCCCTCGACGCCGTGGCTCGTGCCCGGCAGGCCCGACTCCGGGAGACCGGTGAGCCCGAGCGCGTCGAGGTCGGCGCCCGGGGCCGGGGCCGGGGTGTCGGCGTCGAGGGCGGAGGCGAGGCCGCCGTCGGCGGTGCCGAGCCGCTCGAGCAGCCACGTGCACGTCTCGACCGCCACACGCAGCCCCGTCGCGGCGTCCGCGGGGTCGGTGGTCGTCGCCGACCAGCGGGCGTAGACGCGGGCGAGCTGGGCGTTGTCGTACAGCATCTTCTCGAAGTGCGGCACGACCCAGCCGGCGTCGACGGCGTAGCGGGCGAAGCCGCCCTCGACCTGGTCGTACATCCCGCTCCGGGCCATGGCGCGCAGCGTCCGGGCGGCGAGGTCGTAGCCGTCGTCGTCCCCGCACACGAGGAGGAAGGCGAGGACGGCCGACGGCGGGAACTTCGGTGCGCCGCCGAACCCGCCGTGGACGGTGTCCTCGTCGGCGAGCAGCCCGGTGACGACGTCGCGGAGCAGACCCTCGGGCAGGAGCGGCTCGCCGGCCGTGGGGACGTCGACGCCTGCCACGGGTGCGGCGCCCTCGCCGCCGATGGCGCGGGCGAGCCGGTCGGCGGTCGCCTCGACCTGGTCGCGGCGCTGCTGCCACGCGTCGCCGACGGCGTCGAGCACCTGCGTGAACGACGGCATGCCGGGGCGCGGGTCGGGCGGGAAGTACGTCCCGGCGTGGAACGGGCGCCCGTCCGGGGTGGTGAAGACGGTCATGGGCCAGCCGCCGTGGCGGGTGAGGGCGGTCGTCGCGCGCATGTAGACGGCGTCGACGTCCGGGCGCTCCTCCCGGTCGACCTTCACCGCGACGAAGCCGTCGTTGACGAGCCCGGCTGTCGCGTCGTCCTCGAAGGACTCCGCCGCCATCACGTGGCACCAGTGGCACGCGGCGTACCCGACGCTCACGAGCACGGGGACGTCGCGGCGGCGGGCCTCCTCGAACGCCTCCGGCCCCCACTCCCACCAGTCGACGGGGTTGTCGGCGTGCTGGAGCAGGTACGGGCTCGTGGAGCCGGCCAGGCGGTTCGGCATGCTCCGATCGTCGGGCACACCGCGCGTGCCCGGCGACCGCTGGCGAGGTCAGCGGGCGGGCGGCACGCGCACGTCGACCCACACGAGCCGGTGGTCGCTCGAGGGGAACGGGAACGTCCCGGTCAGCCGGGACAGGGGGTCTGCCTGCACCGGCCAGAACACGCCCGAGTCCGTCACGCGGAGGCTCTTCGACGGCAGGACGTAGTCGACGCGGAGGTTGCCCGGCGTGCCGTCGGCGAAGTCGGCGGTGTCGTGGGCGGGGTCGCCCTCGTGGGTGAGGTTCGCCCCACCCTGCAGCGCGGTCGCCTCGACCGCGCCGTCGGAGTCGGGGACCGTGCGTGCGTTCACGCGCGGCGACTCCAGCACCTGCTGGGCGGCGCCCGGCAGGGAGTCCCCGTCGAAGGGGTCGGAGTTGAGGTCGCCCATGATGACGAAGGCGTCGCCGGGCTCGAGGCCGCCGCGGCCGCCGTCGTCGTCGTAGACGTAGCGCGAGCGGGACGGCAGCACGTAGTCGGCCCAGAACCGGATCTCGTCGGCGTTGCGGAGACCGTTGCGGTCCTCCGGACCGTCGAACACGGGCGGGGTGGGGTGCGAGGCGAGGACGTGGACGGGAGTGCGGCCGTCGACGAGGACCGGCACGTCCCAGTGCGACTTGCTCGACAGGGGCAGGACGGCGAGCTCCTCGGGCGAGTACCAGTCCGCGGGCTCGGGGGTGGCGGGGTCGTCGGGCAGCCGGGCGCCGGGCATGTCCGCCCAGCGGAAGTCCTGGAACGTGCGCACGGCGTCGGTGTCGATGGGGTGCTGCGACAGGACGAGCATCCCGAACTGGCCGGGGAAGAAGCCGAAGCCGAGGGCGTCGTCGGGGCCGCCGACGGACCCGTTGTCGTTGAGGTCGAACCCGCTCGGTACTCCCGTGTTGCTCGGGGCGATGAAGGCGTACGGGTAGTCGATCGGATCGGCGCCGTCCTGCGACACCCCGAGGTAGTTCTCGAGGAAGCCCGCCACCGGCGGCGAGCTGGTGGGGTCGCCGGGGTCCGCGGGCGGGACGTAGTCGAACTCGTTGACGAGCAGCACCTCGGGCCGGACCCGCTGGACGATCTCCGCGACGGCTGCGGCCTGCGGGTCACCGGGCGTCGCGAGGTCCTCGGTGAGCTCACCGGGGGCGGCGCGGTTGAGGCTCGCGTTGAACGTCGCGAACCTCACCTCGGGCGGGGGGCCCGCGGCGGCCGGGGCCGCCGCGCCGGCGCCGAGGCCGGCGGCGAGAGCGAGGGCCGCGGCGGCGGAGCACGCGCGGGCACGGGGACGGCGGGCGGGCGGCACGGCGGCGTCGGCAGGCACCCGGCGACCGTAGTACGCCGCACGAGGATCGTGGGTGGCCGTGAGGTGACGCGGAGGCGACCGTCCGATGGCGCGGCGCCACGCACCCTCCCGCCGGAGGCGACGACGTGCCTATCGTGTGCGCACCCTGCGACCACCGAGGTGGGCTGCCATGACCGACACGCTCGACGGGTCGTCCGGAACGCCATCGGCACCGGCGACGCTCGTACGCGACCAGTGCCTCGCCCCCGGACGGCCGCCCGTCGGTCGCGACGCCTCCGGCACCGACGACGGGTACGGCCGTCTCTTCCCGGAGCTGCCCGCCCTCGTCGACGGCCGGGGCTTCGTCGCGGATCACGGTCGGGCCGCCGTCGCGGGCGAGGACTCGCCCTTCGTCCTGGTCGACGACGACGAGGACGACGCCGAGGCGGCCGCGGGCTGGCCGTTCTTCGCCCAGCTCCTCGCGCACGAGCTCACCGCCGACCGGTCCCCCCTCGTCGCGACCGCCGACGTCGGGGGTCTCCGCAACGCGCGACGGGCGCGCCTCGACCTGGAGTCGCTGTACGGCGCCGACCCCGGTGGGAGCCCGTACCTGCGCCGGCGCGACGACCCGGCGCAGCTGCTCCTCCAGCCGTTGCAGGGTGGTGGCCACGACCTGCCCCGCAACCACGAGGGTGTCGCGATCATCGGCGACCCCCGCAACGACGTCCACCGACCCATCGCCCAGCTGACCGTCGCCCTCGCGCGCCTGCACAACCGCCTCGTCGACGACCTCCGCGCCGCCGGCACGCCGGAGGGGCGGCTCTTCGACGACGCCCGACGGGAGCTGACGTGGCTCGTGCAGTCGGTCGTCCTCGACGACTACCTCCCGACGACGGTCGGGGCGGACCTCACGTCGAGCGTGCGGGACGGCGACGTCCGCTGGTTCCGCCCCGACGGGCCGCCGGTCCTGCCCCTGGAGTTCGCCGACGCGGCCTTCCGCTACGGGCACAGCCAGGTCCGGGAGCGCTACCGGCTCACCTCCCGGTCGGAGGCGGTGTGCCTCTTCCCCGACCTCCTCGGCTTCCGGACGATGCCGGCGGAGCAGGCCGTGGAGTGGAGCATGCTGTTCGACCTGCCCGGGCACCCGCCGGCGCCCCAGCGGGCCAAGCGGATCGACGAGCGCCTCGTCCCCTCGCTCATCCGGCTTCCGGTCGAGGTGACGGGCGGGGTCGACGACGAGTCGCACCGTTCCCTCGCCATCCGCGACCTCGAGCGGGGCTTCGCCACCGGGCTCCCGTCCGGCGAGGCCGTCGCCCGCCGCATGGGGATCGAGCCGCTGGACGCCGGTGAGCTCGATCTCGAGCGTCTCGGCTGGGGGCACGAGACGCCGCTGTGGTTCTACGTGCTCAAGGAGTCGCAGGTCCGCGAGGGCGGCGACCGGCTGGGCCCGGTGGGCGGTCGGATCGTCGCCGAGGTCCTCGTCACCGTGATCGAGGCCGATCCGGACTCCGTGACCCGGGCGGGTCGTGGTCGGTCGTCGGCGCTACGCGGGCTCGACGGTGGACCGGTCCGGCTCGGCGCGCTCCTCGAGATCGTGGACCGACCGACCGGCTGACGGGAGGAGGTCGGCCACGAGGCCCCGGACGACGCCCTCGTCGACCGGCTCCCCGGAGACGAGACGGCGGTAGTACAGCAGCGCCGCCAGTCGCGTCGCCGTGTCGTCGGGGTCGGTGTCCGCCGCGAGGACGTCCGCGTCCACGGCCCGGCGGACGGCGTCGGCGAGCAGCTCGCGACGTTCCCGGGTGGCGGCCCTGTGCAGCCGCGCCAGCTCGGCGTCGCGCTCGGCGGCCTCGACGAGCCCGGGGAGGAGACGGCCCTGCGGCGTCGCGGGGTCGAGCGCGCGCGCGAGGGTGAGGAGGGTCGCGACGAGGTCCTCACGCGCGTCGCCCGTCGCCACGCGCGCGGGCGGGTCGAGGAGGGTCTGCACGGCGTCGAGGAGCAGCGGCGCCCGGGTCGCCCAGTTGCGGTAGATGGTGCTCCGCGCGACGCCGGACCGGGTCGCGACCTCGTCGATCGTCAGTCGCGCGAAGCCGTCCTCGAGGAGCAGGTCAGCGGTCGCCGCGAGGACGCGCGCCCGCGTGCGCTCGACACGCGGGTCGACGTCACGGGCGGCGGGTGTCGAGCGGGGCACTCGCCCACCCTACTCTGCAACACACTGTTGCGTTATGGGACAGTGTGTTGCACAGTGGTGGGCACCGCCTCGACGAAAGGGCAATGCCATGAGCACCGACATCCCCCCGACCACCATCACGACCACCGCCACCCACCTCACGTCGCTGACGTTCCTCCACGTCGAGCGGCAGGACGCCGACGCCGTCACGGCCGGGGTCGGCGCCACGGCGACCGCGCTCGCGACGCGCCCCGGCGCCCACGCGCTCGACGTCCTGCGCTCCCGCGACGACAGCCGTGTCCTCGTCTACGGCCAGTGGCGGGACGAGCGGTCGTGGCGGAGCGCCCACGAGTGGCTGGAGCACAGCGGGCACGACACGACGTACCGCTCCCGCACCACTGCACCCGGCGTTCCGCGCCTCCACGACGTCGTCCACACCGACGACCGCAGCGCCGGAGGCGTCAGCGTGATCTCCCCCGACTACCGGGGCGCGGTCTTCGTCAACGAGATCACGACCCGACCCGAGAGCCAGCAGCGGCTCGTCGAGCTCGTCGTCGCGAACAACGAGGAGCAGTCGCTCGGGACGCCCGGGTACCGGTCGGCGAACTTCCACCGCAGCCGCGACGGCGAGCGCGTCGTCAACTACTCCCTGTGGGACAGCGAGGACCACGCCGTCGACGCCATCTCGCGCATGGCCGACATGGACCGCAACCTCGAGGAGACCCTCGACCTCGCGAGTCCGGACTTCCGGTTCTACTCCCTCGTCCAGCACTGGCACGCCGTTCCCGACGCGGTCGCCGGCGACCCCTCGGCCGACCGGTACGCCGCCGCGGTGCGGCGGGTGAAGGACCGGCTGACACCCGAGGCGAGGCGCAGGATCGACGCCGTCTACCGCTTCGCGTTCACCGACGGCGGCGCCGCACTCCTGGACGCCCGCGCAGGAGGCCGCGGATGGGTCGAGGGCGACCCGGCGGACGACGCGGCGGACGACGCGGCGAGGACGGTCGCGGACTTCACCGTCGACCTCAGCCGCGACGACTTCGCGGCCCTGGTCCACGGGCAGCTCCACCCGATGGCGGGCATGGCGACGGGGCGGATGCGCCTGCACGGCAGCATGCGGCGCGCCATGCTCCTGGACCGGCTGCTGAAGTCCTGACCCGGCGCCTGCGGCGTCCCCCGGACCCGGCAGGGCCCGCCCGGGGGGCGCCGCACCCGCAGCAGTGCGACCCTGCGAGGGTGCCCCTGACGACCGACCTCGCCGAGGCCGCCCGGCAGCGCTTCCGTGCCCGGGTCTCCGGCGACCCGACGGGCGCGCCCTCGTGGGTGCGGGACATCGCCCTGGTCGGCGACGGTCCCGGCTGGTTCGAGCCGGACGGGGTCGTGTGGCGGGTCCACGGCGACCTCGCCACCCTCGTCGGCGGCGTGACGGCCCTGCTGGGGCAGGCCGCCCACCCGCTCGCGCTCGCCGGCGTGCAGCGGCACTCCGACTACCGCGACGACCCGTGGAAGCGGCTCGCCGGCACCGCCCGGTGGCTCGTCGTCAGCACCTTCGGCTCCGCCGAGCTGGCCGAGCGCGAGGCGGCCCGGGTGAGGGGCATGCACCGCAAGGTCCGCGGCAGTGCCGACGACGGCCGGCCCTACGCCGCTTCCGACCCCGACCTCCTGCGCTGGGTGCACCTCGCCTTCACCGACGCGTTCCTCGCCGCCCAGCGCGCCGTCGGCACGGACCTCCGCGACCGTTTCGGGCGCGAGTGGCCGGACACGTACGTCGCGGAGTGGGCCCGCAGCGCCGAGGTGCTCGGCGCCACCGACCTGCCGGCGAGCGTCGCGGAGCTCGACGACGCGCTCGCCGCCTACGGGCCGGTCCTCGAACCGGTCCCGGACGACCTGCGGGCGTTCCTGTCCGCCCCGCCCGGCCTGAGCCCGCCCGAGCAGCTGTTCTACGGCGGGCTCGCCGCCGCGGCCGGGCTGCTCGTGTCGCCGCGGCTCGCCGCGTGCGCGGGCGTGCCGGGCCGGGACCGCCGCGACCTCGTGGCCCGGGCCCGGCTCGGGGCCGCGGCCGGACAGCTGCGGGCGCTGACGCTCGCGCTCGGCACCCGCAGCCCGTCGGAGGAGTCGGCGCGCTGGCGGCTCGGGCTCGGCCCGGCGCCGGAGTGGGCCGAGCCCGCCGCCTGAGGACGTCGGCCGCACGTCGCGCCATCACGACCTGGGGCGCGCCTCCGCCAGCGCCTGCTCGAACCCGTCGAGCAGCAGCTCGAGGGCGAAGCCGAAGGCGCTCTCCTCGTGGGGGTGCTCGGCGTGCCAGCGGACGTGTGCGGCGAGGTCCGGCAGCCGGTCGAGGCCCGGCCGCTCGAGGAAGCGCCGGGCGGCGACGTCGAGCCCCTCCGCCGCGGCGGCCCCGCGCGCGAAGGCGACGGCCTGGAACGCGTGCCCGACGACGTGGTTCTGCACGGAGTGGAAGGCGAGCTCGAGCAGCGAGGGCGGGAAGCCGGCCTCGCGCAGCGTCCGCAGCACGGCGTCGAGGTGGCGGAGCCTCGCCGGCCCGGCCTCGACCGCCTGCCCCGCCCACAGGGAGGCGCACCACGGGTGGCGCAGCAGCGCCGCGTGGGTGTCGGTGGCCCGTGACCGCAGCGAGTCCCTCCACCCGAGCGCGGCGTCCGGCTCGGCCACCTCCTCGGCGACGAGGTCGGCGATGCCCGCGAGCAACGCCGCCTTGTTCGGCAGGTGGTGGTACAGCGACATCGCCTCGACGCCGAGCTCGGCGCCGAGCCGCCGCATCGACAGCGCGGGCAGGCCCTCGGCGTCCGCCACATCGAGGGCGACCGCGAGCACGCGTGCGCGGTCGAGGGCGGGGCGGGGCTTGACGGCCATGCCGGCCGACCTTACCTTACGTCGTAAGTCTTACGACGTAAGGATGGCCGCATGAAGGCAGTGGTGCAGGACCGGTACGGACCGGCGGAGGAGGTCCTCCGCCTCGCGGACGTCCCCGACCCCGTGGTCGGCCCCCACGACGTCGTCGTCCGGGTCCGCGCGACGTCGCTCAACGCCGCCGACTGGCACCTGTCCGAGGGCGTGCCGCTGTTCGTCCGGGCCGGTGAGGGTGTCCGGGCGCCGCGGCGACGCTGCCCCGGCTCGGACGTGGCGGGGGCGGTCGAGGCGGTCGGTGCGGCCGTGACCCGCGTGCGCCCCGGCGACGAGGTGGTGGCGTGGGCGGACGGCGGCGGGCTCGCCGAGCTCGTGGTCGCTCGCCAGGACGACGTCGTGCTCCGTCCCGGCACGCTCGACCCGGTCGAGGCGTCGGCGCTCCCCCTCGCAGGCACCACCGCGCTGCAGGCGGTGCGCCACGGCGGGCCGCTGCGCGCGGGCGACCGGGTGCTCGTCACCGGCGCCTCCGGCGGGGTGGGGGCGTTCGCCGTCCAGCTGGCCGTTGCCGCCGGCGCCCGAGTGACGGCGTCGTGCCGGACCGACAACGTCGCCCTCGCCCGGTCCCTGGGGGCCGAGCGGGTCCTCGACCGCACGACGGACCCGGTGCCGGACGGCGGGCCGTACGAGCGCATCGTCCACGTCGCGGGTCCGACATCGGTCCTCGCGATGCGTCGCGCCCTGTCCCCCGACGGACGCCTGGTCCTCGTGTCCGGGGACGGCGGACGCCTGCTCGGACCCCTCCCGGTCATGCTGAGTGCCGCCGCGGCGTCACTCGGCTCGTCGCGGCACCTCGGGTTCCTCGTCGCGAGGACGACCCGCGAGGACGTCGAGACGCTCGTCGACGAGGCGGCGACGGGCTCCCTTCGGGTCGTCGTCGACCGGACCTACGACCTCTCCGAGGCCGCCGCCGCGCTCGCCCACGTGAGGAGCGGGCGGGCCCGGGGCAAGGTCGTCGTCACCGTCTGACGGCGACGGCCTCGAGGGCGTCGAGGTCGGCGAGCGTGCGCTCGACCACGGCGGGCGGTGCGGAGCCCGCGGTCGCGGCCGTGCGCGCGCACGCGAGGAGCTCCGCGGGCCCGAGCCCCAGGTGCCGGAGCGCGACGAGGTGCTCCTCGCGGAGCGTCGTACCGAACATCGGCGGGTCGTCGCTGTTGATCGTGACGGCCACGCCGGCGTCGAGCATCCGGCGCAGCGGGTGCTCCTCGTAGGAGGCGACGACGCGCGTGCGCAGGTTGCTCGTGGGGCAGACCTCGACGACCACGCCGCGCTCCGCGACCTCGGCCATGAGGGCGGCGTCCTGCGCGACGGCGATCCCGTGCCCGAGCCGTTCGGCGCCGAGGTGGTCGAGCGCGGCGCGGACCGACTCCGGGCCGGTCACCTCCCCCGCGTGCGGGAGCGAGCGCAGCCCGGCCGCACGGGCGCGGGCGAACGCCGCCGCGAAAGGCGCCCGGTCGACCTCGGGGCCGCCGAGGCCGAACCCGACGACGCTCGGCGGCGGGGTACCGCCACCGAGACCGAGGACGAGGTCGAGGGTCCGCTCGGCGGCGTCCGGTCCGAGGTGGCCGGGCAGGTCCGTCACCCACCGCACGACGGGGCCGCCCTCGGCCTCGACGGCGAGCCGACCGGCCTCCAGACCCGCGAAGACCGCCTCGACGGGGACGCCGCGGTCGGCGTGGAGGACCGGCGTCCACGTCACCTCGGCGTAGCGGACGACCTGGTCGGCGAGCAGGCCGAGGGCGGAGCGCGCGAGGAGCTCGAAGTCCTCCTCCTCGCGCAGCGCCTGCACCACGGCGAGGTAGGTCCGGATGAAGTGGTCGAAGTCGCGGAACTCGTAGAGGTCGCGGATGCCGTCGAGGTCGCCCGGCAGGGTGTGGAGCCCGTGGCGGTGCCGCAGCGCGAGGAGGGTCTCGGGGGGCATCGAGCCCTCGAGGTGGACGTGGAGCTCGTGCTTGGGCAGCGCGTCGACGAGCTCCTCGTCCGTCATCGTCACGGGCGGAGCGTAGGCCTGCGTCGGCCGGGACCAATGTCCCGTCCCGCCAGGCCGGGACGGCGCGAGGCTGGAGCCATGACCGAGATGACACGGCTGCAGGGACGGGTGGCGCTCGTGACGGGCGCGGCGAGCGGTATCGGGCGGGCCACGGCGCTGCGCCTGGCGGCGGAGGGCGCGGCGGTCGTCGTCACCGACATCACCGACGACGCCGGCGAGAAGGTGGCGCAGGAGATCCGCGACGCCGGTGGTACCGCGACGTACGTCCACCACGACGTCGCGAGCGAGGCGGACTGGGAGAGCGCGGTCGAGACCGCCCGCCGCGAGCACGGCCGGCTCGACGTGCTCGTCAACAACGCGGGCATGGGTGACCTCGCGACGATCGAGGAGACGTCGTTGGCGGACTGGGAGCGGACCGTCACGATCGACCAGACGGGCGTCTTCCTCGGCATGCGGACGGCCGCGGAGCTGCTCAAGGAGTCCGGCCACGGGTCCGTCGTCAACATCAGCTCGATCTTCGGCACGAGCGGCGGGTTCGGCTCCTCCCCCGCCTACCACGCGGCCAAGGGCGCAGTCCGGACGCTCACGAAGAACACGGCCCTGCACTGGGCGGGACAGGTGCGGGTCAACTCCGTGCACCCGGGCTTCATCGACACGCCGATCCTCGACCAGGCGAAGGGCACCCCGTTCGAGCAGGCGATGATCGACCTCACCCCGATGGCGCGGCTCGGTCAGCCGGACGAGGTCGCCGCGTCCGTCGCGTTCCTCGCCGGTGACGACGCCTCCTTCGTCACCGGCCTCGAGCTGTACGTCGACGGCGGCTACATCGCCCGCTGACACCTCGACCCGCCGAGGCGTCGACCCCCCGAGCGGCCACAGCGCAGGAACGGTGCCGCGAACCGGCTGGTCGCCGACCGGCCCGCCCGCCCGGGCCTGCGCTGTGGCCGCTGACGCGTCGGCCCGCGCACGACGTACGGAGGCCCGGGCGGCGGCTGCCGTCCCGGGCCCTCGAGGTCAGTCGACCGTCACCGCACGTCGAAGCGGTCGAGCATCATCACCTTGTCCCACGCGGTGACGAAGTCGCGGACGAACTGCTCCTTCGCGTCGTCGGCCGAGTACACCTCGGCGATCCCGCGGAGGATCGCGTTCGAGCCGAACACGAGGTCGGCCGCCGTCGCCGTGCGGACGACGTTCCCGTCGGCGTCGAGGGCCTCGTAGACGCCCTCGCTGTCGACCGAGGTCCGCCACTCGACCCCGAGGTCGAGCAGGGTCCGGAAGAAGTCCTGCGACAGGACGCCGACGTTCTCGGTGAAGACGCCGTGGGCGGTGCCGCCCGTGTTGGCGCCGAGCACGCGGAGCCCGCCGACGAGGACCGTCATCTCCTTGGCCGTGAGCTCGAGCATGTACGCGCGGTCGACGAGCAGCTTCTCGGGCTCGACCTTCGTGCCCTCCGCGATCCAGCTGCGGAAGCCGTCGGCACGCGGCTGCAGCCACCGCATGCCGTCGACGTCGGTCGCCTCCTGGGTGGCGTCGGTGCGGCCCGGCGTGAACGGGACGCTGATGTCGACGCCCGCGTCACGGGCCGCCTTCTCCACCGCCGCGCAGCCGCCGAGGACGATCGTGTCGGCGAGGGAGACCGGTGCGTCGAAGGCCTGCCGCACCTCGTCGAGTCGCGCGACGACCTCCTGCGTACCGGCGTTCACCGGCCACGAGGCCTGCGGCTCCAGCCGGATGCGCGCGCCGTTCGCCCCGCCGCGCTTGTCGGTGGTGCGGAAGGACGCCGCCGAGGACCACGCGGTGTGGACGAGCTGCGACACCGTCAGGCCGGAGTCGAGGATCTGCTGCTTGAGCCGGGCCGCGTCGGCCTCGGAGATCAGCTCGTGGTCGACGGCGGGGACCGGGTCCTGCCACAGCAGCTCCTCGGACGGCACGTCCGGGCCGAGGTAGCGGCTGCGCGGCCCCATGTCGCGGTGCAGGAGCTTGAACCACGCCCGCGCGTAGGCGTCAGCGAAGTACTCCGGGTCGTTGTAGAACCGCTCGGAGATCGCGCGGAGCTCCGGGTCGACGACGAGCGCCATGTCGGTGACGGCCATCATCGGGGGGTTCTTCTTCCCCTCGATGTGCGCGTCCGGCACGAGCTCCTGCGCCTCGGGGTTCGTGGGCCGGAACTGCTTGGCCCCGGCGGGCGACTCCGTCAGCTCCCAGTCGTAGGAGAACAGCATCTCGAAGTAGGTGTTGTCCCACTTCGTGGGAGTGGGGGTCCACGCGCCCTCGAGACCGCTCGTGATCGTGTCCGCGCCCTTGCCGGTGCCGAACTGGCTCTTCCAGCCGATCCCGCCGGCGTGGACGGGGCAGCCGTTGGGCTCCGGGCCGACCAGCTCCGGGTCGCCGGCGCCGTGGGTCTTGCCGAAGGTGTGGCCGCCGGCGACGAGGGCGACGGTCTCCTCGGTGTTCATGCCCATGCGGCTGAACGTCACCTTGATGTCGTGCGCCGAGGCCAGCGGGTCGGGGTTGCCCTGCGGGCCCTCGGGGTTGACGTAGATGAGACCCATCGTCACCGCGGCCAGGTCGCCCGCGTCGAGGTCGAGGGGGGTGTCCGGTCCGGCGTAGCGCTCGTCACCGAGGAACGTGTCCTCCGGGCCCCAGAAGACCTCGTCGGGCTGCCACACGTCCTCGCGGCCGAAGCCGAAGCCGAACGTCGGCAGGCCCATGTCGTCGTGGGCGACGTTGCCGGCGAGCACGAGCAGGTCGGCCCACGAGATCGCCCGGCCGTACTTCTGCTTGATCGGCAGCAGGAGCCGGCGGGCCTTGTCGAGGTTGGCGTTGTCCGGCCAGCTGTTGAGCGGGGCGAAGCGCTGCCCGCCCTGCCCGCCCCCGCCGCGGCCGTCGGCGCTGCGGTAGGTGCCGGCCGCGTGCCAGCTCATGCGGATGAAGAGCGGGCCGTAGTGGCCCCAGTCCGCGGGCCACCAGTCCTGCGAGGTGCGCATGACCTCGCGGAGGTCGGCCTTGAGCGCGTCGACGTCGAGCGTGGCGAAGGCGGCCTTGTAGTCGAAGTCCTCGCCGAGCGGGTCGGAGTCGCGCGAGGTGCGGGTGAGCGGGGAGAGGTCGACCTGGTTGGGCCACCAGTCCTGCTCGGTGCGGGGGCGGTTCGTCACCTGCACCGTCGGGGACTTGATCGCCGGGTTCTCGCTCTCGCTCGTGCTCGCCGTCGTGGGCGCGGCCTGCGGGTCGGCCGAGGTGTCGTACGGCTTCGGGCTGTCGACGGGGCGGTCGGTGGGCGGCGTGGTCAACGTCGGTCCTCTCGATCAGGTGGGTGGAACGGACGTGGTGCGTCGGGTGGTGCGTCAGGTGGTGCACGTGGGGCACGTGCCCCAGAACACGACCTCGGCCTCGTCGATCACGAAGCCCCGGTCGTCGGACGCGGTGAGGCACGGTGCGTGCCCGACCGTGCAGTCGACGTCCGCGACGGCGCCGCAGCCGCGGCACACGACGTGGTGGTGGTTGTCGCCGGTGCGTGCCTCGTAGCGGGCGACGGAGCCCGCGGGCTCGATGCGGCGGACGAGCCCCGCTTCGGTGAGGGCCCGCAGCACGTCGTAAACCGCCTGGTGCGACACGGCACCGAGGGACTCGCGGGCGGCTCGCAGCACCGTGTCGGTGTCGGCGTGCGGGTGGGCGTGAACGGCCTCGAGCACCGCGAGCCGTGGACGTGTGACGCGCAGCGCCGAGCCGCGCAGCGCGCGGGTCAGCTCCTCGCTCGTGGGCACGGACTCACCCTGGTACGAAGACTTGAACGAGTCAAGACACGGGCGACCGGGGCTCCGGTGCGTCACGATCGTGGGCGTGGCGATCGTGACCGTCTATCTGCCGGATGCGCTGGTGGCCGAAGTGCGCCGGCGTGGCCTACCCGCGCGGATGAGGTCCGCGCCACCCCGCGATCACGGACGATGTCGACATGACCGCCGTGATGGCCGCGATTCGCCGCGAGCCGGCTGACTCGACCCTGCCCACCGTCGATCGTGACGGAGCGACTACGCGTCGAGCAGGACCATGCCCGCCCTCGACGCCGCGCGTCGGTCGAAGGTGACGGTCGCGCTACAGCCAGCGGCTCGGCCGGCCTCTGCGATGAGAGCGTCGGAGAAGTCCGCGCCGGCTCCAGCGAGCCGCAGTCCGCGGCGTACGACGTCGGCACCCTCCACCTCGAGCTCGACCGACGTGAGGAAGCGGTCGATGATGTCGAGGACGTCGTCCTGGCTGACGCCGTAGCTGCGCGTCAGCACCCAGTAGGTTTCGAGGACCGTGACGAGCGAGACGAAGCCAGGCGCCTGCTCGCTGAGGCCGTTCATGAATACGTCGGCGGCTGCGGCCTGATGCGGGTCGTCCTGAGCGAGGTAGCGAACGAGGACGTTCGTGTCGATCCCGACCGTCACGCCTCCCCCGCCATCCCGTCCGCGACCGCCCGGTCCATCTCGGCGAGGGACACCGCCCGCACCGGCGTCGGCACGGCGCCCCGCAGGGACCTCACGCTCCCCGCGACGGACACGAGCTCGTAGGTCCCCTCGGACGTCGGCACGAACTCCACTCTCGACCCCGCCCGCAGGCCGAGAGCCGCCCGCACGCTCGCCGGGATGGTGATCTGGCCCTTGCTCGTCACTGTCGCCGCGACCACAGACACCTCCTTACCCGATAGTAAGGCACACAGCGGCGACCCACTGCGTCACTCCCCCGCCGGCGCCGGCTCCGTGTGCCAGATCCGGTCGATGTAGTCGCGCATCGAGCGGTCGGAGGAGAAGAACCCGCACCGGGCGACGTTGAGGATCGCCGCGCGCGCCCACGCGTCCGGGTCGCGGTACGCCGCGTCGACGCGCGACTGGGCGTCCACGTAGCTGCGGTAGTCGGCGAGCGCCATGAACCGGTCCTCGTACAGGAGGTTCGACACCAGCGGCTCGAACGCCGTGCGGTCGCCACCGGCGAACGCCCCGGACGACAGCAGGTCGATGGCCCGCTTGAGGTCGTCGTCCTCCTCGTAGCACCGGCTCGGCACGTAGTGCTCGGCGAGCGTCGCCACCTCGGGCTCGAGCATGCCGAAGAGGAAGAAGTTGTCGTCGCCGACGAGCTCGCGGATCTCGACGTTCGCCCCGTCGTCCGTGCCGATCGTGAGCGCACCGTTGAGGGCGAGCTTCATGTTGCCCGTGCCGGAGGCCTCCTTGCCGGCGAGCGAGATCTGCTCGGACAGGTCGGCGGCGGGGATGAGGCTCTCCGCGAGGGTGACGTTGTAGTTGGAGGGGAACACCACGGACAGCACGCCCTTGACCGCGGGGTCGTCGTTGACGACGGCGGAGACGCAGTTGATGGCGTGGATCGTCTCCTTCGCCATCCGGTAGCCCGGGGCCGCCTTCGCGCCGAAGACGACCGTGCGCGGCACGACGGAGGCGGGGTCGACGCGCCCGGACACGATCTGCTCGTAGACGGACACGACGTGGAGGAGCTTGAGCGACTGCCGCTTGTACTCGTGGAGCCGCTTCACCATGACGTCGAGCATGCTGTCGACGGGCAGCTCGTAACCGTCCCGACGGCGCAGAAGGTCCGCGAGGCGCTCCTTGTTGCTCCGCTTGACCGCGCGGAAGCGGGCACGGAACTCCGCGTCGTCGGCGAGGGGCTCGAGGCCCTGCAGCTGGTCGAGGTCGGTGATCCACCCGTCGCCGATCGCCTCGGTGACGAGGTCGGACAGGCGGGGGTTCGCCTGCTTGAGGAACCGGCGCGGCGTGACGCCGTTCGTCACGTTCGTGAACCGCTCCGGCCACATCTCGGAGAAGTCCGGCAGGACCTTGTCGCGCAGGAGCTCGGAGTGCAGCGCCGCGACGCCGTTGACCTTCGTGGCGGCGACCGTCGCGAGGTGCGCCATCCGCACGCCGCGCTCCGGGTAGTCGGAGATGATCGACATGCGGCGCACCCGGAGTTCGTCCCCCGGGAAGCGCTCACGGACCTCGGCGAGGAACTCCGCGTTGATCCGCTCGATGATCTCCAGGTGGCGGGGCAGGAGCCGGCCGATGAGGTCGACCGGCCACACCTCCAGCGCCTCCGGCAAGAGCGTGTGGCACGTGTAGGCGAAGCACTTCTGCGTGACGGCCCACGCGTCGTCCCACGACAGCTTCCTGACGTCGACGAGCAGCCGCATCATCTCCGGGACGGCGATCACCGGGTGGGTGTCGTTGAGCTGGAAGACGATCCGCTCGTGGAGCCGGGTCATGTCGAAGTCCCGCGGCAGGACCTCGAACATGTAGTCGGCGAGCGAGCACGCGACGAAGAAGTACTGCTGCTGCAGCCGGAGCTCCTTGCCCTGGGGGGTGGAGTCCTCCGGGTACAGCACCTTCGTGATGTTCTCGGCGAAGGTCCGGGCGCGGACCGCGTCGGCGTAGTCACCGGAGTTGAAGATCTCGAGGTCGAACTCCTTGGTGGCCCGGGCGCTCCACAGCCGCAGCGTGTTGACCCGGCCGTTGCGGTAGCCGGGGACCATGTAGTTGTAGGGCACCCCCACCACGTGCCAGCCGGACACCCAGCGGCAGCGCTCCTGCCCGTCGTCGTCGACGTAGGTCTCGGTGTACCCGGCGAAGTCGACCTGCTGCGCGGACTCCGGGTGCGGGAACTCCCACGGACTGCCGAGGGTGAGCCACGTGTCGGGCTGCTCGACCTGGCGGCCGTCGACGAACGTCTGCCGGAAGATGCCGTACTCGTAGCGGATGCCGTAGCCGATGCACGGCACGTTCATCGTCGCGAGGGAGTCGACGAAGCACGCCGCGAGGCGGCCCAGGCCGCCGTTGCCGAGCCCGGGCTCGAGCTCCGCGTCGCGGAGGGTGTCGAGGTCGAGACCGCACGCGGCGAGCCCCTCCCGGACGACGTCGAGCAGGTCGGTCGCGAGCAGGGCGTTGTCGAGCTGCCGCCCGAGGAGGTACTCCGCGGACAGGTAGCCGACCGCCTTGACCGGGGAGCGGCGCTGCGTGGCGATGGCCTCCAGCCACCGCGCCATGAGGTGGTGGCGGACGGTGCGGGCGAGCGCCAGGGCCTGGTCGTTGACCGAGGACCGGGCCAGGGACACCCCCTGCCCGACGTTGAGCTCGCGCAGGAACGCCTCGACGAACGCGTCGACGGTGTGCGGGGGCGTCGACACGGGCGCGAGCGCCCGCTCGTGGGTCGGGACGGTGCGCGGTCCCTTGACGGGGTCGAGGACGTAGTCGGTGTCGGCCACGACGCGGATGGTAGGGCCGTCGGGTTTCGGGCGGGTGTCGGCACCGGTCCGTGGTCCTCCCGCGCGAGCGCTGGCAGCATGACGGTCGTGACCGCGGGGCGTGTCGGGCTCGCGGAGTCGCTGGCCGCGCTCCGCGCGGTCGACGAGCGCACCGACGCCGCCTTCACTGCGGGCCTGCGGCCCGAGGTCGACCGCTTCGCGGCGCTGTTCGACCGGCTGTGGGACGCCGATGCGACCTTCCGGGAGAGGTGGCGGCCGCGCCCGACGCGGCTGGCGCAGCTGCTGAGCGGGCGCTACCTCGACGCCCGTCTCACCGACGTCGCGGCCGAGGCCGGGGTGCGCATCGACCGGCAGGTGAGCGAGCACGGCGGCGGCCTCGACCTCGTCGGCACGACCCGGTACAAGTCGGCGAAGGGCGGGCGGTCCCTCAAGCTGCGCGGGGCGTTCGAGCCGGACAGCGCGGCACGCGCCCGCGCGTGCGTCGGCACCCGTGATGCGCGCTACCGCGGCGGCGAGGGCACCTACAGCATCGCCGAGCTCATCGTGTCGCCCGCCGGCGAGCTCCTCATGCTCGAACGCGACGTCACCGGCGGGGCGCGGCACCTGTGGGCGTACTACGTCGACGGGATCGCGAGCCTGCGCCGGCCCGAGGACCAGCGCGTCGTGAGCCCCGACATCATGGACGCCCGCATGCTCCGGGACCCCGCGACCGGGGAGTGGGTGCACCGCACGGGCCGGATCCGGGTCCACTGCACGTGGCTGCGGACCGGGTGCACCGCCGCGTGGCGGCAGCAGGCCGCGTGGCTCGACGGCGACCCTGGCACCGGGGTCGTCGTGGTGCCGGCCGCACGACCCACGGGCACCTGAACTCTTGACATGCGTTCTCGCATGTAGAGTTGCGCCTGTGCCACGGACCCTGCAGGTGCGAGACGTCGACGACGAGACCTATGCAGGCCTGCGTCGGCACGCGGCAGCGGCGGGTGTGACGGTTCCGGAGCTCCTTCGCCGCGAGATGAGGCGCCTGGCCAGCCGGCCCCCGGTCGAGGAGTGGCTGGAGCGGACGCGCCACCACCCCAGCGACATCGACCGCGACGCCGTCCTCGCCTCGCTCGACGAGCTCCGGGGCTCGTGGCCAGATGCTGGTCGTTGACGCGGGCCCGCTGTTCGAGGTGGTCGCCGACACGGCACACGCCGAACCCACTCGTCGGATCATGGCGGCTCACGACGACCTGGCTGCTCCGCATCTCGTCGACGCGGAGGTCCTGGCCGTGATCCAGACGCAGCACCGCCGTGGCCTCCTCGACGGCAGCGCGGCCGCCCGTGCCGTCGCGGACCTGCGGTCGTGGCCCGCGCAGCGCTGGCCCCACGGTCCGCTGCTCCAGCGGGCGTGGGAGCTCCGCACGAACGTCCGCGGATACGACGCGATGTACGTCGCCCTCGCCGAGCGGCTGGACGCGGCGCTGCTCACTGCCGACGCGCGCCTCGCTCACGCGGCTGGTCCCCGCTGCGAGGTGGTCCTCGTCGGCGCCGGGTAGCACGGGCGACGAGCACGTCAGGGGTATCACGGGTCACTCGCACGCCTCCTGAGGTCCGCCACACCGGAGGAGTGAGGGCGGATGAGGCGGACGAGCGGCGCACGGGGCCGGGGAGCACACGACGTCGCGCTGCGCCTCGCCGGTCTGTCGGTGGTGGGCCTCGCCCTCGCGGCCTGCGGGGCGGCCGGCACGACCGCCGACGCCGGGGGCGACGTGTCCGTCACCACGAGCACCACGGGACCCGACACCTCCGGGCCCACCGAAACCGCCGTCTCGAGTCCGTCCTCGACCACCGTCGACGACGACGAGGAGATCGAGACCAAGGCGCAGACCGAGACCGAGACCGAGGACGAGACAGAGGACGAGACAGAGGACGAGGGCGAGGGCGGTGGCGGCGTGCTCGCCTGGCTGCCGTTCGGGCCGTCGACGCCGGACTCCCCGTCGCCCGTCATGCGGCTGTACGCCACGCTCGACAGCAGCTGCGCCGACGCCGTCGACCGTGTCGACAGCGAGGGCCTGACGGGCGCCCAGGCGGAGTTCTGGCGGTCCGCCGCGCTGCTGTGCGCGGGTGCGCGCGCGGGCGACGAGGCCGCGTGGACCGCCGGCCTGGCGGCGTGGGACGCCGGCGGCGCCACGTACGCCCCCGACGGGTGCCTCGAGGAGGCGGTGCGCGACGTCACGGCCGCGCTGGCCGCCGCCGGAGCCGCGCCGCCCGAGCTCGGGCCGGCCGGACCCGGTGTCGCGTGCCCGCCGAGCGACCTCGTCCTCGACCCCGCCTCGGGCCCGCCCGGCACCGAGGTCCGCATCGGCTGGGGCACGGCGGCGTGGCTCGCGACGACCATGACGGTCCGCTTCGGCGACGTCGAGGCGACGTGGACCTTCGACGAAGGTCCGAGCCACGCGTCGTACCTCGCACCGGAGGGTCCGACCGGGGACGTGCCTGTGACCCTCGACCTCGGCGGGCACGGCGTGGTCGACGCGGGCACGTTCACCTACATCGACGAGGGCGGCGGGTGAGGCGGCGCGCCCGCCGTGGGGCGTCGGACCCCGCACGGGACACCGCCCCCGCGCAGCCGCCGACACCGCCGGCGCCGGCACACGAGCCGGCGCCGGCCGTCACCCTCGGCGGGCTGCTGCGGGGCGTCGCGCTCGTCGGCCCACCGGTGACGGTGGCGACCGCGCTGCTGTTCTACTTCGGCTGGGCGACCACCCACGCCCAGGCCGCCGCGATGGGTCTCGACGAGTCGATCTTCGGCATGGGCACCACCGACTACGTCCTGCGCAGCCTCGATGCGCTGTTCGTCCCCGTCCTCGTCGGCTCCGCCGCCCTCATCGCGTGGTCGGCGTTCCGCGCCCGCGTCGTGCACGACGTCGAGAGCGGGGCCGCGGGCGCGCGGCGCACGCCCCCGGCCGCACGCGTCGCGCTCCACCTGTGGTGGGTGTGGGCCGCCCTCACCGTCGCGCTCGCGGTCTGGTGGCCACCCGGGCGGGACCTCGTCGTGCCGCTCGGCCTCGCCGTGCTCGTCCTCCTCCTGCACCACCGCAGCGTGGTGCGGCACCGCCTCGACGCCACGTCGCGCGACTCGCATGGCCCGCGACGCGTGCTGCCGTCGGGACGTTCGACCCTCGTCGGGGTCCTCGTCACGGCGCTGCTGTTCTGGGAGGTCGCCGAGTACGCCGAGGTCGTCGGCAGGGGCCGGGCCGACGCGGTCGTGGCCGCCGTCGGCACCCGCTCGGGGGTCGTCGTGTTCAGCGAGCGCGACCTGCAGCTCGCACCGCCGGTCCGCACCGACGAGGTCGGCGACGAGACGTCCCGTTACCGGTTCCGCTACGAGGGGCTCCGCCTGCTGCAGCGCACGGGCGACACGTGGTTCCTCGTGCCCGACGACTGGCAGCCCGGCACCCGTCCCCTCGTCGCCCTCCGGGACGACGCGGGCATGCGCCTGGAGTTCCAGGGTCCGCCCCGCTGACGGTGGACGACCGATCCAGCCTCAAGGGAGTGAGTCACCGGACGCAGGTCACGCTCACCGACGGTCAGTACGAGCGGCTGCTGTCGGAGTCGTCCCGCACCGGACTCGGGCTCGCCGGGCGAGAACCACGTCGAGAGCCTGCCCCGCGGCACGGTGCGGCGGCTCACCGACTCGTGACCGTCCGCCCGAGCGGTCGCCCTGTTCACTGACCTCGTCGCCTACGTGTTCACGAAGCGGTCGGCGCCGTACTGACGGCGCCGACCGAACTCGTCAGGACGAGAACCGCGCCGCCGCCTCGTCCGCGTCGGACTCCGACACCGGGAAGCCCGGCATCCGCGTGAGGCGCGTGAGCGGGATGGCGCGGAACATCTCCCCGTTGACCGGGTGGTCGATCATCCGCCCGAACTCCGTGCCGCCGAGGGCGCCTCGCAGCCAGTCACCGGCCTGCGGGTGCTCGAGCCACTGGGAGGTCGCCGACATGCCGGACAGCGGCGGCACGACGGTCTGGCCCTCGAGCTCGACGGTGACCGCGGCCCGGATGTCGCGGGACGAGGCCCCGACGCGGACCTCGAAGGCGCCGCCCTCGACGACCCACCGGTGGGCGGGCACGTGCCAGAACGCGAAGGCGCGGGCGTCGAGGGTGAGGGTCACCGTCGTGCTCTCCCCCGCCTCGAGCGCGACCCGGGCGAACGCCTTGAGCTCCTGCTCGGGCCGGTAGACGCTCGCCTCCGGGTCCCGGACGTACACCTGGACGGTCTCGGTGCCGGCCCGGGACCCGGTGTTCGTGACGGTGACGCGGACACCGACGCGCGGGTCCTCGCCGTCCTTCGCGACGGAGACGTCGACGTCGGAGTACTCGAAGGCCGTGTACGTGAGGCCGTGCCCGAAGGGGTACGCGACCGGCAGGTCGTGCGCGTCGTACCAGCGGTAGCCGATGAGCAGCCCCTCGCCGTAGCGCACGTGCTCGTGCTCGCCGGGGAAGTTGCCGACGGTGGGGTTGTCACCGAGGCGGACCGGGACGGTCTCGGTGAGCCGGCCCGACGGGGCCGCGACGCCCAGGAGGAGGTCGGCGGTCGCGGCGCCACCGGCCTGCCCGAGCAGCCAGCCCTCGAGCACGGCCTTCGCCTGGTGCTGCCACGGCTCGAGCGTGACGACCGACCCGTTCGACAGCACGACGACGACCTGGTCGTTGGCGGCGGCGACGGCCTCGAGGAGCTCGAGCTGCTGCGGCGGCAGGTCCATGTGCGCGCGGTCGTAGCCCTCGGACTCGTAGACGGCCGGCAGGCCGAGGAACACGACGACGACGTCGGCGCCGGTCGCGGCCTCGACGGCCTCGGCGACGAGCGCGGGGTCGGCGGGACCGGCCTCCGTGTGGACCTTCTCGACGGTGTAGCCGGGGGCGAAGCGGACGTCGCGCCGGCCGTCGAGCCCGGCGCGCAGCGCGTCGAGGGCCGTGTCGAGCTGCGTGGGCTTGACCTGCGAGGAGCCGGCGCCCTGGTAGCGCGGGGTGCGGGCGAGCTCGCCGACGACGGCGACGGCGCCACCGGAGGCCGGGTCGAGGGGGAGGATGCCCCCGTCGTTCTTCAGCAGGACGGCGCTGGCGGTCGCCGCCTCCCGCGCGAGGGCGTGGTGCGCCTCGACGTCGAAGGTCTGCCCCGACCCGAGGGCGGGCTGGGCGCGGTCGACGAGGCGGAGGACGCGCTCGACGGCGCGGTCGACGTCGGCCTGCGACAGCGTGCCGGCCTCGACGGCGGCCACGACCTTCGCCGCGCTCGCACCGGAGGTCGCCGGCATCTCGAGGTCGAGACCGGCGGCGACCGCGGCGGGCCGGTCGTCCACCGCACCCCAGTCGGAGACGACGAGACCGGTGTAGCCCCACTCGTCGCGCAGCACCTCGGTGAGCAGCCACGGGTCCTGCGAGGCGTAGACGCCGTTGATGCGGTTGTACGAGCACATGACCGTCCACGGCTGCTCGCCGGTGACGACCCGCTCGAAGGCGGGCAGGTAGATCTCGCGGAGCGTGCGCTCGTCGATGTCGGCGGAGACCGTCATGCGGTCGGTCTCCTGGTTGTTCGCCGCGTAGTGCTTGAGCGATGTGCCGACGCCCTGGCTCTGGATGCCGCGGACGAGGGCGGCGCCCAGCTCGCCGGCGAGGAAGGGGTCCTCGGAGAAGTACTCGAAGTTCCGGCCGCACAGCGGCGAGCGCTTCATGTTGACGCCGGGGCCGAGGAGCACGGCGACCTCCGCGGCGCGGCACTCCAGGCCGAGCGCCTCACCGACGCGGACGAGCAGGTCGACGTCCCACGTCGACGACAGGCCGACGGCGGGCGGGAAGCACGTGGCGGGGACGCTGTCCTCGATGCCGAGGTGGTCGCCGCCCTCCTGCTGCTTGCGCAGCCCGTGCGGGCCGTCGGTGACCATGACCGACGGGATGCCGAGCCGCTCGACCGGCTGGGTGCGCCAGAAGTCGGACCCGTCGAGGAGCGAGGCCTTCTCCTCGAGCGTGAGGTCGGCGAGGAGGGCGGGGATGTCGAGCATGGGGCGGGTCCTCTCGGTTGCTGGATCGTCATCGACTCGACGGCTACTGTAGAGCAAAACTGACCACGTGGTAAAAGTTGGAGGGGGCGAAGATGACGGGGTACGCGAAGGGCCGCGCGACGAAGGGCGAGATCCTCGACCGAGCGCTCGAGGCGTTCGCCGCCGCCGGCTTCCGCGGCATGTCCTTGCGGGAGCTCGCGAGCCGCTGCGGCATCACCCACGCCGGGCTCCTCTACCACTTCCCCACCAAGGACGCCCTGCTCATGGCCGCCCTCACGCACCGCGACGAGGCCGACGCCGGGCTGCTGCGCACGAGCGGGACCGGCGTCGAGCAGCTGGCCGGGCTCGTCGACGTCGTGCGGCACAACGAGTCCCGCCGGGGCGTCGTCGAGCTGTACGCGGTGCTGTCGGCCGAGGCGACGTCGCCCGCGCACCCCGCCCACGCGTACTTCGTCGCCCGCTACGAGCGGACGGTCGCTCACGCCGTCGACGCGTTCGCGGCGGCTGCGCGCGAGGGGGCGCTCGCACCGGGGGTCGACCCGGCGGTCGCCGGGCGCCAGCTGATCGCCCTCATGGACGGCCTGCAGATCCAGTGGCTCCTCACCGGCGCCCCGATGGTGGGCGCGGTGCGCGCGCACGTGCAGGCCCAGCTCACCCGACCCTTGCCATGACCCGGCACCGGGAGGACCCTCGCTGACACGGCGACGGAGGACCCGATGACGACCACGGAGACCGATCCAGCAGCGACCACGACGCCCCTGCGCGCGCCCGAGCTCGTCCCCTCGACGCGTGCACCCGCGCCGGCCGAGACGGAGGAACCGTTCTCGGCGCGCACGGAGGCCGAGGTGTGCCGCCGGGTGACGGGCGACCGCCACCACGGGCTCTGAGGCGGCGGTCGCGGGTCACGTGCACGACGAGGGGGTCACCTACGAGGGGCTGCGACTCGGCAGCAGCCGCGCCTTCGCCGACGTGCTGCGCGACGATGGTCCCGTCATGCGCCGCGTGGCGGCGCTGTACGTCGGCCCCGGCGAGGTCGACACGCTCGTGCGGCACACGTGGTCGGTCGCGCTTCCGGGGCTCGACATGTTCACGTGGCACACGAGCCTGCGGGCGTGGCTGACCGGGATCCTCGTCACCCAGGGCCGCGCGCGGGCGGGTCGCGACAACACGTGCGGGATCGACGACGCACCCGCACCCCGCGACCGACCCGCCCCGGGTCCGGTCCCGTGGGCGACGCTGCCGTGGTCGGCCCACTGGGGCGACGACGGCTGGGTCGTGGTCCGGCGGACCCTCGTCGCCCAGCCGCTCGCGGTCCGCGAGGTGCTGTGGCTGCATGACGTCGAGGGCTGGCCGTGGCGCGACGTGCTCGACGCGCTCGGGCTCACCGAGGAGGACGGCTCCCGGCTGCTGGACGACGGGCGCTCTGCGCTCGCGACCGCGGTCGCCCGCCACCTCGGCGCCGACGGCTCCGACGGGTCGCGCCGCGAGCGCCTCGAGGCGGTGGCGGCGCTGCTGCGGTGGCTGCGCTCCGACACCGCGGACCCGCCGGCCCCGGATCCGGCCCTCGGCCGCACGTTCGCCGCGTGGCGCCGTCGTCGCGCGGTTCCGGTGTGGCGGCGCTGGCGCTGGGAGCACGGGAGGGTGCGCGACGGCGCGCGGGTCACGGCTGCAGGACGGTGACTCCCCCGGCGACCACGACGACGCCGAGCACGGCCGCGGACGCGGTGGCGATCGCCACCGCGAGCAGCGCAGGTCCGGCGCCCGGCAGGTGCTCGCCCGTCGCGAGAGCCCGGTCGACGGCCCGCGCGCGACGGTTCGCGCCCGACCACAACGCGAGGCACGCGACGACGCCGGCCGTGCCGACGGCGAGCGCCCACGCCCCGAGCAGCGGCGCGAGCAGCCGGGTCGAGGCGACGGCGCCCACGAGCAGGGTGAGGGTGGTGCGCCGCCACGCGAGCCGGGTCCGCTCCGGCTGCAGGCCGGGGTCGAAGAGCGCGCCCGTCACCGCAGGAGCAGCCCGAGCAGCACGAGGACGCTGACGAGCGAGGTGCCCACGGCGAGCGGGAGCCGCACGTGGGAGCTCGGCAGCGGGGTCCCCAGCCGCATGGCCCGCTCCGCCCGCCCCCAGTCCCACCACGACAGCAGCGGCAGGACCGCCCCGAGGACGAGCAGCAGCGTCGCGGCGACGACCCGCAGCGTCGGCTCCAGCGGCAGCGCGAGCGCCTTGAGTGCGACGCCGGCGGCGATGAGCGCGAGCGACGTCCGGCTCCACGCGAGGAACGTCCGCTCGTTCGCCAGGGAGAACCGCGGGTCGGGTTCCGTACCCAGGTCGTACACCCAGCGCGGGAAGCGGCTCACCGGTCCTGTCTAGCAGGAGGGTGTCCGCGCGGCGGGGTGACGACGCCCACCTCCGCCCCGAGACTGGCGCTCGTGTCCACGTCCGCCCGGCCCGACCTCCCGATCGCCCCGCCCGAGGTCGCCCGCGCGCTGCGCGCCACCTACGTCGCCTTCGTCGGGTCGGGGGTCGCCTTCGCCAGCTGGGCCTCGCGCATCCCGCAGGTCCGGGACCGACTGGAGCTGAGCGCGTCGGAGCTCGGGCTCGTGCTCCTCGCGATCGCCGTCGGGTCGCTCATCGCGCTCCCCCTGTCCGGTCCCGTCGTGGCGCGCGTCGGCTCGGCGGCGACGGTCGTCGCGATGTCGCTGCTGTTCTCGGTCGGGCTGTGGGTCGTCGCGCTCGGGGTGCTCGCCGGGGTGTGGCCCGTGGTGGCCGGGCTCTTCCTCGTCGGCCTCGGGACGGGCGCGTGGGACGTCGCAATGAACGTGCAGGGCGCCATGGTCGAGCAGCGGCGCGGGCGGTCCACCATGCCGCGACTGCACGCGGGCTTCAGCGTCGGCACGGTCGCCGGGGCGCTGACGGGCGCGGGCGTCGTCGCCCTGGACGTCCCCGTGCCGGTGCACCTCGCGGTCGTCGCGACGCTCGTCGCCGTGGTCGTCCCGCTCAGCACGCGCGGCTTCCTGGTGGACCGGGGCGCGGTCGACGAGACGGACCCCTCGCACGCGGCCCTGCACGACGCCGACCCCGACCACCATCCGCGCCGCGGCGCCTTCGCCGCGTGGAAGGAGCCGCGCACCCTGCTCGTCGGCGTCGTCGCCCTGGCCTTCGCCTTCGCCGAGGGCACGGGCAACGACTGGATCGCCGTCGCCGCCATCGACGGCTACGGCCGCAGCGCGGTCGTCGGCACCCTCCTCTTCGCCGGCTTCCTCACCGCCATGACCCTCGGCCGGTGGTTCGGCCCCGACGTCATCGACCGCTTCGGCCGGGTCCCCGTCGTCCGCGCCGTCGCCGTCCTCGCGGTGGTGGGGTCGCTGCTGTTCGTCGTCGCCCCGACCACGTGGGTGGCGGTGGTCGCGGTGCTGCTGTGGGGTCTCGGCACGTCCCTCGGCTTCCCCGTGAGCATGAGCGCCGCCTCCGACGACCCCGAGCACGCCGCGGGTCGCGTGAGCGTGGTTGCGTCGATCGGCTACTGCGCGTTCCTCGCGGGCCCGCCGCTCATCGGTGTGCTGGGCGACTCGGTCGGCGTGCTGCGGGCCATCACGACCGTGTCCGTCCTCCTGGGGGTCGCCGCCCTGCTCGCGACGGCGCTGCGCCCGGAGGTCGACCCCACCCCTGGGCCCCGGACCAAGGTCCGGTGACTGCCTGCACGGTGGCGGGGCAGGATCAGCACGAGGTCGCGGTCCGCGGCCGCCGGAGCGCCGACGGAGGTAGCTGCCATGTCCGAAGCCGTGAACGACCCCGGGACTGCAGCCGCGGCGGCGGCGGCGGGAGTCCGTATCCAGTCATGGGACGAGCAGGTGGTGCCGGGCCGCTTCGACGGGCGCACCGTCGTCGTCACGGGCGCCGGGTCCGGGATCGGTCGGGCGACCACGTCGCGGATCGCCCGGGAGGGCGGACGGGTCGTCGCGGCCGACGTCTCGGCGTCACGGCTGGACGAGCTCGCCGCCTCCGGGGACGCGCCGGGTGTCGTCACCGTCGCGGGCGACGTCCGTGAGGAGGCGGACATCGCCCGCATCGTCGCCGCCGCGGACGGGCGCGTCGACGGCCTCGCCAACGTCGCCGGGGTCATGGACAACATGGAGGCCCTGCACGAGGTCCCCGACGACGTGTGGGAACGGGTGCTGTCGATCAATCTCGACGGGGTCTTCCGGCTCACCCGGGCGGTGCTCCCGCTCATGCTGTCCGCCGGTTCCGGAGCGGTCGTCAACGTGACGTCGGAGGCAGGCCTCCGCGGCTCCGCGGCCGGGCTCGCCTACACGGCGTCGAAGCACGCCGTCATCGGGCTCACCCGCAACGCCTCGGTGACCTACGCGCCGCTCGGCATCCGGGTCAACGCGGTCGCGCCCGGTCCCGTCGTCACGAACATCTCCGAGACGATGCACATGGGCGCCGGGATGGGACCGCCCCGGTTCGGGTCGTTCATGGGCGCGCTCCCGCCGGCGGCGCTCGCGACCCAGCTGGCCGCGAGCATCACGTGGCTGCTGTCGGACGACGCGACGAACGTGTCGGGCGCGGTGCTGCCGTCGGACCTGGGGTGGTCGGTGCAGTAGCCGGCTCGAACCGCCGCAGCTCCTGCGTGCGTCGGACCAGCGCGCGCATGGCGGCGAGGTCAGGCAGGTCGACGCCCAGGGCGCGGGCCTGGACGAGGACGTTGCCCAGGGCGGTGGCCTCGACGGGGCCGCCGAGGACCGGCACGCCGCACGCGTCGGCGGTCGCCTGGCACAGCAGGGTGTTGCGTGCTCCCCCGCCGACGACGTGGATCACCTCGACGTCGCGCCCGGTGAGCCGGCGGATGTCGTCGACGGCGCGCCGGTGTCCCTCGGCGAGGCCGTCGACGATGCAGCGGACGACCTGGGCCGGCGTCTCGGGCTCGGGGGTGCCGGTCTCGCGGCACAGGGCGGCGATGCGGGCGGGCATGTCGCCGGGTGGCAGGAGGGAGGGGTGGTCGACGTCGACAGGCCACCGGCCAGCCGGCTCGGCGGCGGCCGCGGCCAGGAGCTGGGTGAGGTCGTGCTCCTCACCGCGGTCGGCCCACGTCCGCAGGCTCTCCCTCAGCAGCCACAGGCCCATGACGTTGCGCAGGTAGCGGACGGTGCCGTCGACGCCGGCCTCGTTGGTGAGGTTGGCGGCGCGGCTGTCCTCGGTGAGGACCGGCTGCTCGAGCTCGACGCCGACGAGGGACCACGTGCCGCACGAGACGTACGCGAAGGAGTCGCGGTCGGCGGGGACGCCGACGACGGCGGAGGCGGTGTCGTGGGAGCCGACGGCGACGACCGGGACGGGGCCGCCGTGGGGATCGGTGAGCCCGGTCTCCGCGAGAACGTCGCCGTACAGCACACCGAGGACCTCCCCGGGGTGCCGCAGGGGCGGCAGCAGGCCGGGGTCGATGCCGAGCCGGCCGGCGAGGTCGCTGTCCCACGCACGCGTGGTGGCGTCGAGCAGCTGGGTGGTGGACGCGTTCGTCACCTCGGCGCCGATCGCGCCGGTCAGCCAGTACGTCAGCAGGTCGGGGACGAGGAGCATCCGCTCCGCCGCCTGCAGCCGGGAACCGGACCGCTCGGCGACGAGCTGGTTGACGGTGTTGAAGGGCAGATCCTGGATGCCGGTGCGGTTGTACAGCTCCGCGGCCCCGACCGTGGCGGCGACCTTCTGCGAGATGCCGTCGGTCCGGGCGTCGCGGTAGTGCACGGGCAGGCCGACAAGCGAGCCGTCGGGGCCGAGCAGGCCGTAGTCGACGGCCCACGTGTCGATCCCGATCCCGTCCAGCGGTTCCCCGTCGAGGTGGCCGGCCGTCTCCTTGAGCCCGTCCAGAACCCCGGCGTACAGGGCGAGGACGTCCCAGTGCAGGGTCCCGCCGACCCGCACCGGCCGGTTGGCGAAACGGTGGACCTCGATGAGATCGAGGTGGTCCTCCGAGACCGTCGCGAGCATGACGCGGCCGCTGCCCGCCCCGATGTCGACGGCCGCGACCCTCCTCGTGGTCATCAGCTGCTCCCGATCGTCGGCACCGTCAGCGGAGGAACGCGGCGGCGACCCCGGAGTCCACCGGCACGTGCAGGCCCGTGGTCCGCGACAGCTCCCCGCCGGCGAGGGCGAAGACCGCGTCGGCGCAGTGCTCCGGCAGGACCTCGCGCTTGAGCAGGGTCCGCTGGGCGTAGTACGCGCCGAGCTCGTCCTCCGGCACCCCGTACACCGCCGCCCGCTTGGCGCCCCAGCCGCCGGCGAAGATGCCCGAACCGCGGACGACGCCGTCGGGGTTGACGCCGTTGACACGGATCTGGTGCTCGCCGAGCTCCGCCGCCAGCAGGCGCACCTGGTGGGCCTGGTCGGCCTTCGTCGCGCCGTACGCGACGTTGTTCGGGCCGGCGAACAGGGAGTTCTTCGAGCTGATGTAGACGATGTCACCGCCCATGCCCTGCTCGATCATGATGCGCGCGGCCTCCCGGGAAACGAGGAAGCTGCCCTTCGCCATGACGTCGTGCTGGAGGTCCCAGTCCTTCTCCGTCGTCTCCAGCAGCGGCTTGGAGATCGACAGGCCCGCGTTGTTGACGACGAGGTCGACCCCGCCGAAGGCGAGGACGGCCTCTCGCATCGCGGCCGCGACCTGCTCGGCGTCGCTGACGTCCGCGGCGACGCCCACGGCCACGTCTGCGGAGCCGATCTCCTTCGCCGCCTCCGTCGCCTTCTCGAGGTCGAGGTCGGCGACGACGACGCACGCGCCCTCCGCCGCGAGCCGCCTGGCGGTGGCCAGCCCGATCCCCGACGCGGCGCCGGTCACGAGCGCGACCCGGGTCGCCAGCGGCTTGGGCTTCGGCATGCGCTGGAGCTTGGCCTCCTCCAGCGACCAGTACTCGATGCGGAACTTCTCGGCCTCGTCGATGGGGGCGTACGTGCTGAGCGCCTCCGCGCCGCGCATGACGTTGATCGCGTTGACGTAGAACTCGCCAGCGACTCGGGCGGTCTGCTTGTTCGCGCCGTAGCTGAACATCCCGACGCCCGGCACGAGCACGATGGCGGGGTCCGCGCCGCGCATCGCGGGGCTGTCGGCGCTCGCGTGCCGGTCGTAGTAGGCGGCGTAGTCGGCGCGGTAGGCCTCGTGCAGCTCCCGCAGCCGCGCCTTGACGTCCTCCAGCGGCGCGGTCGGCGGCAGGTCGAGGACCATCGGCTTGACCTTGGTCCGCAGGAAGTGGTCCGGGCAGCTCGTGCCGAGCTCCGCGAGCGCCGGGTGCTTCTCGCGGCTCACGAAGTCGAGGACGACGTCGGAGTCGGTGAAGTGCCCGACCTGCGGGCGGTCGGTAGATGCGAGCCCCCGCAGCAGCGGCGCGAGCGCGGCCGCGCTCCGGCGGCGCTCGGCCTCCGGCAGCGGCTCGTAGCCGGGCAGCACCGGCCCGAACGGCTCGGCCGCCCCGTTGGCGTCGATGTACTCCTGCGCGGTGGTGATGATGCGCAGGCTGTTCGCCACGCACTCCTCGCTCGTGTCCCCCCACGCGGTGATGCCGTGCCCGCCGAGGACCACCCCGATCGCGCCGGGGTTCTCCGCCTTGATGCGGGCGATGTCGAGCCCGAGCTGGAACCCGGGGCGGCGCCAAGGGACCCACGCGACCGCGTCACCGAAGACCTGCTTCGTCAGCGCCTCCCCGTCCGCCGCCGTCGCGATCGCGATGCCGGCGTCGGGGTGCAGGTGGTCGACGTGCGCGGCGTCGACGAGCCCGTGCATGGCGGTGTCGATGCTCGGGGCCGCGCCGCCCTTGCCGTGCAGGCAGAAATCGAACGCCGCGACCATCTCGTCCTCCCGCTCCACGCCCGGGTACACGTCCACCAGCGCCCGCATCCGGTCCAGGCGCAGGACTGCGAGACCCTTCTCCGTCAGCGTGCCGAGGTCACCACCGGAGCCCTTGACCCACAGCAGCTCGACGTCGGAGCCCGTGACCGGGTCCGTCGTCGTGCCCTTCGCGGAGGCGTTGCCGCCGGCGTAGTTCGTGTTCTTGGGGTCCGCGCCGAGTCGGTTGGAGCGGGCGACGAGGTCGGCGACGGCCGGGTGCGTTCTCATGCGGGGATCAGTCCTCCTGTCGGTCGAGCGGGATGAGAAGGAGAAGCAAGGGGGGGACGCTCAGGCGCCCCAGCCGGCCTGCGTGCCGCCGACGCGCTCCGCGTCGACCGTCTCCTGGTAGCCGGAGGCGGCGTAGGCGGCGAGAGGGTCCGCGGGCAGGCCACGGGACTCGCGCCAGTCCGCGAGCAGCGGGCGCACGTCGGTGTAGAAGGCGTCCATGAACACCTCGTGCGCCCCCAGCACGTCACCGGCGGCCTGCGCCGCACGCAGCGCGTCGGTGTCGACGAGCAGCGCGCGGGCGGTCATCTCCTGCACGTTGAGGACGCTGCGGATCTGCCCAGGGATCTTCCTCTCGATGTTGTGGCACTGATCCAGCATGAACACCACCCCGCTGGCCGGGTCCAGTCCACCGCCGCGGACCACCTCGTACATGATCCGGAACAGCTGGAACGGGTCCGCCGCGCCGACGATGAGGTCGTCGTCGGCGTAGTTGCGGGAGTTGAAGTCGAAAGACCCCAGCTTCCCCAGGCGCAGCAGCTGCATGACGATGAACTCGATGTTCGTGCCCGGCGCGTGGTGCCCGGTGTCGAGGCACACCACCGCCCGCTCCCCCAGCGCGCTCACCTGCGCGTAGCTCGTACCCCAGTCCGGCACGTCCGTGTGGTAGAAGGCCGGCTCGAAGAACTTGTACTCCAGCACCAGCCGGTGCTCCGCATCCAGCGCGGCGTAGATCTCCGCCAGCGACTCCGCGAGCCGGTCCTGCCGGGCGCGCATGTCGTCCTGCCCGGCGTAGTTCGTGCCGTCCGCCAGCCAGATCTTGAGATCCTGCGACCCCGTCGCCCGCATGACGTCGATGCACTCCAGATGGTGCTCGATCGCCTTGCGCCGCACCGCGGTGTCGGAGTGCGACAGCGACCCGAGCTTGTACGCCTCGTCCTGGAACGTGTTGGAGTTGATCGTCCCGATCCGGACCCCGTGGTCCTCCGCGTGGGCACGCAGCTTCCCGAAGTCGTCGACCAGGTCCCACGGGATGTGCAGCGCCACCGCCGGCGCCAGACCCGTGTGCGCGTGCACCTGCGCCGCATCCGCCACCTTCTCGAACGGGTCCCGGGGCACCCCCGGCTGCCCGAACACCCGGAACCGGGTACCGGAGTTCCCGAACGCCCACGACGGCAGCTCGATCTCCTGGGACGCGAGCCGATCGAGCGTGCGCCGCGTGCGCTCCTCGTCGATGAGGGTCATGGCCTGGCCTCCGTGAGCACTGGATGAAACGTTTCATTACACGCTAGGCTGCGCCTCGTGACAGCGTCAAGCACGCGGCGGCTCCGCCGGTGAACCCACGCCCGAGCGTCAAGGACGTCGCCGTGGCTGCCGGTGTGTCGGTCGGCACCGTGTCGAACGTCCTCAACCGTCCGGACCGGGTGTCCGACCACACGCTCACGCGCGTCAGGGATGCGATCGAGCGGCTCGGCTTCGTGCGCAACGAGTCTGCTCGCCAGCTGCGCACCGGCGCGGGTCGCGCGATCGGACTCGTCGTCATCGACGCCGCCAACCCGTACTTCGCCGACGTCGCACGGGGCGTCGAGGACGTCGTCCAGGACTCCGGCGGCGTGGTCCTCCTCGGGAACGCCGCCGGGCGACCCGAGCGGGAACAGCGCTACCTCGAGCTCTTCGAGGAGCAGCGCGTGCGAGGGGTGCTCATCGCCCCCAGCACGGACGAGTCGCCGCCCCTCGAGGGCCTCACGCGGCTCGGCATCCCCGTGGTGTTCCTCGACCGTTACCCCGACGGTGCCCCGTTCTCGTCGGTGAGCGTCGACGACGAGGTCGGCGGCCGCCTGGCGGCCGAGCACCTGCTGGCTCGCGGTCACCGTCGACTGGCGTTCGCCGGCGGGCCCTCGTCGCTGCGGCAGGTGCGGGAACGTCGCGCCGGCGCCGAGGCGGCGGTGACGGCCCACGCTGGCGCCGACCTCCTCGTGCTGTCCACGGAGGGCCTGACCACGGACGCCGGTCGCGGTGCGGCCGAGTCCATCGCCCTGCTGCCGGAGACGGAGCGGCCCACCGGCGTCTTCGCCGCGAACGACCTCACCGCCCTGGGACTGCTCCAGGGCCTGCTCCGACACGGCCTTCGCGTCCCCGAGGACGTCGCCATCGTGGGATACGACGACATCGAGTTCGCCGGTTCCGCGGCCATCCCGCTGTCGTCGGTCCGCCAGCCCCGGGAGGAGCTCGGTCGTACCGGTGCCCAGCTGCTCCTCGAGCAGGTGCAGGCCGCCGACGAGGGCGAGCGGCGCCCGGTTCGGCAGGTGCGGTTCGAGCCGGACCTCGTGATCCGCCGCTCGAGCGACGCACGGCGCCACGACTGACCTCATCCCTTGACGGCACCGGTGGTGAAGCCGCCGACGATCTGCCGGTTGAACAGGAGGAACACCACGAGCGGCGGGATCGTGATGATGAGGATGTTGGTGAAGAGCAGGTTGTACTGCGTGGAGAACTGGCTCTGGAAGTTGTAGAGCGTCAGCTGCACCGTCGCGTTGTCGTCGCCCGGCAGGAAGTACAGCGGGTGGACGAAGTCGTTCCACACGACGACGGACTGCACGATGATCACGGTGAGGACGACCGAACGCAGCAGCGGGAAGATCACCTGGAAGAACACCCGCAGCGGCCCGGCACCGTCGATCGTCGCGGCCTCGTCGAGCTCCCTCGGGATCGTCGACATGAAGGCGCGGAACAGCAGGATGCTGAACGACAGTCCGAAGGCGACCTCGACGAACACCATGCCGGTGAGGGTCCGGAACAGGCCGAGACCCTGGAGGACCCAGATCGTCGGCACGACCGCAGGCGGGATGATGAGCCCGGACAGCACGAGGAAGTTGATGAACCCGGTCCACCGCGTGGTGCGGCGCTGGAGGACGTAGCCGACCATCGCGGCGAAGATGATCATCAACGTGACGCTGGCGACGGTGAGGATCGTGCTGTTGATGAGGGCCGTGACGACGATGTAGTCGCGGGTCTGGATCGTGTCGACGACGTTCTGCCACAGGACGATCTCCTCCGGCCACGCGAAGGAGAGCTGGTTCGCGTCCTGCCGCGTCTTGAGGGCCTGGACCGCGATGAACGCGAACGGGACGACGAAGACGACGAGGCTGACGACGACGGCGATCGAGCCGACCACCCAGCTGAAGACGCGCTGACGGGTGCGGCTGCCGGTGCGGATCCCGGCTTCGGTGGCCCGGCTGCTCACAGGTCCTCCTGGCGCTTGTTGAGCCACCACGACAGCGGCACGACGATGGCGGTGACGACAGCGAAGAGCACGACGTTGCCCGCGGTCGACAGGCCGTAGAAGCCGGCTTGGTACTGCTTGTAGATGACGGACGCGATGACGTCCGACGTGAACCCGGGCCCGCCCCGCGTCATCGCCCAGATGAGGTCGAAGGACCGTAGGCCGCCGATGAGCGACAGGATGATGACCGTCGCGGTGGCCGGGCGCATGAGCGGCAGCGTGATCGTGCGGAAGCGCTGCCAGGCGGTCGTGCCGTCGACGGCCGCCGCCTCGAGGTAGTCCCGCGGGATGGACACGAGCCCGGCGATGTAGATGACGGTCGCGAGGCCCACCCCCTTCCACACGTCGACCGCCGCGACGGACAGCAGCGCGAGGTCGGGGTCGGTGAGCCAGCCGGGTCCGTCGACACCGAAGACGGCGAGCGTCGTGTTGATGAGCCCGTCCTGCGGGTCCATGAGGACCTGGAACGTGATGCCGACGCCGATGGTGCTGACGAGCACGGGGAAGAAGACGACGGACCGCAGCCAGCCCCGCGCGACGATCTGCGAGGTGAGGAGCACCGCGAGCGCGAGGCCGAGGACGACCTTCGCCGCCGAGGTCACGGACCCGTAGACGAGCGTGTTGACGAGACCGGTGACGAGGGCCGGCTCCTGGAAGAACTGGACGAAGTTGTCGAACCCGATGAACTCCTGGTCGAAGAGCGACCAGCGCGTGAGGCTGAAGTAGAAGGAGAAGAACGTCGGCGCGAGGAACAGGACGCCGTAGACGATCGCCGCGGGGAGGTAGAACCAGAACGGGTAGGCGCTGCGGGCGTGGCTGCCGCGCGGGCGGCGGTGCTTCCTCGGCCCCTGCGCCTCGAGGGCGGCGTCCCTCGATCGGTCGGCGGTGACGGTCATGGGACACCCCTCCTCGGGCGGCGGACCTGGTGGTGCACGGCCGGCCCGGTCGAGTGCCCGACCGGGCCGGCCGTGGTGGGTGGATCAGGTCACCAGCCCTCGATGCCGAGCTGCTGGGCCTGCTTCTCGACGTCCTCGTCGTAGAGGGCGGCGCCGTCCTCGGCACTGCGGATGCCGGAGCCGACCTCGACGGTGATCTGCTCGAGAGCCGGGCCCTTGATGGGCGACAGGAACTCCAGCGCGGGGCTCGTCTGGCCCTCGGTGTCGAAGTAGGCCTGGAGGTCCTGCACGGCGTTCGGGACGTCGGCGGGGAGCTCGCAGCCCTCCACCGCGTAGGGGCCGGTCGGCTGGGCCGCCGCGGTCTGGACCTCGCACGCCTCGGGACTCGCGACGAAGCCCATGAAGTCGAGGGCGGCGTCACGCTCGGCACCCTCCGTGCTCTGCGGCAGGTACATGCCGCCCGGCGTCCACACGGTGAGGCCGTAGCTGTCGGCGTCGTCGCCGGGCAGCGCGGCGAAGCCCACGTCCTCCGCCTGGTCGGGGAAGTTCGCGACGAGCTCGCTGACGGCGAAGCTCAGCATCGGGTAGTGCACGCCTTCCCCGGTGGCGATCTTCTCCAGGCCCTCGGGGTACGTCGCCGAGGCGAAGTCCTCGTTGAGGTAGCCGGCGTCGTACACCTCCTGGAGGTGCTCGAAGCCCTGGATGGCCGACTCGTCGCTCGCGTACTTGACCTCGTTGGCCGTGTACTGCTCGGCCCAGTCGGGGTTGTCGGCGAGGACGTTGTGGAAGTCGCCGAGGACGAACAGCTGCGAGGTCCAGGTGTCCTGGTAGGTCTGCACGACGGGGGCGGCGTCGGTCTCGGCCGCGATGACCTCGTTGTTGGCCATGAACTCCTCCCACGTCGTGGGGACGTCCAGCCCGAGCTCCTCGTAGATCGCCTCGTTGTAGAACATGCCGCCGGCCATGTTGCTGCCGACCGGCGCACCGAAGACGTCCTCGTCGGCGCTCACGGCCTGGACGAAGGCGTCGTTCAGGTTGTCCACCCACGGCTGGTCGGTGACCGGCACGAGCGTCTGGCTGGGGTTGAGCGCTGCGAGGAGGGAGCCGGAGTTGTAGAAGAAGAGGTCCGTCATGTCGCCGGTCGCGAGGCGGGTCTTCACGATGTTGTCGCCCTCACCGCCGCCCGGGCGGGTCTCGACCGAGAACGTGACGTTCGGGTTCTGCTCGGTGTAGGCCTCGGTGAGCCCCTCGAACAGCAGGAGGCTGTTCTCGGCGTCGTCGATGAGGATCGAGAGCTCGACGGGCTCGGCCGAGCCGGCGGCGTCGCTGGCGTCGCCTCCGGATTCGGAGCCGGCGTCGTCGCCGCAGGCGGCGAGGGCGAACACGGGCGCGAGCAGCGCCGCCGTCACGGCCGCGGCGCGGCGGGAGATTCGCGTTGGGATCATTGGTGTGTCCTCCACCCAGGTCGACGTCGACCCGCTAGTGAAACGATTCATTCCGACGGTAGACGGCGCTGAGGTGCGTCGTCAAGAGGTCACAGGCGCCCGTAGTGAATGGATTCAGTCTCGATCCGGTAACGACCCGCCCTCAGGCGTCCGCGTGGGCAGGCAGGATCGTTCGGAGCCGGTCGGCGAGGGGGCCGTGCTCCCCGATGCCCATCGGTCCGAGCAGCGCCGGCGCGAGCGCGTGGATCGACGACCCGAGGTAGGGCCGCACCCGTGCGGCCGCAGCGGCCTCGTCGCCGACGACGTCGAGCTCCTGCGCCGCCGAGACGACCCGCTGCCACAGGTGTTCGTCGTCGAGGACGTCGCGGACGGTGGCGGGTGCCGTCGGCGCGCTGTCGACGCAGGGGTCGGGCACTGCCCACTCGTGGCGGCCGTGCCGGACCCTCGTCGGTTCGCCACCGGTCAGCGTGACATCGGCGGTGGCCCCGACCGGCACCTCGAGCCGGACGTGCACCGTGCCGGCCTCGCGTCGCCACGCCACCTCCGCGGGGCCGTACGGCGTCTCGTGCCGCGCTGTCACGTGGTCGAGGTGCGGGGTCGGCACGGGACGGACGGCGATCCTGCGGTAGCCGGGCGCCGCGGGAGCCAGCCCGGCGACGCGACGGTGGAGCCAGTCGGCGACCGCGCCGAGAGCGTAGTGGTTGAACGACGTCATCTCACCGGGGTTGATGGTCCCGTCCGGGAGCATGGAGTCCCAGCGTTCCCAGACCGTGGTCGCGCCCATCGTCACCGAGTACAGCCACGACGGGCAGCCGGTCTGCAGCAGCAGCCGGAAGGCGAGGTCGGCGTACCCGGTGTCGGTGAGGGCGTCGGTGACGAGCGGGGTCCCGACGAACCCGGTGCTGATCCGGAAGCCGGAGCCGCGCACGAGGTCGGCGAGCCGGTCCGCGGCGCCGCGACGGGCCTCCTCGGTGGGGAGGAGGTCCCAGCACAGGACGAGCGCGTACACGGTCTGGGCGTCGGACAGCACCCGCCCGGACGCCGTGACGTACGCCTTCTGGAACGCGGCCTTCGTGCGCGCCGCGACGTCGTCGTAATGGGCGGCGACGTCGTCCTCCCCCACGAGCCGCGCGGCCCGGGCGGTGAGCTCGGCGGAGCGGACGAGGTGGGCGGTGGCGACGACGTCCGGGTCGGCCTTCGCGTCGAACGGGGCGTGCGGGGAGGCGGTCGGGTCGAGCCAGTCGCCGAACTGGAACCCGCCCTGCCACAGCCCGGACTCGTCGGTGAGGGAGACGAGCTTGTCCGTCCACGCCCGCATGCTCGGCAGCTGGCGTCGCAGCACGTCGACGTCGGCGAAGCGCTCGTGGAGGACGGTGGGCACGACGGCGGCGGCGTCGCCCCACGCGGCGGCCGCCGCCTCCTCGCCGCGGATGACGTCGGGGACGACGAACGGCACGCCGCCGTCGTCGAGCTGGTCGGCGGCGAGGTCCTGCAGCCACGTCGAGAGGAAGCCGGCGCAGTCGAAGAGGTAGCTGGCGGTCGGGGCGAAGACCTGGATGTCGCCGGTCCACCCGAGTCGCTCGTCGCGCTGCGGGCAGTCGGTCGGCACGTCGAGGAAGTTCCCCCGCATCCCCCATACGACGTTCTCGTGGAACCGGTCGAGCAGCTCGTGGCCGGAGGAGAACCAGCCGGTGCGGACGAGGTCGGAGCCGAGGACGACCGCCGTGAGGTCGTCGGGCCGGAGGTCGTCGACGCCCTCGACCTCCGCGTAGCGGAACCCGTGAAAGGTCAGGAGCGGCTCGAGGACCTCCTCGCCCGCCCCGGCGCACGTGTAGGTGTCGGTCGCCTTCGCGGTGCGCAGCGGTCGGGTGCCGAGCTCGCCGTCCTCCAGCACCTCGGCGTGGCGGACGACGACGCGCTGCCCGGCGCTGGTGCCGCGGGCGCGGAGGCGGATGCGGCCGACGACGTTCTGACCGAAGTCGACGAGGGTGCGACCCGACGGCGAGGTGAACACCTCGACGGCGGGGAGCTCGTCGGTCACCCGGACCGGGGGGCCCTCCGGAGCGACGAGCCGGCTCAGGGGCGCGTCGGTGTCGTCGAGGACGTCGACAATCCCGTGGTCGGCGTCGGGGTCCCCCAGCAGGGGGATGCGCAGGTCCTGCTCCTCGCCGTCGTAGAGGTCGTCGGCCAGGACGCCGCTCGGGCGCCAGCCCCAGGACCCGTCGGTCCCGACGACGTGGACACGGCCGTCGGCCGTCGTCACCTCGAGCTGCAGGAGCAGCGCGAGGCGGTCGCCGTAGAGGCCGCGCTGCCCGAGGAACCCGAGCCGACCCCGGTACCAGCCGTTGCCGAGCAGCACCTCGACGACGTTCTCCCCGTGGGAGACGAGGTCGGTGACGTCGTGCGTCTGGTAGCGCAGCCGGTGGGAGTAGCTCGTCCAGCCCGGGGCCAGCTCCTCGTCGCCGACATGGCGGCCGTTGACGTGCGCCCGATAGACGCCGTGCGCGGTGGCGCGCAGCCGGGCATGCACGACGCCGTCGGGGAGGGTGAGCCGTCCGACGAGGACGGGCGCAGGGCCCTCCCCCCCGGCCGGGGCCCCCGCGGGCGAGACGAACCGTGCCGACCAGTCCTCGACCCCCAGCAGCCCGGCCTCGACGGAGGCGGGGTCGCTCCACCCGCTCCAGTCGCCGTCCGAGGCGCGGACGCGCACTCGCACCTCGGCCGCCTCGCCGGACGACAGCGGCGCCGCGGGCCACGGGATGAGTACCTGCTCGTCGGACTCGACCACGTACGTGGCGGTCTCGCCGCTCCGGCTGAGCTCGATCTCGTAGGCCGCCTGGCTGTAGTCCGAGGGGGCCTCGAGGACCTTCCACGACAGGCGTGGCTCGGCGCTGCCGATCCCCAGCGCAGGTCGCCCGGCGGGCAGGTGGTCGAAGCGGACGTCGACGGGTGCCGATGGCGCAGGCATGCAGCGCTCCTTAGGGTGCGGCGGAGGACGAGGCTCCGGGGCGGTGGACGCAGTGAAACGATTCAGGCCACAATGGCCCGCATGACTGGGCACGTCAAGGCCGCCGCATGAGGATCGCGTTGTTCGTCACGTGCCTCGCCGACACGGTGGCTCCTGAGGTCGGCGTTGCGACGGTCCGGTTGCTCGAGCGTCTGGGTCACGAGGTGGTGTTCCCGCCCGAGCAGACGTGCTGTGGGCAGATGCATGTGAACTCCGGGTACCCCGCGATGGCGCTGCCGCTGGTGCGGCGTTACGTGGAGACGTTCGAGCGGGCGCTGGGTGAGGGTCCCGACGGCGGCGCGGAGGCGGTCGTGGTGCCGTCGGGGTCGTGCACCGGGTCGGTGCGTCACCAGCACGCCGACGTCGCCGAGCAGGCCGGCGACACGGCCCTCGCCGCGCGCGCTCGAGCCGTCGCCGCGCGGACGTTCGAGCTCAGCGAGCTGCTCGTCGACGTGCTCGGGGTGACCGACGTCGGCGCCTGGTACCCCCACCGCGTGACGTACCACCCGACGTGCCACTCGCTCCGGATGGCCCGGGTCGGCGACAGACCCCTGCAGCTGCTCCGGGCGGTCGGAGGTATCGACCTCGTCGAGCTGCCGGGGGCCGAGCAGTGCTGCGGGTTCGGCGGCACGTTCGCGGTGAAGAACGCCGACACGTCATCCGCGATGCTCGCCGACAAGTGCAGCGCGATCTGCTCGACCGGGGCGGAGGTGGTGTCGGCCGGCGACGCGTCGTGCCTGCTCCACCTCGGCGGGGGCCTGTCCCGGCTGTCGACCACGCGTGGCGACGGCACCCCCCGTGCGGTGCACCTCGCGGAGATCCTCGCGAGCACGCGCGCCGACCGGCCTGAGCGGGTGACGGGGTGACGGGATGACGACGTTCCTCGGGATGCCCGCCGCTCCCCCGCCTCCGGCCTCGTCCGGGTCGCACCTGCGGGGCACCGACTCGTTCCCCCACGCCGCGGCGCGCACGCTCACCGACGACCAGCTGCGGCGCAACCTCGCGCACGCGACGACGACCATCCGTGGCAAGCGCGCGAGGGTCGTCGCCGAGGTGCCGGACTGGGAGGAGCTCCGGCTCGCCGGAGAGGCGCTCAAGGCCGACACCATGGCCCGGCTGCCCGAGCTGCTGGAGCAGCTCGAGGCCGCCGTCACCGCCCGCGGCGGTGTCGTGCACTGGGCCCGCGATGCCGAGGAGGCCAACCGGATCGTCGTCGACCTGGCCGGGGCGGCGTTGGACCGTCACCCGCAGGCGGCGCGTGAGGTCGTGAAGGTGAAGTCGATGGCGACGCAGGAGACGCGGCTCAACGACGCGTTCGAGGCCGCGGGCATCACCGCGCACGAGACCGACCTCGCCGAGCTCATCGTGCAGCTCGGCCACGACGAGGGCAGCCACATCCTCGTGCCCGCGATCCACCGCAACCGCCGGGAGATCCGCGAGATCTTCCTACGGGAGATGCCGGACGTCGACGAGCTGTTCCCTGAGGGCCTGACCGACGAGCCTCGGGTTCTCGCCGAGGCGGCCCGGCTGCGCCTGCGCCGCACGTTCCTGCGGGCGAAGGTCGCGATCTCGGGTGCGAACTTCGCCGTCGCCGAGACCGGCACCCTGTCGGTGGTGGAGTCCGAGGGCAACGGGCGGATGTGCCTCACCCTGCCCGAGACCCTCATCACCGTCATGGGCGTGGAGAAGCTCGTGCCGACGTGGGCCGACCTCGAGGTGTTCCTCCAGCTGCTGCCCCGCTCCTCCACGGGCGAGCGGATGAACCCGTACACGTCGATGTGGACGGGTGTCACACCGGGCGACGGGCCGCAGGAGTTCCACCTCGTGCTCCTGGACAACGGCCGCAGCCGGGTCCTCGCCGACCCGCGGGGACGTGCCGCGCTGCACTGCATCCGCTGCTCCGCCTGCCTCAACGTGTGCCCGGTGTACGAGCGGACCGGCGGGCACGCCTACGGCAGCGTGTACCCCGGCCCGATCGGCGCGGTGCTGTCGCCGCAGCTGACGGGAGTGACCGACGACGCCAGCGCGTCGCTGCCGTTCGCCTCCAGCCTGTGCGGGGCGTGCTTCGACGCGTGCCCGGTCCGCATCGACATCCCCTCGATTCTCGTGCACATGCGCGCGCAGGCCGTCGACGCCCACGCCCGTGACGTCGACCACGTCGCCGAGCGCGCCGGCATGGCTACGGTGGCGTGGCTGTTCCGGGACCCGCGTCGCCTGCGCCTCGCCCAGCGGCTGTCGCGGCTTGCGGGCCTGCTGGCGCGCCTGCAGGGTCACCCCCGGCACCTGTCGTGGCTGCCCGGCCCCGGCCGCAGCTGGACCCGCACCCGGGACCTGCCCGTCCCCCGCGGCAGCTTCCGCGACTGGTGGGAGAAGGAGGGCCGCTCGTGAGCAGCCCGGGCGCGCGCGAGGAGGTCCTCGACCGGCTGCGCTCGGCGCTCGGCGCCGACCACCGCGACGCCCCCGGCCCCGTGCCGCGCGACTACCGCCGCCGCGACGGCCGGGCCGCCGGGGACCCGGGCCTGGTGGACGTGCTCGTCGACCGGCTCGAGGACTACAAGGCAGGCGTCCACCGCTGCACGCCCGAGGAGGTGCCCGCCGTCGTCGCGCGGCTGCTGCGCGAGCGGCGCGACCACCCCGCCCGAAGCCTCGCTGTGCCGACGGGCCTCGACATGACGTGGACCGCGGCCGCGACCGGGGTCGAGGTGCGCCCGGACCACCCCGCCGCCCCGATGCCCCTGTCGAGGCTCGACGCCACCGACAGCGTCCTCACCGCCTGCGCGGTCGCCGTCGCCGACACCGGCACGATCGTCCTCGACGCCTCACCCGACCAGGGCCGCCGTGCGCTCACCCTGGTGCCCGACCACCACGTCGTCGTCGTCCGCGCCGACCAGGTCGTCGGGCTCGTCCCGGAGGCGCTGGCGCGGCTCGACCCCACCAGGCCGCTCACGTGGATCAGCGGGCCCAGCGCCACGAGCGACATCGAGCTCGACCGGGTCGAGGGCGTCCACGGCCCGAGGACTTTGGACGTGGTGGTCGTGGACGGCCGCGCGTAGCGGTCGTCAGGCCACGTCCCCGCCTCCGCCGGTGGCGCCGAGGACGGGCAGCAGCGCCTCCGCCACTGCCCGCACGGTGCCCCGTACGTGCCCCGTGGTCGGCAGGTTCACCACGACACCGCCCACCCCCCGGCCGAGGACCTCCTCGGCGACCCGTCCTGCGATGTGCTCGGGCGTCCCGACCAGCGCGAACTCCTGCATGTACGGCGTCAGGTCGGCCCGGACCCGAGCCACGTCACGCGCTGCCTCGACCGGGACCGCGGAGACGAGGAAGCTCGTCGCGAGCGTGGCGGGGTCGCGACCCGCCTCCTCGCACCGCTGCGCGAGGACGCGGACCTTGTGGTCGATGACGTCGTACGGGCAGATGAGGTTGAGGTGGTCGGCGAAGCGTGCCGCCAGTCGGAAGGTCTTTTGCTCGCCGCTCCCACCGAGCAGCACCGGGACCCGGCCGAGGCGCGGCTCGTTGAGCGCGTCCCGCGCCCCGTACCAGACACCTTCGACGGTGGGACGCTCGCCCGCGAGCATCGGCGTGATGATGCTGAGCGCCTCCTCGAGTCGTTGGAAGCGGTCGGTCACGGTGCCGAACTCGAACCCGAAGGCCTCGTGCTCCTCCCGGAACCAGCCGGCCCCGAGCCCGAGAACCGCCCTCCCCCCGGACAGGACGTCCAGCGTGGTGACGGTCTTCGCCAGCAGCGCCGGGTTGCGGTATGTGTTGCCGGTGACGAGCGCCGACAATCGGACGCGGGACGTCGCGGCCGCCAGCACCCCGAGCGTCGTGTAGCACTCGAGCATCGGCTCGTCGAGCGCCCCGTGGGAGTCGAGCTGGAGGAAGTGGTCCATGACCATGACCGCGTCGAAGCCGCCGACCTCCGCCTCGCGGGCCTGCTCGAGCAGGGTGTCTCGGATCGACGGCGCGCCGCCTGGGTAGGTGAAGCTCACGACCTGGTACCCGAGTCGGAAGGTCACGCTGCTCCCTCCGGAACGCTTGGCGCGGGGTCCGCCACGCGGCCCGGCGTCCCGCGTCGCGTGGCGGTCCCGCGGAGTCGGCGCCCGGCCCACCACCCGAGGTTGAACGTCGTGAGGGCGGTCATGGTCGTGGCAGCGACCACCGTCCCCATGTCCGGGACCAGGAGCGCCCACGTGACCCACAGCGCCTGGTTGACGACGGCGAGGACGAGGTAGGCCGGGGACACCCCGGCGACCGACGGCGCACGCACGAGCTCGACGCTGTACCCGATGTTTGCGAGGATCGCGGGTCCGATCACGAGCACGCCGAAGGCCGCGGAGCCGACGGTGACGTCGACGGCCACGGCGACGCACGCGACGAGGAGGGGCGGTGCGAGCGCCCGCCACGGGGTCAGTCCCCGGTGACGCGCGATGAGCACGACGAGCGGGAGGCTCGACCAGAGCGCGAGCACGCTGGTGACGAGCTGCGGGGCCTGCCCGATCCGCGCCCCGTGGACGCTGAAGGCGAGGTTGAGCACGAGCATGGCCTGCCACGCGAGCAGGGAGAGGCCGTCGGTCCGCCGGGTCCGGACGAGACGGACGAGCTGCGGGACGGCGAAGGTCGAGCCCAGAGCGGTCGCGGCCCAGCCGACAGCGTCGAGGGTCTGCATCGACACACTCCCTTTCGCGCTCGACGGTCGGTTCTTGCTGCTGAAGGGCCCGCGTCAGCCACGGGGTCGGAGCAGCACCTTGACCGACTTGCGCTCGTCCATGGCGCGGTATGCGTCGGCCGCACGCTCCAGCGGCAGCTCGAGGTCGAAGACCCTGCCCGGGTCGATCCGCCGCTCCCAGATCCGTCGGACCAGGTCGGGCAGGTACTGCCGGACGGGCGCGGGCCCACCGTGGAGGTGCGCGTGGGAGAAGAACACGTCCATGCCGGACAGGGACACCTCGTGCGCCACCCCGACGAAGCCCATGTGACCGCCGGGACGGGTCGCACGCAGCGCCTGCATCATGGACTCCTGCGTGCCGACGGCCTCGACGACGGAGTGGGCACCGAGCCCGTCCGTCAGGTCCTTCACCGCCGCCACGCCCTCGTCGCCGCGCTCGGTCAGGACGTCGGTGGCGCCGAGCTCGCGGGCCAGCGCCTGCCGCGCCGGGGTACGGCTCATCGCGATGATCCGCTCGGCGCCGAGCTCGCGGGCGGCGAGCACCGCCAGCAGACCGACGGCGCCGTCCCCCACGACGGCGACGGTCTTCCCAGGGCCCACCTCCGCGGCGACGGCCCCGAACCAGCCGGTGCCGAGCACGTCGGAGGCGGCGAGGAGGCTCGGCACGAGGTCGGGCTCGGGCACGCCGGGCGTCGCGATCAGGGTCCCGTCCGCGAGCGGCACCCGCATGAGGTCGGCCTGCGCGCCGCCCGGCGCGGCGGCCTCGCGTCGTACGCACGAGCTCTGGTACCCCGCGCGGCAGATCTCGCACGTGTTGTCCGAGGCGAAGAACGACCCGACGACGAAGTCGCCGGGCGACACGGTGGTGACCTCGCCCCCCACCTCCTCGACCACGCCGACGTACTCGTGACCCATCGGCCGGGGCCCGTCTAGCGGCTCGATGCCCCGGTAGGGCCACAGGTCCGACCCGCACACGCACGTCGCGGCCAGGCGGATGACCGCGTCGGTGGGCTTCTCGATCCCCGGGTCGGGCCGCTCCTCGACCTCGACGCGGCCCGGGGCTGTCATCACGGCGACACGCATGCGCGTTCCTCCATCGTGCTTCGTCGGTGCTGGGGCACCACTGCACCGCGAGGAACGGCAGCGGGGAAGTCACCGACGATGGGTGTACCGAGAGGGCATCCCTCGTCGCTCGACCCGCTCGTAACCTCGGGGCGTGGACAACCGGGCCGAGGTGCGAGCGTTCCTCACCACACGCCGTGCGCGCGTGACCCCCGAACAGGCCGGTCTCCCCACCACCGGGCACCGTCGCGTGCCCGGTCTGCGCCGCAGCGAGGTGGCGGCCCTGGCGGGGATGAGCGTCGAGTACTACGCGAAGCTCGAGCGCGGCGACCTGGCGGGCGTGTCGGCCGGCATCCTCGAGGCGATCGTCTCCGCCCTGCGCCTGGACGAGGCGGAGCGGGCGCACCTGCTCCACCTCGCGCACGAGGCGGACGGCACCAACGCCATCCTGCGCTCGCGCCGCCGGGCCCGGCCTGCCGCGCCGCGCCCCAGCCTCCAGTGGGCGGTCGACGCGGTGACGGGCGGCCCCGCGATCGTCGGCAACAGCCGCCAGGACCTGCTCGTCGCCAACCACCTCGCACGCGCCATGTACCACGGGCTCGACCACGCGGGCGCGACCCCGCCCAACTTCGCCCGGCACATCTTCCTGCAGCCGGACTCCCGCAGCTTCTACCCCGACTGGGGCCTGGCCGCCGACATGTGCGTCGCCAACCTGCGGACGGCGGCCGGCAAGGACCCCCACGACAAGGACCTGCACGACCTCGTCGGGGAGCTCTCCACCCGCTCCGACGAGTTCCGCAACCGCTGGGCGGCGCACAACGTCCGGACCCACGGCACGGGGGTCAAGCACTTCCGTCACCCGGTGGTGGGTGACCTCGCCCTCGCCTTCGAGAGCTTCGACCTCCGCGCCGACCCGAGCCTGTCCATGACCATCTACAGCGCCGAGCCCGGGTCACCGAGCGCGGCCGCCCTCACGCTCCTGGCGTCGTGGGCGGCGACGACCGACCCCCCGATCGCACCGGTCGACGACCGGTCCCGGACGCCCTGAGCGGCCGGCCGCCACCACGGAGGACACCACCATGACGACCATCGCCATCGTCGGCGCCGGAGCGGGCGTCGGCGCTGCCGTCGCCCGCCGGTTCGGCCGGGAGGGCTTCGCCGTCGCGCTCCTCGCGCGGGACCAGGCCCGGCTCGACACCCTCGCGCGCGCACTGACCGACGAGGGCATCACCGCCCGCGGGTTCGCCGCCGACGTCCGCGACCGCGCGGGCCTGCGGGACGCGCTCGCCGCGGCGGCCGCCGAGCTGGGCCCCGTGCAGGTGCTCCAGTTCAGCCCGATCCCGCAGCGGGAGTTCCTCAAGCCGTTGACCGACACGACCGGGGACGACCTGGCCGCCGCGCTCGACTTCTCCGTCCTCGGCCCCAAGACGGCCGTCGACGCGGTGCTCCCCGGAATGCGCGCGGCCGGTGCCGGCACCGTCGTGCTCGTCAACGGCGGCACCGCCGTCCGTCCCCGCGCGGACTACGCCGGCACGTCCGTCGCGTTCGCGGCGGAGAGCGTCTACGCGCAGCTGCTCCACGAGGTCCTCGCCCCCGAGGGCATCCACGTGACGCAGCTCGTCGTGCCCGGCGCCATCCGGGAGGACGACCCACAGACGAACCCCACGACGATCGCCGACGTCGTCTGGGGTCTGCACGAGCGGCGAGAGGGGTTCCGGCACTTCCTGACCCCGATGCCGTAGGGCGGCCCGCGGTCGACGGGGCTCGGTGGACGGTCACCTCGCGGTGACGTCACGCGCGCCCGGCGTCAGCCGTCCGACGTCCCGGCCCCGGGCCTCGTGGGGTCGGTGACGAGCTCGGTGTCGACGAGCAGGCCGTCCCGCGCCTCCTCCCCCTCCAGCCGGCGCACGAGCCGCTCGATGCTGAGCTCGGCGATCTCCTCGACGGGGATGCGGACGCTGGCCAGGGGGGGCTCCGTCATGCCCGCGAGCGGGCCGGCGTCGAAGCCGGTGAGGCCGAGGTCCGTCCCCATCCGCAGCCCGAGGCCGGGCGCGAGCTGGGCGACGACGACCGCGAGGGAGTCGCTGCTCGTCACCACCGCGTCCGGACGGTCGTCGCCGGACAGGAGGTCGACGACCGCCTCGCGCACCCCGGCTCCTGCCGGGTCGACGAGCACGGTCGAGGCCAGCGGGAGCCCGTGCCGCGCGAGGTGCTCCTCCGTGCCGACGAGGCGGTCGACGTCCCAGTAGTCGTGGGTGTCGTAGCCGAGGAAGGCGAAGCGGTGGAAGCCGCGCCCCACGAGGTGGTCGACGGGCGCGCGCATGGCCGCCCGGTTGTCGACGTCGACCCAGGCGGCCGGCAGGTCGGAGGCGGTCCGCCCGACGACGACGAAGGGGATGCCCCGCTCGTGCAGGACCCGCGGCCGCGGGTCCGCGGGGGTGGAGTCGTTGAGGACGAAGCCGTCGACGAGCGCGTCGACGGAGGACTCGCGCAGGTCGTCGGCGCCCGGCGCGTCGTGGGTGAACGTCAGCACGCGGTACCCGCGGAGGGCGGCGGCGTGGACGAGGGCGTGGAGGAACGACAGCGTGAAGGGGTTCCGCACGCTCATCTGGGTGCCGCTCAGGTCGAACCCGATCATCGTGGTGCGCCGGGTGCGGAGGCTCTTCGCGTACTGGTTGGGCCGGAACCCGAGGTCCGCGATCGCCTGCTCGACGCGGTCCCGTGTCGCGTCCGTGAAGCGACCGCGCGCGTTGATGACGTTCGACACGGTCTGCGGCGACACCCCCGCCGCGGCGGCGACGTCCTTGATGCGGGGTCGCCGCGCGCCGGCGGCGCGCCCCGCGGGGGCCGGTGTCGTGGCTCGCATCGTCGTTTTCGCGTCCTCACATGACGAAGAGGGGGGTTGACGACAACCGTACGGCCGTGCGATGTTTCGATCAACCAGATGGTGGATCGATCCACCAGCCAACAGATCCGGACACGACGGCGTGTAGGAGTCCCCATGAGCAGTCAGCTCACCCCCACCGTCCCCGCCACCGTCGCGGGCACGGTGAGGCGCCCGCGCACCACCCGGCCGCGCCGGCGAGGCGGCGACGCCCGCGTGGCGGCGTTCTTCCTCTTCCCCGCCGCGGTCGGCTTCGTCCTGTTCTTCCTGTGGCCGACCGTCCGCGGCATCTGGCTCAGCCTCACCGACTTCAACCTCTTCGGGCGCGGTGAGTTCGTCGGCGTCGACAACTACGTCGACATCGCCCAGGACGACCTGTTCTGGAACTCGATGCTGGTGACGCTCTACTACGTCGTCCTCAACATCGGGTTCCAGACCGCCATCGCGCTCGGCCTGGCGGTCCTCATGCAGCGCCTCACGACCTCGCTGCTCGTGCGGATCTGCCTGCTGCTGCCGTACCTCGTGGCCAACGTCGTCGTCGCGCTTCTGTGGTTCTGGCTGCTCGACTTCCAGATCGGGATCGTCAACACGGCGCTGGACTGGCTCGGAGCCTCACGCCTGGCGTTCTTCGGCAGCGAGGACCTCGCGATCCCGACCATCGCGTTCGTCAACGTGTGGCGCCACATGGGCTACACGGCGCTGCTCATCTTCGCCGGGCTCCAGATGATCCCGCCGACGGTCTACGAGGCCGCCTCGGTCGACGGGGCCTCGGAGTGGCGCACGTTCTGGTCGATCACGCTGCCGCTGCTGCGCCCCGTCCTCGTGCTCGTCCTCATCATCACCGTGACCGGCTCGTTCCAGGTGTTCGACACCGTCGCGGTCACCACCGGCGGCGGCCCCGTCAACGCCAGCCGCGTCATCCAGGTGTACATCGTCGAACGCGCCTTCGAACGCAGCGACTTCGGCTACGCCTCCGCCCTGTCCGTCGTCCTGTTCGTCATCCTCGCCGTCATCGCCTTCGCGCAGAACAAGTGGCTGCGCGGCGGCGAGTCGGACCTGGCCTGAGAGGTCCCGATGTCGTCCGCCACCGCCACCCCCACCCCCACTGCCACCCCCACCGCCAAGGACCGCCGCTCCTTCTCCCCCGGCCGCGTCGTCGCCTGGGCGTTCCTCGTCCTCTTCATCCTCCTCACCCTCTTCCCCTTCTACTGGATGCTCCGCACGGCGCTGTCGAACAACGTCGCGCTCGCCGCCAACTCCGCGAACCTGCTGCCTGCCGACCTCACCCTGGGTGCGTTCCGCCGGGTCCTCGGCCTCGCGACGCTCGAGGAGGCGCAGGCGCAGGGCGGGTCCGGCGCGTCCCTCTCGTTCTGGCTGTACCTGCGCAACTCCCTCGTCGTCGCGGTGCTGGTGACCGTCGGGCAGGTCTTCTTCAGCTCGATGGCCGCGTACGCCTTCGCCCGGCTGCGCTGGCGCGGCCGCGACGTCGTCTTCGCGTTCTTCCTGTCGGCCCTGCTCGTGCCGCCGATCTTCGTGGCGCTGCCGAACTTCCTCACGATCCAGTCCTTCGGCCTGCTCAACACGCTGCCGGGGATCGCGTTGCCGACGATGCTCATGACGCCGTTCGCCGTCTACTTCATGCGGCAGTTCTTCCTCGGCATCCCCCGCGAGCTCGACGAGGCGGCGAAGATCGACGGCGCCTCGCACCTGAGGATCTTCTGGCGCGTCATCATGCCGATGTCGATCGCCCCGATCACGACGCTGTCCCTCCTGCAGTTCATCGCGGCGTGGAACGACTACCTGTGGCCGCTGCTCGTCGGGCAGACCGAGGGCTCGCGCGTGCTCACCGTCGCGCTCGGCGTCTTCCGCTCCCAGACCCCGCAGGGCTCGCCGGACTGGGCGGGACTCATGGCGGCGACCCTCATCGCCGCCATCCCGATCCTCGTCCTCTACCTGCTCCTGGCCCGCCGGATCGTCAACTCCATCGGCTTCACCGGCATCAAGTGACCACCCCCATGAGCCCCACAGCCCCGACGACCCCGACCCGACCCACCCCTGCCCGACCCACCCGTCCGCGGCCGCACCGGTCCGGCGCCCACGAAAGGACCACCATGCACACGCACAGGATCGCCACCCTCGCCGCCGTCTCGGCGGTGGCTCTCGCCCTCGCCGCCTGCGGTGACGGCAGCTCCGGGGACGACGCGTCGGGCGCCGCCGGCGACGGCGCCACGACGATCGACTACTGGCTGTGGGACGCCAACCAGCAGCCCGCCTACCAGGCGTGCGCGGACGCCTTCACCGAGGCGAACCCGGACGTCACCGTCACCATCACGCAGCGCGGCTGGGACGACTACTGGGCCACGCTCACGACCGGCTTCCAGTCCGACACCGCGCCCGACGTGTTCACCAACCACCTGTCCCGCTACCCCGAGTTCGTGGAGAACGGGGTCCTGCTGCCCCTCGACGAGGTGCTGCCCGACGTCGACACGAGCATCTACGTCGAGGGCCTCGCCGACCTGTGGATCGCGCAGGACGGCCAGCGCTACGGCCTTCCGAAGGACTGGGACACCATCGCACTGTTCTACAACTCCGCGATGCTCGCCGACGCCGGCCTCACCGAGGACGACATGAACAGCCTCGAGTGGAACCCCGACGACGGCGGCACCTTCGAGGCCGCGGTCGCGGCGCTCACGGTCGACGAGAACGGCGTCCGCGGCAACGAGGACGGCTTCGACCCCGAGAACGTCGCCGTCTACGGGCTCGGCCTGCCCGGGTCCGGTGGCGGACTCGGCCAGACCGAGTGGAGCTTCTTCACCGACACGGTCGGCTGGACCCACACCGACGAGAACCCCTGGGGCACGAGCTACAACTACGACGACCCCGCCTTCCAGGAGGCGATCGCGTGGTGGAAGAGCCTCATCGACAAGGGCTACATGCCGCCGCTGGAGCAGACCGTCGGCGCGAGCATGAACGACAACTTCGGCGCCGGGCAGTCCGCCATCAACGCCAACGGCTCGTGGATGATCGGCAGCTACGCGGGGTACGAGGGCATCGAGCTCGGTATCGCGCCCACGCCGATCGGCCCCAACGGGGAGCGGTCGAGCATGTTCAACGGTCTCGCCGACTCCATCTTCGCGGGAACGGACAACCCGGAGGCGGCCGCCCGATGGGTGGAGTTCCTGGGATCCGAGGAGTGCCAGCAGCTCGTCGGCGAGGCCGGCGTCGTCTTCCCGGCCATCCCCGCCGCCGTCGACACCGCCACCGCCTCCTTCGAGGAGCGAGGCGTGGACGTCTCCGCCTTCACCACGCACGTCGAGGACGGCACCACCTTCCTGCTGCCCATCACCGACAACGCGGCCGACGTCACGGCCATCATGGCGCCGGCGATGGACGCGGTCCTCAACGGCTCCGCGGACGCCTCGAGCCTGACCGCGGCGAACGAGCAGGTCAACGCCCTGTTCGAGTGAGACCGGTGCGGGGCGGGTGGCACTGCCCGCCCCGCACCCCCCTCCCGATCCCCCGATGACACCGACGACGACCCGGACGACGAACCGGACGACGAAGGACGTGGATGCCGTGCCGCACGACGAGGACCGCCTGGTCCACCTGCGACGAGGCGGGACGAGCCTGCTCGTCCGGCTCCCCCGCCGCGACCTGCCGAGCCTCGCCCACTGGGGCCAGGAACTGCCGGACACGGGTCCGGGTGCGGGCCCGGGTGCGGGCAGCCGTGCGGCCGACGAGCGGGCGCTGCTCGCCGCGCTCGCCGTGCCCGACACCGACAGCCTCGTCACGACGCAGGAGGTGGTCCCCGTCCTCCCCCGGACGGCCCGCGGCTGGCTGGGGCACCCGGGCGTCGTCGGCGGCCGCGACGGCGCGGCGTGGTCCCTCGACTACACGGCCGTCGACCACGAGGTGCACGAGGCCGGGTCCCACGACTGGCCCGACGGCCCCGTCGACGCGGTCCGGGTCGTCTCGACCGCCCAGGACACCGTCGCCCGGGTCGTCGTCGGCACCGAGCTCGAGCTGCTCGCGAGCGGTCTCGTGCGGCTGCGGGCGTGGCTGGAGAACCGGGGCGACGACCCGTACCAGGTCGACCAGGTCCGCGTGAGCCTGCCCGTCCCCGCGACGGCGACCGAGCTCGTCGACCTCACCGGGCGCCACACGCACGAGCGGCACCCGCAGCGCCACCCGTTCCCCGTCGGCGCCTGGGTCCGGGACTCCCGCGGCGGGCGCCCCGGCCTCGACGCCCCGACGCTGCTGCTCGCCGGCAGCACCGGCTTCGGCTTCCGCGGCGGCCGGGTGTGGGGGGTCCACGTCGCCCACAACGGCAGCCAGCAGGTCGCGGCCGAGCGGACCGTCGTCGGCTGGCGGCTGCTCGGCGGCGGGGAGCTCCTCGCGCCCGGTGAGGTGCGGCTCGCGCCCGGCGAGCGGTACACCACGCCGTGGCTGGTCGGCTCGTGGGGTGACGGGCTCGACGCGCTCGCGGCCCGTCTCCACCGGTACCTGCGGGCACGGCCCGCGCACCCGACCACACCGCGCCCTGTCCTGCTCAACACGTGGGAGGCGGTGTACTTCGACCACGACCTCGACACGCTCCTCGACCTCGCCGACCGCGCCGCGCGGGTGGGGGTAGAGCGGTTCGTGCTCGACGACGGCTGGTTCCTCGGCCGCCGGCACGACCGCGCCGGGCTCGGCGACTGGGTCGTCGACCCGGACGTGTGGCCGGAGGGTCTCCACCCGCTCGTCTCCCGCGTCCGCGACCTCGGCATGCAGTTCGGCCTGTGGGTCGAGCCGGAGATGGTGAACCTCGACTCCCACCTCGCCCGAGACCATCCCGACTGGCTGCTCGCCACCGAGCACGGCCCCGGTATCCCGTCGCGCCAGCAGCACGTCCTCGATCTCGGCAACCTCCACGCCTTCGCCCACGTCTTCGAGCGGATCTCGGCCCTCGTCGAGGAGTACGACGTGGCGTACCTCAAGTGGGACCACAACAGACCGGTCCTCGACCCCGCCCACCAGCCTCACGCCCGCCCGGCAGGCCGGGACCAGGCGGCCGCCGTCCTGCGGCTCATGACGGCGCTCAGGCGCCGGCACCCGGGTCTCGAGATCGAGTCGTGCGCCGGCGGCGGCGGCCGCGTCGACCTCCGCACCGTCGAGGCGACGGACCGGGTGTGGGTGTCGGACTGCATCGACCCCCACGAACGGCACCGCATGGTCCGCTGGACCGGGCTCCTGCTGCCCCCGGAGCTCCTCGGCACCCACATCGGCTCCGCCACCGACCACACGACCGACCGGCACCACAGCCTCGCCTTCCGCGCCGCCACCGCCCTCTGGGGTCACCTCGGCATCGAGAACGACCTCACGACCATGTCCGACGCCGACCTGTCCGAGCTCGCCGAGTGGGTGCAGCTGCACAAGCAGCACCGGCACCTGCTCCACAGCGGCGACGTCGTCCACGCCGACCGCCCCGACCCCGCCGTCAGCGTCGACGGCGTCGTCGCCGCCGACGGCTCCGCGGCGCTGTACCGCATCAGCCTGCTCGAGCACCCCCTCACGTGGCCGATCGACCGCATCACCTTCCCCGGCCTCCGCGACGACACCACGTACCGGCTGGCCCTCGAGCACCCGGCCACGTCCGCACCGGACAAGGAGCGGATGCCGCGCTGGGCGACGGACGGCGTGCGGCTGCCCGGCTCCGTCCTCACGACGGTCGGGGTGTCGGCGCCCGCGCTGCGCGTCGCGGAGTCGGTCCTCGTGTCGGTGCACGCGGCCTGAGGGCTCGAGGCGCCGCTGGAGCCCGGCGAGAGGCCCTTCTGCGAGCGGTCAGGCCGGGCGGTCGCGCCGCGGCCCCTGCTCGGCCAGCCGGAGGATCCAGGCCTCGGTCTCGACCCCGCGCTTGCGGTCGGCCGCGACCCGGGCGCGTGCGGCGGCCACGCGCTCCTCGTCGGTCACGGGCTCACGACCGTCTGCCACGCGGGCCTCACGGTCCCGCAGGCTCCGGCGGAAGCGGGTCCACTCCTGGTGCAGGGTCATGTCGACCTCCCTCCCCCCAGTATGCGCCGGACCCGGCGGACGGGCGAGGGTCCGCTCAACGAGGGCGCCGTCGCCGCGGCGACGACGTCCGCCTCGTGCTCGTCCGCCCACTCGCTCTCCGCCAAGGCCTCGAGCATGCGGAAGCCGGTGACCCGGACCCACGCCCGGTCACTGGTCGTCGCGTCGAGCGCCCACTGGGCCCGGGTCCACCACTGGTTCTTGCGGTCGGTGCGTTCGCGCTGGAGCCGGTCCCTGCGGGCGACGGAGGCCGCCACGGCTCCGGCCACGAGCGCGGCGAGCAGCGCGGCCAGACCCCCGAATCCGGGTGACAGGAGGAACCCCTGCCACAACGGCGCCTGCCCGACCGCTTCGACCACCGACTCCCCCGTCACCCTGACCACGGTAGACACAGGGCCGGACACGACCCGCGGCACGGATGGCGAGGCACCTCGGGGCCGGGGCAGGGTCTGGCACGGTGGGGCCGTGCTGACGACGATCGAGGCCCTCTCGGCGGGCGAGGAGACGTACCAGCTGGCCGAGGGGCCGCGGTGGGACGCGGCGCGCGGGCGGCTGGTGTGGGTCGACATCTACGCCGGGGAGGTGCTCCGCGGGACGGTCGACGGCCCGGGCCTCGTCACCGTCGAGCACCGGGACCACGTCGACGGCATGGTCGGGGCGGCGCTGCCGACCACGGACGGCGGGCTCGTCCTCGCCGCCCAGGAGCACGTGGCCGTGCTCGGCGCGGACCGCCGGCTGGCGCTCGGCCCTCGCGTCGTCCCCGCCGGGAGCGGTCGACGGTGCAACGACGCGACGACCGACCCGGCCGGTCGCCTGCTCGTCGGCACGCTGACGATGGACGGCGGCTCGGACCACGAGGCGCTCGTCCGGCTGGAGCCGGACGGCTCGCTCACGACCCTCGACGACGACCTGGGCCAGGCCAACGGCATCGCGTTCTCCACCGACGGCACGCGGATGTACAGCGTCGACACGACCCGTCACGTCGTCCACGCCCGGGACTACGACGCGGCGACCGGCCGCACGGGACCGCGCGCGGTCCACCTCGACCTCGGCGACGCGCTGCCCGACGGCATCACGGTCGACGCCGCCGACCACCTGTGGGTCGCGGTGTTCGGCGCCGGCGAGGTCCGTCGCTTCTCCCCCACCGGGGTGCTCGACACCGTCGTGCGGGTCCCCGCGCCGCACACGACGAGCGCGGCGCTCGCGGGCGGGGACCTCCGCACGCTCGTCGTCACGACCGGCAGCGCCGAGCTCGACGACGCCGGACGCGCGGCCCACCCGCTGTCCGGTCGGCTGTTCAGCGCCCGCGTCGACGTCCCGGGCGTACCGGTCGTGCCGTGGCGGGCGGTTCCGTTCGGCTGACCAGGGTGTCCGGACCCGTCAGTGCGCGGCGGCGAGCGCCGCCTCCTGCGCGTCGCCCGCACCGGTGTCGAGCCGCCACGGGCGCACGACGACGAGGAGCACGACGAGCGCGATCGTCAACGCCGTGACGATGACAGCACCCATCGCGGCCGCGTCGTTGCCGAGCAGCCCGACGAGCGGCGACACGAGCGCCCCGACCCCGAACTGGACGGCGCCGAGCACCGCGGCGGCGGAGCCGGCGGCCTCGCCGTGCCGGGTGAGGGCGAGCGCGGGCGCGTTCGGCAGCGCGAGGCCCGCGGCGAAGAGGACCGCCCACAGCGGCACGACGACGCCAACGAGCCCACCGGCACCCGTGAGGGCGAGCAGAAGGAGGACGCCACCCGCCACCGTCCCGGCGACGACACCGGCGAGCAGGAGCTGCGCCGGGGAGAACCACCACAGCGCGACGGGGTTGAGCTGGGTCGCGGCGATGAGCCAGAACGCGCCGGCACCGAACAGGAGCCCGAACTGCTGCTCGTCGAGCCCGAACTCGCCCTGGTAGACGAACGACGAGCCGGCGACGTAGCTGAACAGCGCCGCCATGCTGAGCCCCGCGACGAGCACGAGGCCGACGTACGAGCGGTCGCTGAGCAGCCCGCGGTACGTCCGCAGGGTCGCGAGCGGGCGGCTGGAGCGGCGCCGCTCCGGGGGCAGCGTCTCCTGCAGCGCCATCGACCCGAGCACGAGCAGCGCCACCCCGTAGACGGCGAGCGCGACGAAGACCCCGCGCCACGACGTGAAGCGCAGCAGCTCCCCGCCGATCGTCGGGGCGAGGACGGGCGCGGCCCCCATGACGAGGAACAGCCGCGACAGCATGGTCGCGGCGGCCCGGCCGGTGAACAGGTCGCGGACGACGGCGAGGGCGACGACCGCACCCGCGGCGGTCCCGACGCCCTGGAGGACGCGGAGCACGCCGAGGGTGACGATGTCGGGCGCGAGCACGATGAGCAGCGACGACACGATGTGCAGCGCCGTCCCCGCGAGCAGCGGGACCCGACGGCCGACGGCGTCCGACAGCGGCCCGATGAGCAGCTGCCCGAGCGCGAGGCCGACGAGGGTGCCGGTGAGCGTGAGCTGGACCGCGGCCTCGGTGGTCTGCAGCTCCGCGGCGATGGTCGGTAGGGCCGGTAGGTACATGTCGATCGTGAGCGGGCCGACCGCGACGAAGGCCCCGAGCACGAGGACCATCCGCAGGAGGCTGCGATCAGCCGCGCCGTCGGTCGTGCGCGTGGTCGTGTCGTCGGCCATGGTCGTCCGTCCCGTCGCGAGGATGTGGTGGACGCCTACGCCGGTGGAGCCGTCGGCTGTGGCCAACCCGAGAGGTCGGAGATCTGTTCCCGGACGCGGGACAGGGCGTCGTCGGGGCCCAGCCCGACCCCGACGACGCCACCCGGCGACTCGCCCTCAGCCCGCCGAAGGGGGAACGGACCAGGCGAGGACAGCCTCCTCGTCGCCAGGACCAAGACAACCGCAGCGTTCATGAGAGGGACGTGAGAGCGCCACGGGGACGTGCCCGGCCGCCAGTGGGATCACGTCGACCTCACCGGCGACCAGGAGACGGTCGAGGCCTGCGGTCCCCGGTTCACCGGCGCGAGCACGCAGGACGATCGAGGCCTCGACGAGCGTCGGAGCCCCGACCGACACCTCGTCCGACGCACCGATCGCCCGGAGGATCGCCGGCGCGAGCGGCTCGCCGAGGACGACCGCGGCGAGCGCGGAGCTGTCGAGGATCACCCGGCCGTCGCCGAGTCGTCGTAGCCCAGCAGCCGTTCCTCGTCGGCCTTGGTCCAGGGACGACGCGCCTCGTCGGGAATCGTCGGCCACACCTCCGCCGCCATCACCCGGAGCAGGTCGGCCCGAGCCGGATGAGCGTCGCGTCGCAGTCGCTCGAGCTCCGCCCTCACGGCCTCGCGCACGGCACCCGTCTTGGTACGGGAGGTGAGGGCGGCCAGCTCGGCGACGAGACGCTCCGCCTCAGGGTCCTTGATGTTGAGCGCCATGGTGTACATCTCCTCCGATTCCACCATCGGTGGTGGAGGTCTCGTCGCTCGACCTCGCCAGAGGAAGGCTGACCACGAAGGCGGCTCCTCGCGCCTGCGCCGGGCTCGCGACCGTCCCGCCGTGCGCACGGACGACGGCCGCGACGATCGAGAGCCCGAGCCCGGTGCTCCCCGCGGCGCGGGAGCGGGAGGAGTCGCCTCGCGTGAACCGCTCGAACACGGAGTCCCGCAGACCGTCGGGGACGCCGGGGCCGTCGTCGGCGACCGTCACGACCGCGTCGCCGCCGGATCGCTCGACGCGCAGGGTGACGGTGGTGCCGGGTGGGGTGTGGACCCGCGCGTTGCCGAGGAGGTTCGCCAGCACCTGCTGCAGCCGTGCCTCCTCCCCGAGCACGGTCACCTCGTCCGCGTCACCCGACTCGGGGTCGAGGCCGTCGAGGTCGAGGACCCACCGGTGGTCGGGGCCGGCGGCGTGCGCGTCGGACAGCGCTGCCACGGCGAGCGGGACGAGGTCCACCTCCTCCCGCTCGACCGGGCGGCCGGCGTCGAGGCGGGCGAGGAGCAGGAGGTCGTCGACGAGCCCGGCCATGCGCCGCGCCTCGGACTCCACCCGGCCCATCGCCGCGACGACGTCGTCGGGGAGCGGCTCGGGCCGGCGCCGCACGAGCTCGGAGTACCCCTGGATGGACGCCAGCGGGGTGCGCAGCTCGTGGCTGGCGTCGGCGACGAACTGCCGCACCTGCGTCTCGCTGCGGTGCCGCTCGGCGAGCGCCGCCTCGACGTGGTCGAGCATGCGGTTGAGGGCGGAGGCGACCTCGCCCACCTCGTCCGGCGTCGCGGCCACGTCGGCGGGCACCCGGTCGGGCAGCACGACCGCGCCGCTCGTGAGGTCGACGTCGCGGACGCGCGTCGCGGTGCGGGTGACGTCGTGCAGGGGCCGGACCGCCCGCTGGATGACGGCACCTCCCAGCAGGACCACGACGACGACGCCGGCGGCGGTCGCCGTGACGATGATCGCGAGCAGGCTCAGGGTCGTGCTCCGCACCCCTGACAGCGGCAGGCCCGTGACGATGGTCGACCCGTCGGGTGTCGTCGTCGCGACGAGGCGGTACGCCCCGAGGCTGGCGAGTCGGACCGTCGTCGGGCCCTCACCGGGGTCGACCCCGAGCAGGGCCGAGGCGGTGTCGGTCTCGAGCGACGCGGCCCGACCGCGGTCGTCGAGCACGGCGACCCGCTCGACGGTCCCGTCCTCGATCTCCGCCCCGAGGGTGCCCTCGGCCTGCCCGGGCTGGAGGAGGAACCCGAAGTCGCCGCCGCGCGGCCCGCGTCCGGGACCGGGGAAACCGCCCTCACGACCGGTGCTCGAGCGAGCCACGGCTCCGGCGAGCTGGTCGTCGAGGCGGCCGACGAGGAACGCCTGGAGCAGCACGACGCTCACGCCGCCGACGGTGAGCGACACGACGGCGGTCACCGCGACGAGGGTGAGGAGCAACCGCCCCCGCAGGGTGAGGCGACGCCGCGCCACGCGATCGGTCGGGCCGTGGGCCACGCTGCCGGTCACGGATCAGGCGTCGGCGCCGGGCTTGAGGACGTACCCGGCCCCGCGCAGCGTGTGGATCATGGGCGTGCGGCCGGCGTCGACCTTCTTCCGCAGGTACGACACGTACAGCTCGACGATGTTCGCCTGCCCGCCGAAGTCGTAGTTCCACACCCGGTCGAGGATCTGCGCCTTGCTCAGGACCCGACGCGGGTTGCGCATGAGGAAGCGGAGCAGCTCGAACTCCGTCGCCGTCAGCGCGATCTCGTCGCCGCCGCGGGTGACCTCGTGGGAGTCCTCGTCGAGCACGAGGTCACCGACGACGAGCCGGGCGTCGGTCTTCGCCGCCACCGCGCCGCTGCGACGGATGAGCCCGCGGAGCCGCGCGACGACCTCCTCGAGGCTGAACGGCTTCGTCACGTAGTCGTCGCCGCCGGCGGTGAGGCCGACGACGCGGTCCTCGACGGCGTCCTTCGCGGTGAGGAAGAGGACGGGAACGTCGTCGCCGCCGCCGCGCAGGCGCCGCAGCACCTCGAGCCCGTCGATGTCGGGGAGCATGACGTCGAGGACGACCGCGTCCGGTCGGAACTCCTTGACGGCGCGGACGGCGGGGATGCCGGCGGCGGCGCTGCGGACCTCCCACCCCTCGTAGCGCAGGGCCATGGCGAGCAGCTCGGTGATCGCCTGCTCGTCGTCGACGACGAGGACCCGGACGGGTGCGCCGTCCGCCCGGGCGAGGGGCGCGGCGCGCTCGGTGCGGGCGGGGCTCGTCATGGGACCAGCATGGCGCGGCGCGCTGTGCGGCGAGGGTGCGTGTGCTGTGCGGTTCCTGTGCGGTCGCTGTGGCACCGGCCAGGTCGTGGACGCGGCTGCGCCGCCGGTCGCCATCAGCGACCGGCGGCGCAGCCGGCCGTGTCCCAGCGGCTCGTCAGACGTCGAGGGCCGCGGTCGACGCGGACGGGGACGGCGTCGTCGTGCCGTCGTCCGTGCCGTCGTCCGTGCCGTCGTCCGTGCCGTCGTCCGTCATCCCGCCGCGGGGGCCGTGGTGCCAGCCCCGACCAGCGCCGACACCGCGAGCCGGCAGCTCGTCGTCGACGAGGTCCGCGACGCGGGTCTCCAGGTCCGCGCCGAGCTCGTCGGCCTGCTCCTGCGTGAGGTCGCCCTCGGCCACCTCCTCGTCGAGGTGGGTCTGCGCGGCCTCGACGAGGGCGTCGACGAGGGCGTCCCGGTCGACGCCCTGCGCCTCGGCGACCGAGGCGAGGGTCGCGCCGTCCTCCTGGAGCGCGGTGCGCAGCTCCTCGGCGCTCATGCCGAGGGTCTCGGCGGCGGCGTCGAGGACGAGCAGCCGCCCGCCGTGGCCACCGGGTCCGCCGTGGCCCCCGTGACCGCCCGGGCCGCGCAGGGCGTCGGACTCCGCGAGCGTCTCGGCGACGGTGTCGGCCTGGTCCTCGGTGATGGTCCCGTCGTCGACGAGCCCGCCGAGCGCCTCGGCGATGCGCTCGACGCGCGCCTGGACGCGGTCGACGACGGTTCCCGTCGTGGTGTCGTCGGTCGTCGCGGCAGCGGCGCCCGTGAGGGCGGCCGCGCCGACGACGACAGCCGTGGCGCCGGCGAGCCCCACGGCGGCGAGGGTCCTGCGTCGGGTCACGGTGTGCCTCCGTCCTTCTGCGCGGGTGTCTCCCGCGTGTACCGACGACCCTCCGCCGGGTTGCTGTCAGGACGCTGTGCGGGACGCCGGGCGGGGCTGTGCGCGCGACACGGGCCCCGCTCCGGCACAGTGGCGCCCGTGGCCGACGACCTGCCGACGCACCTCGCGGCGCCGCTGGGCCGCCACGCGGGGGATGCCGCCGTCCGTGCCGTCGTCCGCACGGTGCTCGTCTCGTCGGCCCCCATGGCCTACCTCCACGGACCCGACCACCTCGTGCTCGGCAACGCCGCCTTCGCGGCCCTGGTCGGCCGCGCCGACGGGGCGGGCCGCCGGGCCGACGAGGTGCTCGCCGGGGTGTGGCAGGTGCCGGGGGTCGGCGACGCCGTGCACCGGGTCTGGCGGGACCAGGTCGCGGGCGAGATCACGCCACCCCTCGCCGGTGGGTGCTCGCCGGTGCTCGACTCCGCCGGTGGGCTCGCGGGCCTGCTGCTCGTCGGGTCCGCGCCCGCGGCGGGGCCGGGCGGCGCCGACGTGGTGACGCGGCTGGCCGCCCGCCTCACCGAGGCCGTGACGGTCGACGACGTCGTCCGCGCCGCCCTCCACCATGCGGTCGCCGACCTCGGGGCGGACCTCGTGCGTCTCGCGCTGCGCGACCCCGGACGCGACGGCTGGGTGACGGTCCGGTTCACGGCCGCCGACCTCGCGGACCCGGCCACGGAACGCCTGCCGCCGTTGTGGCGCTCCCTGCCGGGACGGTCGCCGAGCCGGTCGGGGAGCCGCTCCGCGGGGTCCGGGGGGACCCGGTGGGACCTCGCGGTCGCGGGCGGCGAGCAGCCCGGCACCCGCTCCTCCCTGCGCCCCGGCGAGGAGCTGCTGCGCTGGCTGGGTCCGGCCGCGGACGCGGTGGACCGGCAGGTCGGGGAGGTCGCGGTGTTTCCCGTCCGCCTGGACGGCGACGAGGCCGAGCTCGGCCGCCGACCCGTCCGCGACGGCTGGTTCGCCTTCGGCTACGCCGACGCCGCACCGGACCCGACCGGTCTGCGGCTGCTCGACAGCTGCGCGGGGCTGCTGGCCCGTGCCCTGCGGCGCGCGCACGTCCTGGAGGAGGAACGGAGCGCGGCGCAGCTGCTGCAGCGCAGCCTCCTGCCGGACAACCTGCCGCAGCACGACCACCTGCTGGTCGCGGTCCGCCACGAACCGGGTGCGGCCCGCGCGACCGTCGGCGGCGACTTCTACGACGCGTTCGACGTCGCCGACGGCCAGGTCGCGCTCGTCCTCGGCGACGCCATGGGACAGGGGGTCCTCGCGAGCTCGGTCATGGGTCAGGTCCGCTCCGCGATCCGGGCCGTCGCGCTGCGGGACCCCTCCCCGGGTCACGTGCTGGGGACCTGCAGCGACCTGTTCGAGCGGATGGCGTCCTCCAGCGACGCCCTGGGCTCCGGGCACTTCGTCACCGTCTGCTACGTGCTGCTCGACCCGGCGACGGGCCGGGCGTGCGCGGCGAGCGCGGGCCACCTGCCGCCGGTGCTGCGGCCCGCCCCGGTCGAGGGAGTGCTGCCGCCTCCGCGGCTGCTCGAGCTGCCGGTGGGGCCGCCCCTCGGCATCGCCGGCGACCGGGAGGCGATGGACTTCGAGCTCGCCGTCGACGACCTCCTCCTGCTCCTGACCGACGGGCTCGTCGAACGCCGCGACCAGTCGCTCACCGACTCGCTCGACCTGCTGCTGGACGAGGTGGCCCGCCACGGCGACGCCGACCCCCTCGTCCTGTGCGGGGCGCTGCTGCAGCGCTACGGCCCCGAGACGTCCGACGACGTCGCCCTGCTCGCGGCCGCCCGCACCGCCGGGCGGGTCCGGACGGCCCGCACGGTGCTGCCGGCGGAGCCGTCGGCGGCGCGGGAGGGACGACGGTGGCTCGCGGACCAGCTCGCGGCGTGGGGAGTGACGAACCGCGTCGGCGACCTCGAGGTCGCCCTGTCGGAGGTCGTGACCAACGCCGTCGTCCACGCGAGGTCGACCGCCGAGGTGGCGGTGCGATGCGGCGGCGAGCGGGTGCTCGTGACGGTCAGCGACCGGGGCGCGCACGGCGAGGCGAGGCCGCACGACCTTCCTGTGGGCGCCACCCGGGGCCGGGGGCTGGGCATCGTGGCCGACGTGGCGGACGCCTGGGGCAGCCAGCGCACGACGAGCGGGCTGCGGGTCTGGTTCGAGGTCGCGACGGGCGGCCCACGACGGCAGGGTCACGCCGTGACCGTCACACCCTGAGGGTGACCTCCATCGTCGTGACGGCCCCGCCGCGCAGCAGCACGAGGGGCTCGTCGCGGCTGTCGTCGAGCTCGACGTCGAGCAGCCCACCGCGCTCCGACACCTGCGCCGCACGGAAGCTGCGCCGGCCGAGCTCGCCGCACCAGTAGTCGGCGAGCGTGCAGTGCGCGGACCCGGTGACCGGGTCCTCGTCGATCCCGAGGGCCGGGGCGAAGTAGCGGCTGAGGACGTCGACGCCCTTGGCGGCGTTCACGTCGTCGGCAGCGGCGGTGGCGATGACCCCGCCGAGCGGCAGCTGCGCGAGCTTGCGGAGGTTGAGCTGCATGTCACGGAGGTCGACGGCGTCGACGAGGACGAGGGCGTTGCGCTGCAGCGCCTCGGACTGGTCGGTGAAGCCGACGAGCTCGTAGCTGAGGAAGCCCATCGCCTGCTCGAAACCGTCGGGGGCGCGGCGGTCCCCGACCGGGACGAGCGGGAGCCCGATGCGGACGTCGCCGGGGGACCCGTCGGCGCTGAGTCGTCCCGACATGGTGCGGAACGTCATGGGGCCGGTCTCGAGGCCCTGCTCGAGCAGCCAGTGGGCGGTGGCGAGCGTCGCGTGCCCGCACAGCTCGACCTCGACCGTGGGGGTGAACCACCGGAGCCGGTACTGACCCGGACCGAGCGGGCTGACGAAGGCCGTCTCCGACAGACCGAACTCCGAGGCGACCCGCTGCATCCAGCCCAGCGCCGGCGTGGGGGCCTCGGGGTCGAGCCACACGACGGCGGCAGGGTTGCCGGCGAACGCCCGGTCGGTGAAGGCGTCGACGACAGCGGCTCGCATGGCGACACATCGTGTCAGCGGAGGTGACGGGCTGTCAGCGGAACACGCCTGATCGTGACGGGTTCCACCCGTCAACCGGGCAGCGCGGCCGTCAGCACCTCGACGGAGGAGCCGTCCCGCCCGCGGTGCACGTGGAGCTGCGTGGGCAGCCGGCGACGCAGCTCGTCGACGTGGCTCACGATGCCGACGACGCGACCGTGCTCCCGCAGCCCGTCGAGGACGTCCATCGCACGGTCGAGGGCCTCGGGGTCGAGGGTGCCGAAGCCCTCGTCGACGAACAGGGCATCGACCCGGGTGCCGCCCGCCTCGGCCGTGACGACGTCGGACAGCCCGAGGGCGAGGGCGAGGCTCGCGAGGAACGTCTCCCCGCCGGACAGGGTCCCGGCGGGGCGCCGCGTGCCGGTCCAGCCGTCGAGGACGGCGAGACCGAGTCCCGCCCGACGCCGCCGATCCTCGCCCTCGTCGACGTGCTCGAGCGCGTAGCGACCGTCGCTCATCCGCCCGAGGCGGACGTTGGCGGCGGACACGACGTGCTCGAGGTGCGCGGCGAGGACGTACGTGGACAAGGGGATGCCCTTGTCGTTGCTGCCGCTGCACAGGTCGGCGAGACGCCGCGCCTCGCGAGCGGTCTCGCGCAGCGGCCCGACGGCGCGCTCGGCCTCGACGAGGCGCGGGACGGACACGCGCAGCGCCGCGTGCCGGTCGGCGGCCCGGGCGTCGGCCGAGTCCGCCTCGCGGCGCGCCCTGCCGGCCGCGACGAGCGCCGCCTCGTGCACGGGGACCTCGGACGCGCACGAGCGGGCCGCTGCGAGGACCTCGCCCGGCCCGTCGCCGCCGTCGGCGGCGTCCGCTGCGTCGAACACCTCGGGTCCGAGGAGGTCGGTCAGCCGGGCGTCGGCGTCCGTGAGGCGGCGACGCTCCTCGGCGCACCGCCGGTCCCGGTCCTCGAGCCGGGCCCGGGTGGTGTCGCACCAGGGTGCGGGCCGGGCGGCGGCGGCCGCCTCGGCCGGCTCCTCCCAGCCGTGGTCGTGGGCGGCGGTGCGAGCGTGCGCCCGCGCCGCGCGCTCGCGACCGGCGGCGGACGCGAGGTCGTGGAGGGCGGTGAGCGCAGAGTCGGCGCGCCCCTCCTCGTCCGCCGCCGAGGTCCGTGCCTCCTCGAGGGCCTCCCCGACGCGCACGAGCGTCTCCGCCTCGACCGGGGCCCCGGACCCCTCGGCCGGCACTCCGTCGACACCCAGGTCGGTGGCCAGCCCGGCGGCCAACCGGGAGGCCTCGCTCTCGGCGGTCGCCGCCTCGTGGACCGCGTGCTGCTCTGCGTGGCGCGCGGCCTCGTGACCCTCGCGGAGCTCGCCCTCCTCTGCATCGAGCGCGGCCAGCCGCTCGCCGCAGTGCGCGACGAGCACCTGCGCGGCCCGGCACTCCTCGCCCCGTGCGAGGGCGGCCGTGCTGCGCCGCGCCACCTCGGCCCGCAGGGCGTCGAGCCCGGTGGCGCCCTCGGGTGCGACGAGGTCGGTGAGCGCCGGGACGGCGTCGTCCTCCCCGTCGGGCGCGAGCGCCTCGGCGAGCGCGGCACGGGTCCGCTCCGCGGAGCTGCGCGCGTCCGCGAGCTGTCCGGTGACGCGGTCGGCGACGGCGCGGGCGTCGTCGGCGGCCGCACGGGCGACGCGTTCGGTGCCGGCGTCGACCGGTTCGGGGCCGGGTCGCGCGGGCGCGGGGTGCTCGGTGGCACCGCACACAGCGCACGGCTCGCCCGCGGTGAGGGAGGTGGCGAGCTCCGCCGCCATGCCGCGCAGCCGGCCCTCCCGGACGGCGTCGTACCTGCTCTCGGCCGCGCGGGCGGCGGCCCTGGCGTCGAGCTCGGCACGCTCCGCGTCGGCGACCGCACCGACCTGCTCGAGGAGCTCGTCGAGCAGGCGGTCGGCCCTCGCGTAGCGCGCGGCCTCGACCTCCGCCTGGCTCGCGCCGGCCGCCAGCTGCACGGCCGTCTCGCGCTCGCGCTGGACGGCGCGGACCCGGGCGGGCAGCCCCTCGAGTGCGCGCCGGCGGTGGTCGGCGTCACGGCGGGCGGCCGCGACGGCACCGTCCCTGGCTCCCCTGCCGGCGACGAGGTGCGTGAGGCGCTCGAGGTCGGCACCGAGCCCGGCCAGCCGTTCGGCGCCCGCCACGGCTGTACGCACGCGCTCGGCGACCTCGTCGACGAGCGCCTGCCAGGCCTCGCCGTCGATCTCGGTCGGGAGCACCCACGCGGGTGACCCGTCGCCCGCGCCGGTCCCGCGCACGACCTCGATGGCCTCCTGAGCGAGGGCACGCCGTTCGGCGACGGCGGTCGTGGCGGCGACGGCCGCCGCGTGGAGCCCGGCCACCGGGGCTGCGCGGTCGGCGGCGGCGAGGGCGAGCCGGTCCGCCTCGGCCTGGTCGCCGTCCGCCTCGAGGGCGGCGAGCGCGGACGAGGCGGCGTGGCGCGCGTCCAGGAGGTCGGCGGCCTCGCGGGCGAGCTCCAGGGCGGCGCGGGCTGTCGCCTCCTTCGCCGCTGCCGACGACGCGGCGGCGTCCGCGGCGGCCTCCAGCCGGCCGGCGGCAGCGAGCAGGTCGAGCCCCCACCCGGACCGGTCGGCGTCCGGCGGGCCCTCGTCCGACAGACCGGCGTGCGCGCTCACGTGGGCGGCGGCGACCTCGCACGCCCGCGCGGCGTCGGCGCACCGCTGCTCGAGCGTCCGGGCCCGCTCCTTCAGCCGCTGCTCGACGGCGCCGAAGCGGGCGGTGTCGAAGAGCCGCCGGAGGACCGCCGCGCGGTCGTCGTCGGTGGCGCGCAGGAACTGGGCGAACTGGCCCTGCGGGAGGACGACGACCTGGAAGAACTGCTCGTGCGACATGCCGACGAGCTGCTGGAGCTCGTCGTTGGCCTCCTGGACGCCCGTCCACCTCGCGACGAGGTCGCCGCGCTCGAGCCCGGCGAGGTCGCGGGCGACCTCGACAGCGACGCTCGCGCGGTCCTTCGTGGTGCCGCTGCCACGAGTCTTGGGTCGCTCCTGGTCCGGGGTGCGCGTGATGTGGACGGCACGGTCGCCGAGGCTCGCCCAGAGCTCGACCTCCGTGCGCTGCTCCGGGGCGGCGTGGTGGCTGCGCAGCTGCTTCTGGCCGCGGGCGCCCGGTACCCGACCGAAGAGGGCGAACCCGATGGCGTCGAGCAGGCTCGTCTTGCCGGCCCCCGTGGGGCCGTGGAGCAGGAACGGCCCGCCGGACGACAGCTCGTCGAGGTCGACCTCGACCCTCCCGGGGAACGGCCCGAACGCCGTGACGCGGAGCCGGTGCGGGCGCATCAGGCCGCGCCCTCGCCCCGCGCCGGAGGCGGTGGGACGTCGGTCGCACCTGCGAGCAGGTCCGCGTCGAGCCCGTCGAGCCCGTCGAGCCCGTCGACGTCGTCCAGGGCAGCGAGCTCGTCGGCGGCGGGGGCGGCGGACGCGGCCACCGGCTCCCCCGTCGCGGCCGCTCGTACGGCCCGGAAGGCCGCGTCGAGCACCGTCGCCTCGGCCGCGGTGGCGGGTGTGCCACGCACGTGCTCGACGAAGCCGGTCGCGACCTCGGTGTCGGTGCGGGCGGCGGCGAGCCGCACCGCGTACGGCAGCTCCGGGGCCCGGCCCTCCGGCTCCCACTCGAGGGCGAGCGCGTGCGGAAACCGGTCCTGCAGCCGGCGCATCGCCTCGGCGGGGCGGGCGGGGTCGGTGAGGACCGCCTTCACCCAGCGGTGCTCGGCGACCGCGTGGGCGGGGTCGCCGAGCAGCTGCTCGAGCGTGCCGCGCAGCTGCGCGAGTCCCCGGTGGACCGGGGCCTCGACCCGCTCCACCCGTTCGAGGCCGTCCGGACCGATGTCGACGAGCCAGCTGCCCTTGCGGTGGTTCCGCTCGGAGAAGGAGAACGCCACAGGCGACCCGCTGTAGCGGAGGTGCTCGTCGAGGGTGCGCGGCCCGTGCAGGTGCCCCAGAGCGGTGTAGGTGGTGCCGCGGAACGGCTCCGTGGGCACGCGGTCGACCCCGCCCACCCGCGGCACGGACCCGCCGGTGACGGGCGGCTCCACCCCGATCTCGCGCTCGCTGTCGCAACGGTCCTCGCCCCCGACCCCGGCTACCCACGTGTGGGCGAGGAGGACCGTGCGGCCGTGCCCCACCTGCGCCGCGTGGGCGGTGGCGAGCGAGACGGCGCGGCCCACCACCGCCGCCTGGCTGCGGGCAGGCCCGGGGACCGTGTCGGGCAGCGACGACGTCGCGGTGACGGGCTCGAGGTAGGGCAGCGGGTAGAAGGCCACCGGGCCGTGGGTGTCGTGCAGCACGACGGGCTCCGCGACGCGGGCCGGGTCGCAGCGCACGTGGACCCCGAGCTCGGCGAGCAGGGCACCGTGGGCGCCGAGCCGGGCCGGGGAGTCGTGGTTGCCGCTCGACACGACGACGGCGGCCCCGGCCGCACGCAGCCGCTGCAGCGCCTCGTCCCACAGCCGCACGGCGGCCACCGGGGGGATGGCCCGGTCGAACACGTCCCCCGCGACGACGACGACGTCGACGTGCTCCCCGACCACGACCTCGACGAGGTGGTCGACCCACGCCGCGTGCGCCTCGGTGAGGTCGGCACCGTGCAGACGCCGCCCGAGGTGCCAGTCGGAGGTGTGGAGCAACCGCATGCCGACGACGCTAGGCGGGGCCCGCGACACAACCCGTCCGGCGCGCCGTCACGCCCGGACGGTGGGCGTCAGAGCCGCTCGACGGCGGAGAGCACCCGCTCCAGGAGCGCGAGGTCGACGACGGCCGGCTCCGCGAGGGCGCCGGGCACGACCGGCTCGACCGGCACGACCGGGACGGCGGCGGCCTCGTCGGGGCGGCGGGACTGGAGGGGGACCGGGGTCATGACCCGACCGTAGGCCGCCCGCGGCCGCGGCCACGGCGTGTCACCGGGTCCGCCGGACGAGGTCAGCCGGACGGGCTAGCGACGGGGTCCGGGCACCCCACCGGTGCCGTCCGCGTCGTCACGGCCCGTGCCGCGCTCACCCGGTCGGCCGTGCGGGCCCTCGGTACCCGACCCGCCGTCGGAGGCCTGCGCCTCGCGCTCCTCCCGCGCGGCACGGACGTCGATCCCGCGGACGCGTCGCACCATGTCGCGGACCAGGAAGACGAACGCGACGGCGACGAGGAACGTCACGACGAACCCGATCGTCCCCGGGGTCACGAGCTCCGGGGGCGGTGCGCCGTCGGGCGCCGGCGACGGGCTCGCGCCGAGCAGCAGACCCGCGACGCTCACCTCGCGACCCCGGCGGCCTGGGCGGCGAGGTGCTCTCGGACCCCGGCGAACAGGTCGTCCTCGATGACGCCGTCGGCCTCGGGCGTGCCCGCCACGGGACCGCCGACGCGGCTGCGCGCGAGCTCGTAGTCCTCCGTCGGCCACACCTCGCGGCGCAGCGCCGCCGGCACCGCGAACCAGAACCCGTCGGGGTCGACCTGCGTGGCGTGGGCGCGCAGGGCGGCGTCAGCGGTCTCGATGTGGTCGCCGACCGGCACGCGCGTGGTGACGGGGCGCTCCTCCCGCTCCTCCCAGCGCTCCATCCACTCCGCGAACGGCGACTCGGCACCCGAGGCGAGGAGCGCCTCGTGGTAGGCGGTGATCTTGAGTCGGGAGAAGGTCTGGTTGTAGTAGAGCTTGAGCGGCGTCCACGGCGGCGCGCCGTGGCCGACGTAGCGGTCGGGGTCGCCCGCGGCCTCGTACGCCTCGACGGAGACCCGGTGGCACATGATGTGGTCCGGGTGCGGGTAGCCGCCGTTCTCGTCGTACGTCGTCATGACGTGCGGGCGGAACTCCCGGACGAGCCGCACGAGCGGGGCGGCCGCGATCTCGAGGGGCTCGAGGGCGAAGCAGCCGTCCGGCAGGGGCGGCAGGGGGTCTCCCTCGGGCAGCCCGGAGTCGACGAACCCGAGCCAGCGGTGCTGCACCCCGAGGATGCGGACGGCCTCGGCCATCTCCCGGCGGCGGTACCCGACGATGTCGCGGACCACCTCGGGGTCGTGCTGCAGCCGGGGGTTGAGGACGTCGCCGCGCTCGCCTCCCGTGCAGCTGACGACGAGGACGTCGACGCCGTCGGCGACGTAGCGGGCCGTGGTCGCCGCGCCCTTGCTCGACTCGTCGTCCGGGTGCGCGTGGACGGCCATCAGGCGGAGCTGCTCGCTCACGGTCCTCCCTCGTTGTCGGTCCCCGACCGGGCGGGCGGTGTGCCCGGGGACGACGGGTCATCATGGGGTCGGGCTCCGACACCGGGTCGGGGCCGACAGGGATTGTCCCCGATCGTCGGGAGGGCGCGTGGAGCAGGGCCGGGACGCGGTCACGCCGGGTGTGCCCGCCGACGACGTGGCGGCCCGCTACGCCCGTCCGCCGCGACGCGGCGGGCGCGCCCTCGCCGTCGCCGTCGCAGTGCTCGGTGGCCTCCTCGCGGTGTCGGCCTTCGCGCTCGTGACCCGCGCCGTCCTCGCCGACGACGTGCGGTGGCGGGAGGTGTCGTTCGAGGTGGTCGACGACCACCTCGTGCGGACGACCTTCGAGGTGTACGCCGACCCCGGCGACCGGCTGCGCTGCCAGGTCCGGGCCGCCGACGCCCGCTACGGCGACGTCGGGCAGGTCGACGTCGACCTGGACCCGCTGGCGGAGCGCGCGACGAGCGTGACGACCGAGGTCCGCACGACCTCCCGCGCCGTCACGTCGTCGGTGCGGACGTGCATCCTCGTCCCCTGACCGGCGCCTGACCGGCGCCGGGCTCGCACCCGTACCGGCCGGGGGCACCCACTGGCGTATGATCGTGGGCTTACCCACGGGCCCCGGACAGGGGGAACGGACCCGTGACGAGAGCCCGGCTGGTCCCGCGGCGCGCCACCGGCGACGCCGACGCGGACGGGCCCGGGGGACCCGACCACCGAGGAGTACGTGCATGTCCGAGACCAGCAGCGTGACCTGGCTGACCCAGGAGGCCCACGACCGGCTGCAGGCCGAGCTCGACCACCTGCGGGGCGAGGGCCGCCTGGAGCTCGCCCGCAAGATCGAGGCCGCCCGCGAGGAGGGCGACCTCAAGGAGAACGGTGGCTACCACGCCGCCAAGGAGGAGCAGGGCAAGCAGGAGGCCCGCATCCGCCAGCTCGAGCAGATGCTCGAGAACGCGCAGGTGGGGGCGCCCGAGGACATCGCCGACGACGGCGCCGTCCACGCCGGCATGGTCGTGACCGCCGACGTCGCCGGCGCCGAGGAGACCTTCCTCCTCGGCAGCCGCGAGATCGCCGCCACGACCGACCTCGACGTGTTCTCCGAGCAGTCCCCGCTGGGGGCCGCGGTCCTCGGCCAGCCGGTCGGCACCGAGACGAGCTACACCGCGCCCAACGGCCGCCAGATCCCCGTGAGGATCCTCAAGGCGGAGCGCTTCACCGGCTGAGCAACCCGCCACCCACCCACCGCTTCTGTCGCAACGGCACATGGCGTCGACCAGGTCGACGCCATGTGCCGTTCCGTCAGGGGGAGGGCGCGCAGGGGTGTCAACCAGCGAGCGGTCTCGGGCGACCTGGGGTCACACGACCACAGGCGCCGCACCACGCGGCCCGTCCGGAGGAGACCAGCCATGCATCGAACCGTCCGCCACTCCCTCGCCCTCACCGCCGGCGCCGCCCTCGTGGCCTTCACCCCCGCCGTGGCGTCGGCGGCGCCGCCGGAGCGACCTGAACGCATCCACTTCGCGTTCGTGCTGCCCGGCCTGGTCGACTGCGGTGAGGTCGCGCTCGACGTGGCCGCCGAGGGTTGGGCGCAGGAGACGTTCCGGGGCGAGCGCCTCGACGTGCACCTTGCGTACACGCTGACGTGGTCCAACCCCGAGACGGGAGCCTCGCTGGGCTCGCGGGGCGTGGTCAACGAGACCTTCGACCCCTCGGGGACCGTGACCCTGCGCGGCAAGGAGCGCGGTGTGACCGTGCCCGGGTACGGCGTCGTGCTCCTGTCCGCGGGTCGCGCCGTCCTCTCGGGCGGGGAGCAGCTGGTCTCGGCCGGGCCGAAGGAGCTCGACGAGACGGCGCTCTGCGCGTACCTCACCTGATCGCGACCAGTCGACCGGGAGCCGGGACGTCGACCGCTCGCGGCTCTAGCCTGGTGGGCGTGGGCCGGGGAGGTCGCGGGTCCGGGGGCGAGGCCGGGGCGGGCACGTCGGCGCTGGAGGACCTCGAGCGACTCTACGAGGTGCACTACTGGCCGATGGTGCGGCTGGCTCGGCTGCTCCTGGACCACGACGAGGCCGAGGACGTCGTGCAGGACGTCTTCCTCTCCGTGCACCGTCGCGGCGGCATGGCTCTGCGCGACCCGGACGCCGCCGAGGGCTACCTGCGGCGCGCCGTGGTGAACGTGTGCCGGTCCTCGATGCGGCGGCGGGTCGCGGTGAGGCGCCGGCAGCGGGCGCTGGAGGCCGAGGCGTGGCTCGCCCGCGCAGACGCGCCGTCGGGCGAGTCGCAGGTCGTCGGGCGTGGCGAGCGCGACGAGCTGCTGGGCCTCGTCGCTGCCCTCCCCCGTCGGCAGCGGGAGTGCGTGGTGCTGCGGTACTGGGCGGGTCTCGGTGACCGCGGGATCGCCGAGACCCTGCGGATCTCGCCGGGCTCGGTGAAGCAGCACCTGTCGAGGGCCACGGCGACCCTGCGGGTTCGGCGGGAGCACGCGCGGCCGGCAGACCCAGCCCGCCCCACGGGGCTGGAGCGAGTGGGCACGTGAGCCGGCACCAGGACCAGTTGGAGGACGAGCTCCGCGCCGCCCTCGCCGCACGCGCCGAGACAGTACGTCCCCGGCCCGGGGCGTGGGACGAGCTGCGGTCGCGCGCCCGGCGCCCCCCGCGCGGCCCGCGGGTGGCTGTCGCACTCGGCGTGGCAGCCGCCGCCGCCACCACGGTGGCCGTGGTCGCCCTGGCGGGCTCACCGTCGGACACCCCCGTGGTGCCCGTCCGTCCGGCGCCGCCGTCGGCCCTCGCGACGCCCTCGCCGACCCGCCCCGCCGACGGCACGGTGCTCGGCACGTGGTCCGTCCCCGGCTTCCCGACGGGCGCGAGTGCGGGCCTGGGGCACGTGTGGGTCACCAGCGCCCGAGACGGCGGCGGGGTCGTGCTGAGCCGGATCGACCCGGCCGACGGCGGCCTCGTCGAGGTCGAACTGCCACCGGGGCGGGTCGAGGCGCCGGCCCTGTCGGCGGACATGGTCTGGGTGCACCTGCGCGAGGAGGTCCTGGGCGTCGACCCCGACACGCTCGAGGTGCGGACGCGCGTGGCGGTCGGCGACGGATTCGGCATCGGCGCCTCCGGCGAGCAGGTGTGGGCAAGCGACGGCGCAGCGGGCCTGGCCCGGATCGATCCGGCCGACGGCACCGTGGCCGAGCGGGTGCCCCTGCCGGGGCCGGCCGAACGCGTCCTCGTCCAGCCCGACGGCGCCGTCGTGGTGACGGTCCCGGCGCTGGGCGCGGCCGTCCGCGTCGCCCCCGACGGCGCGGTCGGCGACCCGGCGCCCCTCGGGGGGAGGCCTGGCGCGCTCCTGGCCGGCGACGGGCTGGTGTGGGTCGGCGTCCCCGAGACCGACGAGCTCGTCGGCCTCGACCCGACCACTCTCGTCGAGGTCCGTCGCCTCACCGTCCCCGGCGGCCGGGACGAGCAGGACCCGTACGCCGTCCACGACCCGGACCGCGACGCCTTCTGGGTGACGGCCGGCGGCGGCACGCTCGCACAGGTCCGCGCCGACGACGGCCGGATCGTGCAGCACCTGCGACTGGGCGGCTGGTTGTTCGCCGGCCCGGCGGCGTACGCCGCCGGAGACGTCTGGTACGTCGCGCACGGCAGCCGCCAGGTCCTGCGCATCCAACCGGACCCGCGCTGACGCGCCGAACCGTCTGACGGGACGTGCCGTTGCGTCACTCCTCACCCGACACAAGGGGCCGTCGCGTCGCCCTATCCGACACCACGGCGCGTTGCGTCAGACCCGGGGGGCCTCAGCGGGCGGCGGCGCGCTGGTACTGCCGCACCGTGAGGGGCACGAACACGAGCAGGATCGCCGCACCCCACAGCACCGTGTAGAGGGCGCTGTTCTGCAGCGGCCACGCCTGCGGTTCCGGGAACCCCGGCGGCACGTTGCCGAACAGCTCGCGGGCCGCCTGCGTCACCGCCGACACCGGGTTCCACTCGGCGAACACGCGCAGCGCCGAGGGGAAGTTCTCCAGCGGCACGAACGTGTTCGCGATGAACGTCAACGGGAAGATCACGATGAAGACGACGTTGTTGAAGACCTCGGGTGTCCGCACGAGCAGTCCGACGTACGCCATGACCCAGCTGATGCAGTAGGCGAAGAACAGCAGGAGCGCGTACCCGAGGAGCGCCTCCCCGACCGAGCTCCCGATGCGCCAGCCGACGACGAGCCCGGTCAGCGACATGATGACGATCGTGAGGACGTTGTTGACGACGTCCGCGGTGGTGCGGCCGACGAGCACCGCCGACGGCGCCATCGGCAGCGAGCGGAAACGGTCGACGATGCCGGTCTTGAGGTCCTGCGCCATGCCGGAGCCCGTGATGGTCGCCCCGAAGATCACCGTCTGGGCGAAGATGCCGGCGATGAGGAACTCCCGGTAGAGCGCCGGGTCGAGGGCGTCCTGACCGGGTAGGGCGATCGACCCGCCGAAGACGTAGGCGAACAGCAGGATGAACATGATCGGCGAGATGATCGAGCCGACCAGCAGGTCCGGCACCCGCTTGATCTTGATGAGGTTGCGCCGCGCGACGGTCCAGCCGTCCTGCAGGGCCACGAGCGGCCCGCTCGCGGGCGACGCGGCCGGGCGGCGCGACGGCCCGGACCGGGTGGACGTCGTGGTGCCCGTGGGCGTGGTGGGAGCGCTCATGCCTGCGCCGCCTCCTTCTCGGTGCTGCTGCGTCGGGACCGGCGCCCGCGTCGTCCGGCGACGCCACCGCCGTCGTCGGCGTCCGGGTCGGGGGTCTCCTCGGCCGCGTGCCCGGTGAGGGTGAGGAACACGTCGTCGAGGGTGGGCCGCCGGACGCCGGCGTCGAGCACCTCGACCTGCGCGGCGTCGAGCGCGCGGAGGGCGTCGACGAGGACGCTGACCCCGCCGCTGACGGGCGCCGTGAGGGTGCGGGTGTGCTCCTCCACGCCGACCTCGGCGAGGCAGAGCCGCGCGAGCGCGTCGCGGGCGACGGGCAGCTCCTCCGGGCGGGCGACGGTCACCTCGATCCGCTCCCCGCCGACCTGCTGCTTGAGCTCGTCGGCGGTGCCGAGCGCGATGACCTTGCCGGTGTCGATGACGGCGATCCGGTCGGCGAGGCGGTCGGCCTCCTCGAGGTACTGCGTGGTGAGCAGCAGGGTGGTGCCGCCGGAGACGAGCTCGGCGATGACGTCCCACATGCCGATGCGGCTGCGGGGGTCGAGCCCGGTCGTCGGCTCGTCGAGGAACAGCACCTCCGGCTGCGCGACGAGCGCGCCGGCGAGGTCGAGGCGCCGGCGCATGCCGCCGGAGTACGTGCTGACCGGGCGCCGGCCCGCCTCGGTGAGGTCGAAACGCTCGAGCAGCTCCCACGCCCGCTCCCGCGACACCTTCGAGCCCAGGTGGTAGAGCCGGCCCACCATGTCGAGGTTCTCGAAGCCGGTGAGGTTCTCGTCGACCGCGGCGTACTGCCCCGACACCCCGATGCGGGAGCGGAGCTCGGTGGCGTCCCGGACGACGTCGAGGCCGGCGACGCTCGCCCGGCCGCTGTCGGCCCGCAGCAGGGTCGTGAAGACCCGGACGGACGTCGTCTTGCCGGCGCCGTTCGGGCCGAGCAGACCCATGACGGTGCCCGGCGCCACGGACAGGTCGAAGCCGTCGAGCGCGCGGACGGAGCCGTAGGTCTTGACGAGGCCCTCGGCGACGATGGTGTCGGTCACGGGACCCATCCTGTCCACGCGGTCCGACAGTCCGCGAGCGCGTTTCGCTGACGGCGCTATCGCAGCAGGCCCGCTCCGACCGCCTCGGCGAGCGCCGCCTCCCACGCCCGCGGCGCCGTGACACCGGAGTTCTGCCAGGCCGCGTGCCCCAGCACCGACCACGCGGGTCGCGGCGCCGGGCGCCGGAACGCCTCCGACGTCGTCGCGCGGACCCGCCCCGGGTCCTCGCCGAGGTGCGCGAGCAGCGCCCTGGTCAGCCCGAACCACGACACCTGCCCGGCGGCCGTCGCGTGGTACGTGCCGTGCGGGGCACCGGCCCGGACGACCGCCACGGCGAGGTCCGCCACGTCGCGGGCCCACGTCGGCTGGCCCACCTGGTCGTCGACGACGTCGAGGGACTCCCGCTCCCCGAGCAGGCGGACGACCGTCCGGGGGAAGCACGGCCGGTCGACGTCGTACACCCACGCCGTCCGCAGCAGCCACAGCGGCCCGCCGGCGGCGCGGACCGCCCACTCCCCCGCCGCCTTCGTACGGCCGTAGGCCGACCGCGGCCGCAGGGGCGCGTCCTCCGGGAACGGGCGGTCGGCCTGCCCGTCGAAGACGTAGTCGGTCGACAGGTGGAGGAGCGGGACACCGCGGCGCGCGCACGCGACCGCGAGCAGCGCGGGCCCGACGGCGTTGGCGGCGAAGGCCTCCGCCTCGTGCGTCTCGGCGTCGTCGACCGCGGTCCACGCCGCGGCGTTGACGACGACGTCGTGGCCCTCGACCGCGGCGTCGACCGCCTCCTGGTCGGTGACGTCGAGGTGGGCGCGCGTCGCCGCGGTCACGTCCTCGCCGTCGGCGAGCAGCCGCTCGACGACCCGGCTGCCGACCGTCCCGGCGGCGCCGGTGACGAGCCAGCGGCGGGGACCGCTCACAGCGCGGCGGCGGCCTTGAGCGGGCGCCACCACGCCTGGTTCGCCCGGTACCACTCGACGGTGTCGCGCAGGCCGTCGTCGAACGGCACGGACGGCTCGTAGCCGAGCTCGGTGCGGATCTTCGTGATGTCGACCGAGTAGCGCCGGTCGTGGCCCTTGCGGTCCGGGACCTGCTTCACCATCCCCGGCCCTGCGCCGCACGCCGCGAGGAGCCGGTCGGTGAGCTCGCGGTTCGTGAGCTCGGTGCCGCCGCCGATGTTGTAGACCTCACCGGCGCGCCCGCCGGCGAGCACGAGCGCGATGCCGCGGCAGTGGTCGTGGACGTGGAGCCAGTCGCGGACGTTGAGGCCGTCGCCGTACAGCGGCACCTGGAGGCCGTCGAGGAGGTTGGAGACGAACAGCGGGATGACCTTCTCCGGGAACTGGTACGGCCCGTAGTTGTTCGAGCAGCGGGTCACCCGCACGTCCATGCCGAAGGTGCGGGCGTACGCGAGGGCGAGCAGGTCGCTGCCGGCCTTGCTCGCGGAGTACGGCGAGCTGGGGTCGACCGGGTGCGTCTCGGGCCACGAGCCCTCGGCGATCGAGCCGTAGACCTCGTCGGTGGAGACGTGGACGACGGTCGGGACGTCGTGGCGAAGGCAGCCGTCGAGCAGCGTCTGGGTGCCGACGACGTTCGTCACGACGAAGTCGGCCGCGCCGGCGATCGAGCGGTCGACGTGCGACTCGGCCGCGAGGTGGAGGACGGCGTCGGCGCCCGGCAGCACCCGGTCGAGCGCGGCGGGGTCGCAGATGTCGCCCACGACGACCTCCAGCCGGGGGTCGTCCTGCACCGGGGCGAGGTTGTCGAGGTTGCCGGCGTACGTCAGCTTGTCGAGCACGACGAGCCGCGACGGCTCGAGACCCGGCAGCGTGCCCCCGAGGGCGGCCCGCACGAGGTGCGAGCCGATGAACCCCGCTCCCCCTGTCACGACGACGCGCATGGTCGCCGAGCCTACGGCCCGCGCCCGGCCCGCCGGGGTGCTTCGGACGAAGCCGCACCTCGCGCCCGGCCGGTCACTACGGTGCCCCGGTGGACGTCGCGGCGATGGGCATCGAGGGGGCGTGGGTCTTCACGCCCCGCCGGCACGGCGACGACAGGGGCTCGTTCCTCGAGCTGTTCACGCAGCGCTCGCTCGTCGCAGCGACCGGGCGGGAGCTGTCGCTCGCGCAGGCGAACCTGTCGGTGTCCGCGGCGGGTGTGCTGCGGGGGGTCCACTTCGCCGACGTCCCGCCCGGCCAGGCGAAGTACGTGACGTGCGTGGCCGGGGCGGTGCTCGACGTCGTCGTCGACCTGCGGACGTCGTCGCCGACGTTCGGCGCGCACGAGAGCGTCCTGCTGGAGCCGGGCGAGCAGCGTGCCGTGTTCATCGGCGAGGGCCTCGGGCACGCCTTCTGCTCCCTCGAGGCCGGCTCGACGGTCGTCTACGCGTGCTCGACGCCGTACACGCCCGGCGCGGAGCACGGCGTCCACCCGCTGGACCCGGCCCTCGGCATCGGGTGGCCGACCACCGACCGGCAGGGGTCGCCGCTCACGCCCGTGCTGTCGGAGAAGGACGCCGCCGCCCCGACGCTCGCCGAGGCGAAGGAGCAGGGGCTGCTGCCCCGCTGACCCTGTCGGCGAGGCACGCGCGGGCACGAACCGCTGCGCCGAGACGCCCACGTCGGCCAGGATCGGGCGGGTGCGCGGCATCATCCTCGCCGGCGGCTCCGGCACCCGGCTGCACCCCATCACCATCGCGACGTCGAAGCAGCTGCTCAACGTCTACGACAAGCCGATGGTCTACCACCCGCTGTCGACGCTCATGCTCGCCGGCGTGCGGGACGTCCTCGTCATCACGACCCCGCACGACGCGCCCGGCTTCCAGCGTCTCCTCGGCGACGGCAGCCGGTTCGGCGTGTCCCTGTCGTACGCCGTGCAGCCGGAGCCCCGCGGTCTCGCGGAGGCGTTCGTCATCGGCCGGGCCTTCCTCGACGGGCAGCCCGCGGCGCTCGTCCTCGGCGACAACATCTTCCACGGCTCCGGGCTCGGCACCCAGCTGCGCCGCTTCGCCGACCCGGCCGGGGGTGTCGTGTTCGCGTACTGGGTCGCGGAGCCGCAGGCGTACGGCGTCGTCGAGCTCGGCGCCGACGGCCGCCCCGTCTCCATCGAGGAGAAGCCGACGCACCCGCGCAGCCGGTGGGCGATCCCGGGGCTCTACTTCTACGCCGCCGACGTCGTCGACGTCGCCGCCGGGCTGCGGCCCTCCGCCCGCGGCGAGCTGGAGATCACCGACGTCAACCGGCACTACCTCGAGCGGGGCACCCTCGAGGTCGAGGTGCTGCCGCGCGGGACGGCGTGGCTCGACACCGGGACGTTCGACTCGATGCTCGACGCCGGCGAGTTCGTCCGGACCGTCGAGCGGCGGCAGGGCCTGAAGGTCGGCTGCCCCGAGGAGGTCGCGTGGCGGAACGGCTGGCTCGACGACGACGCGCTGCGTCGCGTCGGGCAGGCGCAGACGAAGTCCGGGTACGGCCAGTACCTCCTCGACCTGCTCGAGCGCGGGTCGTAGACGCCGGGACGCTCAGTCGACCTGCACCGCGTAACCGGCCTCCCGCAGGCAGGCGATGACGGCGTCGCGGTGCTCGCCGCCGCGGGTCTCCAGCTGCAGGGCGACCTCGACCTCGTCGACGTGCAGGCGCGCCTCGGTGCGCCGGTGCTCCACCTCGACGAGGTTCGCGTCGCTCGAGCCGACCAGCTCGAGCAGGTGCCCGAGCTCGCCGGGCCGGTCGGCGATCGCGACCCGCAGCTGCAGGTAGCGGCCCGCGGCGACGAGGCCGTGCCGCAGCACGCGGTGGAGGACGAGCGGGTCCACGTTGCCGCCGGAGAGGACCGCGACGACGGGCGGCTCGAAGGCCCGCGGGTCGGCCATGACGGCCGCGACGGCCGCGGCGCCCGCGGGCTCGACGACGAGCTTGGCCCGCTCGAGCAGGAGCACGAGCGCCCGGGAGAGGTCCTCCTCGGTGACGGTCCGGATGTCGTCGACGTGGTCGCGGACGATCCCGAACGGCACCTGCCCCGGCCGACCGACCGCGATGCCGTCCGCCATCGTCGACATGCGCTCGAGCGCGACAGGGTGCCCGGCCGCGAGCGAGGCGGGGTACGCGGCCGCACTCGCCGCCTGCACCCCGACGAGCCGGACGGCGCGCCCGGCGTCGCGGGCCGCGGCGACCTCGAGCGCGATGCCCGCGAGCAGCCCGCCACCGCCCGTGCACACGAGGACGGTGCGGGCGTCGGGCACCTGCTCGAGCACCTCCGCGCCCAGGGAGGCCTGCCCGGCGACGACGTCGACGTGGTCGAAGGGGTGGACGAGCACCGCGCCGGTGCGCTCCGCCATCTCGCGCGCGGCGACGAGGGCCTCGTCGACGCTGCGGCCGACGTGCTCCACCGTCGCGCCGTACGCCTTGGTGGCGGCGACCTTGGGCAGGGCCGCCCCGACCGGCATGAACACCGTCGCGCGGGTGCCGAGCAGGGACGCGGCGAGGGCGACGCCCTGCGCGTGGTTGCCGGCGCTGGCCGCGACGACACCCCGGGCGCGCTCGGCCTCCGACAGGCGGCTGATGCGGGTGTACGCCCCGCGGATCTTGAACGACCCGGCGCGCTGGAGGTTCTCGCACTTGAGCCACACGTCGCCGCCGACGAGGTCGGACAGCGCCCGGTTGCGGACCACGGGCGTCCGGCGGACGACGTCGGTGAGCCGGGCGCGCGCGGCGGCGCGGTCGGCGGCGTCCGGGACGGCGGGGACGGTCGGGGTGGTCGCGGGCGTGGTCATGGCTCAGGCCTCCGGTGGTGCCGCGACGACGTCGTCGCGTCGGCGTGGGGGTGCGCCGGGTGAGGCTACGGGCTCGGCCGCGCTCGGCGGTCGCCCGGGCGGCGGGGGCGCGACGTCGTCCGGCTCCACCTCGATCGCGTCCACGGCCTGCGGTGCCGCCAACGACTTGATGAACGTCACGCTCATCGCGAGGAGCGGCACGGCCAGGACGCCGCCGACGATGCCGGCGAGCACGATGCCGGTCGTGATCGCGGTGACGACGGCGAGCGGGTACAGCTCGACGGCCCGCCCCAGCAGGAGCGGCTGGAGCACGTACGACTCCAGCTGCTGCACCCCGATGACCACCGCGAGGAGGATGAGCGCCGTCACGAGGCCCTGGGTGACGAGGGCGACGAGGACGGCGAGGGTCCCGGTCACGATCGCGCCGACGAGCGGGACGAACGCCCCGATGAAGGTGAACACGGCGATGGGGATGGCGAACGGCACCCCGAGCAGCGCGGCCCCGGCCCCGATCCCGATGGCGTCGACGGCGGCGACGACGGGGACGGCCCGCACGTAGCCGGCGAGCGTCTGCCACGAGCGGCGGCCGGCGACGTCGGCGCGGGCGCGGCCCTGCCGCGGCAGGAGCGACACGACGAACGCCCAGATCCGGGGCCCGTCGGCGAGGTAGAAGAACACCGCGAACAGCGTGAGCAGGGTCCCCGTGAGGACGCTGATCGCGCCGCCCGTGGCGACGACGGCACCGGTCGCGATCCCCACCGACTGCTCGCCGAGCGCGGACACCGCGTCGCTGATGGTCTGGCGGACGACGAACAGCGGCACCCCGATGAGCTCGGCGACCCACGTGATGGCCTGGTCGAGGCCCTCGGACGCCGAGGTGCCGAAGTCCCCGATCTGGGTCGCGATCTGCTGGGAGACGAGCGCCACGACGAGCACGAGGAGCGTGCCGAACACGGCGACGGCGATGCCCGCCGCGGGGTAGCGGGGCACTCGGGCCCGCACGAGCCCCTTGTAGAAGGGGAACAGCAGGGCGGCCACCAGCACGGCGAGCAGCAGCGGCACCGCGACGACGTCGATCCGACCGAGGACGACGAAGGAGAACACGTAGATCGCGGCCCCGACGACGAGGAGACGCCACCCCCATGCGGTCGCGAGCTCCAGCGCCCACGGCACCTCGACGCGTCGACGCGGGTCGCGCTCGGGGCCGGTGACCATGGCGACATCCTCCACCCCGCGCGCCGTCGTGCGCGGCATGCCTACCGTGAGGCCATGACGGCTCCGTCGCTGCTGCCCCCGGCCCCGCCCCCCGGTTCGCCCCGCACCGTCGGGGAGCTGCGGGAGTCCGGGTGGACGTCCCGCGGCGTCCGGGACGAGGTCCGGGCGAACCTGCTGCGCCTCATGCGATCCGGCGCGTCGGCCGGTGACCGCTGGCCGGGCATCGTCGGCTTCGACGACACGGTCCTCCCCGAGCTCGAGCGGGCGCTGCTCGCGGGTCACGACGTCGTCATGCTCGGCGAGCGCGGGCAGGGCAAGACCCGCCTCCTGCGCTCCCTCGCCGGTCTGCTCGACGAGTGGAGCCCGCACGTCGCCGGCTCGCCGCTGTGGGAGGACCCGTTCCAGCCGGTCCTGCCCGCGACGCGGGCGCTCGCGGAGCAGCTCGGCGACGAGCTGCCCGTCGGGTGGCGGCACCGCAGCGAGCGCTACGGGGAGAAGCTCGCGACCCCGGACACGAGCATCGGCGACCTCATCGGCGACGTCGACCCCGTCCGGGTCGCGGAGGGCCGCTCGCTCGGGGACCCCGACACCATCCACTTCGGCCTGCTGCCGCGCACGAACCGGGGCGTGTTCGCCGTCAACGAGCTGCCGGACCTCGCCGAGCGCATCCAGGTCGGCCTGCTCAACGTGCTGGAGGAGCGGGACCTCCAGGTGCGCGGCTACGCCCTGCGTCTGCCGCTCGACGTGCTCCTCGTCGCGAGCGCCAACCCCGAGGACTACACGAACCGCGGGCGCATCATCACGCCGCTCAAGGACCGCTTCGGCGCGGAGGTCCGTACGCACTACCCCGTCGACGTCCAGGCGGAGGTCGACCTCGTCACCCAGGAGGCCGCTGTCGGGCACGCCGACGTCGCGCGGGTCCCCGTCCACCTCGTCGAGGTCGTCGCCCGCTGGACCCGCCTGGTCCGCGACTCCCCCAGCGTCGACTCCCGCTCGGGCGTGTCGGCCCGCTTCGCCGTCGCCGCCGTCGAGACCGTCGCGGCCGCCGCGGACCGTCGCGCCGCCGTCCTCGGGGAGGACGGTGCCGTCGTCGCGCGGGCTGGCGACCTCGAGGCCGCCGTCGCCACCCTGCGGGGCAAGGTGGAGTTCGAGGCCGGCGAGGAGGGCCGCGAGGTCGAGGTCCTCGCCCACCTGCTCAAGGTCGCGACCGCCGAGACGTTCCGCGACCGCCTCGCCGGGGCCGACCTCGGCGGTGTGCTCGACCGGGTGGCCGACGGCGAACCGGTCGAGGTCGGCGACGACGTGCGGGTCGACGACCTCCTCGCCCGGCTCGGTGCCGTGCCGGGGCTCGGCGCGCTGTGCTCGCGGCTCGGCGTGGAGGACGCGCCGCAACCCGCGGAGCTCGCCTCGGTCGTCGAGTTCGTCCTCGAGGGACTCCACCTCACGCGACGGCTCGCGAAGGACCCGGTCGGCGAGGGCCGGGCCCGCTTCAGCGCCCGGCAGCGGCCGCGTGCCGTCGGCGAGGACGGTTGAGCCCCGTGCCGGCGCGTGACCCACGACCCGGGCGCGGGTACCGCTACGGCGCGTGGCGCGGCGGGGCGGACCCGCTCGCGCCCCCAGTCGACGTGCGGGCGGCCGTCGACGAGCTCGGCGAGCGGATCATGCAGGGCGAGGGCGCCGCGGAGGCGCTGCGCAGCCTCCTGCGCGACGGGTTCCGCGACGGCCGCGAGCAGCGGGCCGGCCTCGACCGGCTGAGGGCAGAGGCCGCGCGTCGGCGGGCGGAGCTCGCGCGGCGCAGCAACGCGGAGGGGGCGCTCACCCGCGCCCAGGCGCGCCTCGACCAGGCGCTCGCCGCCGAGCGCGCCGAGCTCCAGGCACGGGACGACGACGACGCCCGCTTCGCCGAGGCGCGGCTCGACTCCCTCCCCCGGTCCACCTCCCGGGCCGTCGCCGAGCTGTCCGACTACGAGTGGGCGTCGGCGGAGGCCGAGCAGCTGTACCGGCAGGTGCTCGACGAGCTGCGCGAGGAGGTCCTCGACCACCAGTTCCGCGGCATGTCGCAGGCGCTGCGGCAGATGGCGGAGGGCGGTGGGGACGCCGCGGCGCAGGAGGCGCTGCGGGCGATGCTCCGCGACCTCGACGACCTGCTGGCCGCCCATGCGCGAGGGGAGGACACGACCGAGCAGTTCGAGCGCTTCATGGCCGAGCACGGCGACCTCGTGCCCGGGAACCCGCGGAACACCGAGGAGCTCGTCGACGAGCTCGCCCGCCGGGCCGCGGCGTCGCAGGCGCTGCTCGACCAGCTGTCGCCGCAGCAGCGGGCCGAGCTGTCCTCCCTCATGGAGCAGGCGCTCGGTCGCGACCCGGGTCTCGCCGAGGCGATGGCCTCGCTCGGGAACCGGCTCGCCGAGCTGCGCCCGGACCTCGCCGGGCCGCGCACTCCGCTGCGCGGGCAGGGGGAGTCCGGGTACGGCGAGGCGGCGGGCGCGCTCGCGGAGATCGCCGACCTCGACGACCTCCTCGACTCCCTGGGCCAGCGCCACCCCGGTGCGACCCTCGACGACGTCGACGTCGACCAGGTCGAGCGCGCCCTGGGGCGCACGGCGGCGGAGGACGTGCAGGCGCTCCGCGAGCTCGAACGGGCGCTGCGCGACCAGGGCTGGCTGACCGGTCCCGCGCACGAGGCGCGGCTGTCGCCGAAGGCGATGCGCCGGCTCGGGCAGAGCGCACTGCGCGCGGTCGCGGACCGGTTGACGGGCGGGGCGGCCGGGGAGCACGAGGACACCCGCGCCGGCAGCGCCGGGGAGCCGACGGGGGCGTGGCGGGAGTGGCGCTTCGGCGACGAGCAGCCCCTCGACGTCGTCCGGACCGTGACGAACGCCGTCCTGCGGACGGCGTCGGAGGCACCGGGTGAGGACGTCGCTCGCGACGGCGTCGCCCGCGGCGGCGCCGTCCGGCTCGCGCCCGTCGACATGGCGGTCGTCGAGACCGAGGACCGCACCCGCGCGGCCGTCGCGCTGTGCGTCGACCTGTCGTTCTCCATGGTGAGCGAGGGCCGGTGGGCGCCGATGAAGCGGACCGCCCTCGCGCTCGGTCACCTCGTCGAGACCCGCTTCGCGCGCGACGCCCTGCAGGTCATCGGCTTCGACCGCTACGCCCGTGAGATGACGACGACCGAGCTCGCCCACGTCGAACCCGCGTACGTGCAGGGCACCAACCTCGCGCACGCGCTGTCGCTCGCCCGACGGCACGTCGGCCGGCACCCGGACGCGACGCCCGTCGTCCTCGTCGTCACCGACGGGGAGCCGACGGCGCACCTCGAGACGTGGGCCGACGGCACCGGCGGGGTGCAGAGCGAGGCGGTGTTCAGCTGGCCGCCGCTGCCGGAGACGGTGGAGGCGACCGTGCGGGAGGTCGACGCGCTCACGCGCATGCGGGTGCCGATCGACACGGTGATGCTCGGCGACGACCCGGGGCTCGTCCGGTTCGTCGACGCCATCGCGCGGCGCAACGGGGGTCGGGTGCTGTCCGCGGACCCGGACCGGCTCGGCGGGGCGGTCGTCGCGAGCTACGTGCGGGCGCGCGGGCGGCGCTGAGGCACGTCCGCCGGTCACCGGGACGGCGACGGCCCGCCACGGCGGGCGTGGCGGGCCGTCCGGCGGGCGTCGTCGGTCAGGACCAGGCGAACTCCGTGTCGATGGCGGTGATGGCGTCCCAGCCGGTCGACCAGGTGCGCTCGGAGAGGACCCGGAGGGTGGCGTCGGGCTCGATCTCCGCGATGAGCGTCCGGCCTGTGTCGGGGTTGTAGAGGATGACTTCGGTGTCGGTGAAGTTGTCGATCTCGACGACGGTCACCTTCCAGCCCGAGCCCCAGTTCGCCTCCTTGGGCTGCTGGGACCCGATGCCGATGCCCGACCTGTCGCGTACCACCGCCCGGCCGGTGGCGGGGTTGTAGAAGAGGGTCTCCGGGCCGTAGCTGCCGTCGGACTCCACTGTTTCGATGTACGTCCAACCCGCCGACCACTTCCGGTTGCTGACGAACGCGGAGCGTTCACGCACGTCGATGGTGCCATCGACCGGGAAGCGTCGATCATCGGTGTGGGAGCTGTGGTACCAGCCGTTCACCGAGTCGTAGTAGAGGAGCCCCGCTGTCGCCAGGGACGTGTCGGAGCTGCCGACCTGACCCCGGAGGACGTCCGTCCCCCTAGGCGCAGCCACGTCGTCGGACAGGGTCCGGAACCCGCGTCCGTCCCACAGCCTGCTGGTGTCCAGGGCAACGACGCGACCCGTCTCGGAGTCGAGCAGGAGCACCTCGTCCGTTCCGACGGTGTACCGATTGGCGAAGACAGCGATGATCTCGTCCCAGCCCCTCGACCACTGCCCCTGGGCCAGGGTGCCGGTGCGCCCGTCGGGGAGGTGGTTGACGACCGCGTACCGGCCCGACGTGCTGTTGTAGAGCAGAGTTGCCCGGCCGGTCGCCGTGCCGTGGTCGAGCGCGACGACGTGGTCCCACCCCGTCGACCAGCGCCTGTCGGCGAGCGTGCTGGTGCTGGCGTCGCTCGTCAGGTCGATCGTGACCTGCCGGCCCGAGTCGGCGTCATAGACGACGACCTCGGACGTGTAGTCGTAGTAGCCGGTGGTGTGGCTGGCGGTGGCCGGGCCGGCGAGGCCGGCGGTGACGACTGCTGCACAGGCCGCGGTGGCGACCGCGGGCAGCAGACGACGGGCAGAGCTCATGGGTGGTTCCCCCTTGACACGGGAGCGCGGGACGCTTCGGTGCGTCCTCGACGTGCGCTCACCGCGAAGGCTATGACCTGCGAGAACACCGTGGGGAGCGGTGCGTGATCCGTGATGGGACCGTGGCCGATCCGTGATGACAGCCACTCGCCGAGCGTGCTCACAGGGCGACGGCCCGCCACGACCGAGGTCGTGGCGGGCCGTGCGAACGGTGCGTGGATCAGTCGGCGAAGAACTCCGTTTCGATCGCGACGAGGGAGTCCCAGCCACGCGACCACTGCCGGTCCGCGTACGTGCCGGTCGAACCGTCCCGCTTGAGGTCGACCGTCACCTGCCGCCCGGTCTCCGGGTTGTACAGCAGCACCTCGCTGCCGAGGCTGCCGTCGGCCTCGACGACCGTGACGTCCCAGCCCGCCGACCACGGCCGCTGCGAGATCACCCGGTAGCGGTAGGTCGCGTCGAGAAGGTCCGCGAGGATCGAGCGCCCCGTCCTCGCGTTGTAGAACAGCACCTCGTCCCCCGCCGTGCCGTCCACCTCCACCCGGCTCACCACGTCCCAGCCCGCCGACCACGCCGGCAGCGTGTCCTCGACGACCACCGACACGAGCGTGTTCGCGTAGCTGCTCGAGACGAAGCCGAGGGACCGCTCGCCGGTGCGGCTGTCGTAGAAGACGAGCGCGGCCTCCCGGAAGACGTCGTCGCCGGGCGCCCGGAAGAACGCCTCGGAGGCGAGCACCGTGTCGGTGCCGACCGGGGCGGTGCTCGACTGGTCCGCGACGGTGCGGAACCCGGCGCCCCCATCGAGGCCGAAGGTCTCGAGGACGACGACGCGACCGGTTTCGCTGTCGACGAGCATGACCTCGTCGACGCGGCCAGGCTCCTGGCTGTTCGCCGGGATCGTCGTGATGACGTCCCAGCCGCGCGACCACTGGCCCTGGGCGAGGGTGACGGTGCTGCCGTCGTCGTAGTGGTCGACGACTGCGTAGCGCCCGGTCGTGCTGTTGTAGACGAGCGTCGCCGGGTTGCCAGCGGCGTACTGGGTGTAGTCCACCGGGACGACGTGGTCCCAGCCCGCCGACCAGCGCCGGTCCGCGAGGGTGCCGGTGGTCGTGGCGGTCCGCAGGTCGATCGTGACCTGGCGGCCGGTGTCGGCGTCGTAGACGACGACCTCGGATGTGAAGTCGGCGGCCGGCACGCGGTCCGCGCTCGCGGGCACGGCCAGGCCGGTGGTGACGATGGCTGCGCAGGCCGCGGTGGCGACGACGGGCAGTAGGCGGGCATGACGCATCGGGCTGGATCCCCCTTGACACGGGAGCGCGGGACGCGTCGATACGCCCTCGACGTACGCTCGGACCAGACGCTATGACCTGCGGGATCCTCATGGCACCTGCGTCGAGATCGTGACTGACTCGTTGCAGGACCGTTATGACGGCGGGTGTCCGTGACCGATCACTCGTCGTGGTGCTCCGGTGACGCCGGGGTCTGCGCGTCGAGGTCACGCCGCAGCTCGACGAGGTCGGCGAGCACGAGCTCGATGGCCTTCGCGGCCTCGACCGTCATCCGGCTCGTGTCGCGGTGCGCCGTCACGAGCGCGCGCAGCTCCGTGCGCAGGGACAGGAGCTCGACGTCGGACGCCGGGCCGCTCGTCGCGCGCACGAGGGCCGCCTCGAGCGCGCGCACCCGCCGCGTGAGGTCCGCGTTCTCGCGACGTAGGGCCGTGACCCCCAGACGCGACCTCACGCGATCGGCGAGGCGCACCCGCAGCCGCGTCACGCCGGGACCTCCGACCTCGTGGCGGCGTCCCACGTCTCGACGACGGCCTCCTCCTGCGCCGTCATCCGCCGGACCAGACCGCCGAGGCGCCGCTCGACGTCGGTGCGCCAGCGCGGCGGCACCTCGTGGTCGAGGGCCGGGGCGTAGTACCCCTCCACCCAGCGCGTCGACTCCGCCGAGGGCCGGAGGCGCTCGGCCGCTGCCTCGAGCGGTGTCCCCGACACGTCCACCCGCGCGAGCGCGTACTCGACCATGTCCTGCATGTAGAGCGGGGGCTCGGCGAGGACCTTGGCGAACATGGCCGGGTGGCTCCGCATGGCGTCGAGCACTGCCGGCGACAGGCGCCTGCCGTCGATCGCCGCCGTCGTCATCTCCTTGCGCAGGCACTTGTCGCAGCGGAGGCACGGCCGCTCGTACGAGCCGAGGAGGCACGACCGCGCGAGGTCGGCGAGCGGCGAGTGCCGCGCCACGAGAGTCGTGCCGACTTCCGTCAGCGCTGCGGTCGGGCGCAGGAACGGTAGGCCCACGGCCTCGAAGAGGCGGTGGAAGGTCGAGGGGTGGGCGTGGTCGATGAATCGGATCCCGCTGCCGAGGTACCGCGCCTCGAGCACCGTCCCGGTCGCCACCGCCCCGGCGTCGTACGCGTCCGCGGTGAGGATGGAGCCGACCAGCACCGCCCACCAGACGGGGAACGTGGCGAACGGCAGGCAGACGTACTCCAGGTCGGTCCGCACGACCGTCGTCTCGACGCCACGCCGGCCCGCGTCGCTCACGAGCCGCTCCAGGACGCCGCCCTTGACGTGCGTCATGCGGTCGACGGTCCGGGGGTGCTTCTGCCGGCGCAGGTGGACGTACACGGTGTCCTCTGGGAGCAGGACCGAGGCCGCGATCGAGTCCGTGCCGCCGGAGTACGCGAGGGAGACCCGTGATCCCGGCCGGCGGGCCTCGCCCCCGGTCGGGGTGATCGCGACGCCGTCGAGGGCCATCGCCTCCGCGAGGGCGTCGCTCACGGGGCGGTCGACGACGAGGCGCGAGCGGGTCCACGGCCACACCACGGCGTACGCCGCCAGCGCGAGGAGGTCGGGGTGCAGGTCGTCGGCCGGGACCGGCAGCCGGATGTTCGCGCTCGTCGTCATGAGCCGCACGTCCGGTCCACGTCGGGCGACCAGCGCGTCCTCGGCGTCGGGGCGGAACTCCAGGTGCAGCGTCCGCTCGTCGACGGAGGTCCAGGTCACCCGCACGTCGAACCTCCTCCCCGGGGGATCGACCGCCCGGTCGACCGACCATAGTCGCGTCCGCAGTGGCGGAACGGGCGTGACGCTTGGCTCGACGGTGCACCCTGCCGATGACATCGGTGACGCCGTCGACGAGGAGACCGCTGTGTCCCGTACCGCCCGCCCTGTCGTGACCGTGCTGCTCACCCTCGCCGTCGTCCTGCTGGGCGCCGTCGCGCCAGCGAGCGCGGGGACCGTCACGGTGCCCGGCATCGAGCGCTTCGAGTCGCGGCTGCCGGCCGCCACGAGCCAGGTGATCGTCGTGACCGCCCCGTCGTGGACGACGTCCTACGCGACGCTCACCGCCTACGAGCGGCGCGCCACCGGCTGGGAGCGGGTCCACGGGCCGTGGCAGGCGCGTCTGGGACCGAACGGGTTCATGATCGGCGAGGAGCGGGTCGTGGGGAACCGGACGACGCCCGCCGGCAGCTACAGCATCACCGAGACCTTCGGCCGGCTCGCCGACCCCGGCACCCGCATGCCGTACGTCCAGGTCGGCATGGACCACTACTGGGTCGGCGGCAGCGAGTCGCCGTACTACAACGACATGCGGCTGGGCTCCCAGGGCGGCTTCCGGACCGAGGCCTCGGAGCGGCTCGCGACGTACGACCCGCAGTACAACTACGCGGCGGTCATCGACTTCAACCGCCCGGACCCGGTCGCGGGCCGCGGCTCGGCGATCTTCCTCCACGTCAACGGACGGGACGCGACGCTCGGTTGCGTCTCGGTGAGCCAGACCCAGATGCACACGCTGCTCCGCTGGCTCGACCCCGCCGCGACACCGCAGATAGTCATGGGCCCGCAGTCGTGGCTCGACGACCGGCCCGGCGGCGCGACGCGCACCGACGAGCTCGTGGCGTACGACCCCACCACCGGCCGGCGGGCCCTGCTCGACCTCCGCGCCGACGGCAGCACCCGCACCCTCACCGACACCACCTGGTCGAAGGCCTGGACCCTCACCCCCGTCGAGACCGACGGCACCACCGGCAGCGAGCTCCTCACCTACAACCCCACCACCGGCCGACGCGTCCTCCTCGACCTCCGCGCCGACGGCACCACCCGCACCCTCACCGACACCACCTGGTCGAAGGCCTGGCACCTCACCCCCGTCGAGACCGACGGCACCACCGGCAGCGAGCTCCTCACCTACAACCCCACCACCGGCCGACGGGCCCTGCTCGACCTCCGCGCCGACGGCACCACCCGCACCCTCACCGACACCACCTGGTCGAAGGCCTGGACCCTCACCCCCGTCGAGACCGACGGCACCACCGGCAGCGAGCTCCTCACCTACAACCCCACCACCGGCCGACGCGTCCTGCTCGACCTGCGCGCCGACGGCACGACGGTGACCCTCAGCGACACCACCTGGTCGAGGGGCTGGTCGCTCACCGCGCTCGACGTCGACGGGAGCTGACCGGGTCCTGTCCGGGGCGTCGGCGTCAAGACCGGTCGGGCGCGTGCCGACCACTTCTCGGTGACCCGCTCCCGCTCTGCCACGCCCGCCGCCCTCCTCGCCGGTCTGACCGCGCTCCTCCTCGCGCTGCTGCTGCTGCCCGCCCCCGGGCACGCCGCCTCGGCCCTCGCCGACGCGAAGGCGGCGCTGTGGACGAGGTACAAGGCCGCCGGCGAGGACTACAAGGTGGCGCGGACGCGGCTCGGTGGCCTGCCCCGCTCGCAGGTCGTCGCGATGCAGGACGCGAACGCGCGCGGCTACGCCTCCCTCACCGCGTCCGGTCCGCTCATCTCCGCGGTCACGAGCTGGTCGACGTACGACACGGCGAAGCGCCGCATCGACAGCGAGACGCGCCGCGCCCGCACCGTGCGCGACGTCGCCGGTCGTCTGCAGACGATCGCCGCCTACCGCACGGAGCAGCACACCCTCGCCCGCACCGCGCTCGACGACCGGGCGACCGGCCGGATGTCGTCGTCGGCCTACGCCGCGCAGCGCACCCGGCTCGAGTCGTTCTCCACGCGGCTCGCGGGCGACACCGCCGCCCACCTCGCCGCCGCCGGCAAGGCCGTGGCGACGCCGACCCTGTTCTCCTCCCGCTACCTGTCCTCGGTGCGGACGCGCAGCGGCAGCGTCCCCGCCGCGAGCGGCTGGACCGGCTTCGCGGGCGGCTGCGCGCTGCCGTACGCGACGTCGGTGTGGCGCCCGAGCGTGCCGACGGACCGTCCCGTCGTCGCGACCACGAGCGCCATGGTGAGCGCCGCGAAGCAGCGCGTGACGCGGGAGCCCCTCGCGACGACGCACCGGCAGATGCTCCAGAGCGCGGCCCGCGAGCGCGGCACGCCCCAGGCGGTCGACGGCGCCTGGCAGTCCTTCGGCACCCGCACGACGCGCCTCGGCTACGCGTGGCTCGGCGGCGGGGACGGCGCGTCGCGCACGGCCCTGCAGAAGGACGTCCGCACCCTCGCCGCTGCCGGTCCGGAGCGGCAGACCAACACGCTGCGCGCCGCCGGTGTGCTCGGCGCCATGGCCGCCGGCTACAACTGGACGGCCACGGTCGACCCGATGACGGAGGAGCGGGTGTACGTCCGCTGGCTCGGACCGGCGACGTGCGAGCACGCGTTCCGCGACAGCTTCGTCTCCGGCAGCACGAACATCCCGGTCATCCAGAACAGCAACTACTTCATCGCCGGCGCGGTGTTCCTCCGCGGCAAGCCCGCCCAGTCCGCGGCGTTCGCCCGCGCGACGCTCGGCGGCGTCGCCCCCGGTCTCCGCGCCCTGGCGCAGGACGGCGGGTCGGTCGAGGGCCCCGGCTACTGGAACTACATGACGTCGGGCGTCGGCGGGGTCGCCGCGCTGTACGCCACCTACGACGCCGTCTACGGCACCGGCCCCGTCACGCTGCCCTCGCCCTGGAAGCTCGCGACGTACGCCCTCAACAGCGCGAACAAGGACGGCTCCGTCGTGCCGGTCGGCGACTCCGCGCCGCAGGACGTCGCCCCGTTCGCGCCCGCGTGGGTCGCGAAGGCGACGGGCAACACGACCGTCGCCGCGTGGGCGCGGGGGAAGTTCGCGCAGGAGCCGCACCCGTACCTGCTGTGGTGGTGGGTCGACGGCGGGTCGGTCGCCACGCCGCGCTCGTCCCTGTACCCGGCGAGCGGCCTCGCCGTGCTCCAGCGCCCGGAGGGCACCGTGACGGTGAAGGGCGGGCGGAACGGCCTGTCCCACGGCCACCTCGACCTCGGCTCGGTGTCCGTGCAGCGCAAGGGCGTCGACTGGGCCGTCGACCCCGGCCTCGGCAGCTACTCCCAGCCGGGCTACTTCGACTCGGTGAAGCGGTGGACGTACTGGCACCCCAGCGTGTCCGCGCACTCGACGCTCGTGCGGGCCGGGGCGAACCAGCCCACCACGGCGCGGGCGACCTTCAGCGGCTTCACGGCGTCCCAGGTCGGGGTCGACCTCACGAAGGCCGTCCCGGGCACGCGCCTGGCGAAGCGGACCGTCACCCACTACTCGGACCGTGTCGACATCCGCGACGAGGTCCGGGCCGACAGCGCCGTCAACCTCCAGTGGCGCTGGGTCACCGACGCCGACGTGTCGGTGGGCTCGGGTCAGGTCGTGCTCCGAAAGGCCGGTCAGACCGCGACGCTCCGCTTCTCGGGCCTGCCCGCCGGGTCGGTCATCAGCGAGGCGCCGGCGCCGGAGACCTCCTCCGACGGGCGTGCGCTGACGGTCGTCACCGTGGCGCTGCCGCGGGTGCGGTCGATGACCCTCACGGCGTCGCTGCGCTGAGCGCCCGCACGCACCTACCAGGGCTGTGCCGCAGGGGTTGTAGACCGGGATCAGGCCGATTCCGCGCTACAACCTCTGCGGCACAGAGGTTGTGGACGCGGGTGGCCGCCATCGCCGCCCTCGCCGCCACCGCCGCCACGACCCCTGCGGCACAGGGGTTGTAGCGCCGGATTCGGCGATTCCGTCGCTATGACCCCGGCGGCACAGTAGTCGTGGCGGGCCTCAGCGGCGGCCGTCGAGCTCGAAGGCGACCGCGTCGGCCCAGCCCCGGCCCCAGAAGGTGTCGAGGTAGGTGCCGGTGCCGCCGCCGGGCTTGAGGTCGACGAGCACGTGCCGGCCCGTCGTCGAGCTGTAGACCGCGAGCTCCGACAGCGGGGTGCGGTCGGACTCGACGGCGGTCACGACGTCCCAGCCCCTCGACCACTGCCGGTCGGAGAACGTGCCCGTCGAGCCGTCGGGGAATAGGTTCACGAGCACCTGGCGCCCGCTCACGCTGTTGTAGACGACGAGCTCGGACAGCCCGTCCGTGTCGAGCTGGACGGGCTCGACGGTGTCCCAGCCGCGCGACCACGCGCGGTCGCTGTACGTGCCGGTGCGGCCGTCACCGAAGAGGTTCACGAGCACCTGACGGCCGGTGACGCTGTTGTAGACGACGAGCTCGGACAGGGCGTCGCCGTCCAGCTGGACCGGCTCGACGACGTCCCAGCCGAGGGACCACTGCCGGTCGCTGATGGTGCCGGTGCCACCATCCGCGAACAGGTTCACGACCACCTGACGGCCGGTCACGCTGTTGTAGACCACCAGCTCGGAGCCGGGGCTGCCGTCGACCTCGACCGGGACGACAGTGTCCCACCCCGGGGACCACGCCCGGTCGGAGATGACGAACGGCCCGTCGAACGGGTCGATGCCCACGACGACCATCCGCCCCGTCAGGCTGTCGTACACCACGAGCTCGTCGCCGGGCCGGCCGTCGACGTCGACGGGGACGACGACGTCGGCGGGGATCTCGGCGTCCCAGAAGCCGAGCAGCGCGGTGTGCCCGTTGGTGAACACCTCGACGAAGTCGCCCACGCCACGGGCGTCCCACCGCAGCAGCTCGTCGGCACCGTCGACGAAGGACGACACGCTGCGCGGCCCGCAGTCGAGGACGTCGCGCTCGACACGCGTGAGCTGCGTGTCCCCGGCATAGACCTCCACGCTGACCTCGCCCCAGCCCTCGACCCAGCGGATGCTGACGGCGCGCCCCGCCGGCACCGTCACGGGGTGACGACTGCCCGAGCTGTCGACGACGGTGAACGCCGTGTCGGCCGCGGCGTCGGCGACCAGCGTGCCGACGACCTCCACGGCGCCGTAGGAGTCGAGGACGAAGCACGGCGACACCGTCAGCGACGCCGTGGGCGCGGCGGCAGCCGCCGCGCTGCCCGGGGGCAGCGAGGGGAGCGTCGGCGCCGCAACGGCAGTCACCGAGAGCCGACCCGGTTCCCACGGCTCACCGGCCCAGCGGGTGGTCGCCGCCGTGGCAGGGGCGGCGAGGCCGGCGCCGAGGACGGCGGCCAGCGCCGCGGGGACGAGGCTGGCGAAGCGGCACGTCGTCACGGTTCAGCGCCCGTCGAGGTCGATCCGGATGGCGTCGGACCAGCCCCGACCCCAGAACGTGTCGAGGTAGGTGCCGGTGCCGCCGCCGGCCTTGAGGTCGATGAGGACGTGTCTGCCGGTCGCTGAGTTGTAGAGGGCGAGCTCGGACAGGGCGGTGGTGTCGCTCTCGAGGGCGGTGACGACGTCCCATCCCTTCGACCACTGCCGGTCGGAGAAGGTGCCGGTGCTGCCGTCGGCGAAGAGGTTGACGAGGACCTGCCGGCCGGTCGTGGAGTTGTAGACCATGAGCTCGGAGAGCCGGTCGCCGTCGAGCTCGATCGGCTCGACCGTGTCCCAGCCGCGCGACCACTGCCGGTCGGAGTACGTGCCGGTGGTGCCGTTCGGGAACAGGTTGACGAGCACCTGCCGACCGGTCAGGGAGTTGTAGACGACGAGCTCGCTGAGGGAGTCGGCGTCGAGCTGGATCGGCTCGACGACGTCCCAGCCCTTCGACCACTGCCGGTCGGACACCGTGAGCGCCCTGCCGTCCTCGATGAAGTCGAGGATCACCTGACGACCCGTGGTCGCGTTGTAGAGCACCAGCTCCGACCCCGGTGTGCCGTCGAGCTCGACGGGGCGGGCGGTCGACCACCCGGGGGACCAGTCCGCGAAGGCGAGCCACTGGAGGTCGAGCCCCCCATCGGCCCCGACCACCGGGTCGATCACTTGCTTGTTCCCGGTGCGGATGTTGTAGCGGAGCAGCTCCTCGCCGGCCGTCCGGTCGGCCTCGACCGCCACCGCGGCGTAGCTGTCCCGCCCGTCCCACGAGAGGCGCAGTTCGCGGAGGAACTCCGTGTTGCCGTCCGCCAGTACGTCGACGAACTCACCGAGCGCGTCGCCCTCCCAGCGGATCAGCTCGTCCCGACCGGTGGGAGCGATCGTGGTCGGCGTGCAGTCGGGCACGTCCCGCGTGGACCCGGCGATCGTCGACCCGCCGACGCGCACCTCGACCGACGTTGGGCCGGCGTCCTCGAGGTACGAGAACTCGACCGCTGCCCCGGCGGGGACGTCGACGGGCTCCTCGAAGCCGAAGCTGTCGACGACCGTGAACGTCGTGGCGCTCGCCGAGTCCGCGACGAGCACGCCGCTCACCTCGACCGTCCCCCACGAGTCGAGGACGAAGCAGGAGGAGATGCGCACGGTGGCCGAGGCGGCCGCCGCCGCGCGCGCCGTGCTCGCGGCCGCCTCGTCGGCGCCCTCAGCCGGTCGTACCTCGAGGCCCGACTCGAGCCCTGACACGTCACCCCCGGAGCCCTTCTGTCCGCTCGGGCCGTCGGGGACCGCCGCGCCTGCGGGCGCACTGGCGCCGACGACAGCGGCTGCCGCCACGGCAGCGAGCGCAACGAGGGGACGGGACGAGCGCATGGGAGCTCCTCGGGGACGGACGACGTGCGGGGACATGAGAACACGGGCGAGGGCCGGTCCCTGCGGGGACCGGCCCTCACCGTGGCGCTGGGTCCGGACGGACCTCAGTCGCCGTCGAAGTTGATCCGGACGGCGTCCGACCAGCCGCGGCCCCAGAAGGTGTCGAGGTAGGTCCCGGTGCCGCCGCCGGCCTTGAGGTCGACGAGCACGTGCCGGCCCGTCACCGAGTTGTAGACGGCGAGCTCGGACAGCGCGGTGTTGTCGGACTCGACCGCCGTCACGACGTCCCAGCCCCTCGACCACTGCCGGTCGGAGAAGGTGCCGGTGTTGCCGTTGGAGAACAGGTTGACGAGCACCTGCCGGCCCGTGACGGAGTTGTAGACGACGAGCTCCGACAGCCGGTCGCTGTCGAGCTGGATCGGCTCGACGGTGTCCCAGCCGCGCGACCACTGCCGGTCGGAGTACGTGCCGGTGTTCCCGTTGGAGAAGAGGTTGACGAGGACCTGCCGGCCGGTGACGGAGTTGTAGACGACGAGCTCGCTCTGGGCGTCGGCGTCGAGCTGGATCGGCTCGACGACGTCCCAGCCGCGCGACCACTGCCGGTCGGAGTACGTGCCGGTGGTGCCGTTAGAGAACAGGTTGACGAGCACCTGCCGGCCCGTCACGGAGTTGTAGACGACGAGCTCGCTGAGGGCGTCGCCGTCGAGCTGGATCGGCTTGACGACGTCCCACCCCTTCGACCACTGCCGGTCGGAGATGACGAACGGCCCGTCGACGAAGTCGAAGCCGTAGAACGTCTGCCGGCCGCTCACGCTGTCGTAGACCATGAACTCGTCGCCGCGCTGCCCGTCGATCTCGACCGGCACCACGATGTCGGCCTCGACGTTGGGGTCCCAGTAGCCGAGGAGCTCGGTGTTGCCGTCGGTGAGGGTGCTGACGAAGTCGCCGTAGCCGCGGGTGCTCCAGCGGATGATCTCGTCCTTGCCGTACGTGCTCGACACCGTCGTGGGCGTGCAGTCCGGCACGTCGCGACTGCGCGAGGCGAGCAGTGTCGTACCGACCCGGACCTCCACGGTCGTGGGACCCCAGTCCTCGACGTAGCTGAAGACGTACGTCTGGCCGGCCGGCACGTCGACGTCGTAGACGTCGCCGAAGCTGTCGGTGAGGCTGAACGTCGTCGCGGCGGCGGAGTCCGCCGTCAGGGTGCCGGAGATCTCGGTGGTGCCGAAGGAGTCGAGGACGAAGCAGTCCGAGATCGCGACGGACGCCGTCGGCGCGGCGGCCGCCTCGGCGACACCGGCGCGGGCCGGCGCCGGTGCGACCTCGAGGGCAGCGGCGCCCGCTGCGGTCGCGCCCTTGCGGGCGTCGGCGGGCTGCTCGGTCGACCAGTCGTCGGCGGGGGCCGCGGACGAGGTGGCGGCGAGCCCACCGGTGAGGGCGAGGGTGAGCGGGAGCGCGAAGGAGGCGGTCAGAGTGCGGCGCTGGCGAGGAGTCACGAAGCAAGTCCCTGGGTCAGGCAGGGGTCCGACGCCCCTGTCTCACGGATTGTGCCTCCCCTACTACGGCACGTCTGCCCCTCGACTGAAGTCCGCGCCGCCGTCGACCGATGACACCGCGTGAGATCGTTGGCCCGAACGGGTCAGCCGGGCCGGGACCGACCGCGACCGACCGGGTGATCCGCACCGCACCGAGGAGCACACCGTGAGCACCGCACCACCTCGTCACGCCCGGCCCGGCCGCCGGCGCTGGGTACGCGCCCTCGTCGTCGTCGGCGTGCTCGTCGCGCTCGTCGGCGTCGGGGTCGTCGCTGCCGACCTCGCCTTCCGCGCCCGCTACGACGCCAACATCGAGCGCTTCGAGGACCCGTTCGAGGCGCTGCCGGAGGAGCAGCGGCCCGCACCCGTCGAAGGGGAGGACGGCGGCGTCGCCCGGAACTACCTCCTGCTCGGCAGCGACAGCCGCATCTCCGCCGGGGACGCCTCGCAGTGGGAGTTCGGCGCCCAGCGCACCGACGCGATCATGCTCGTGCACCTGCCCGCGGACCGCTCCGCGCTCTACGTCGTCTCGATCCCCCGGGACACGTGGGTCGACATCCCGGGCCACGGCGAGGCGAAGATCAACGCGGCGTTCAGCTTCGGTGGTCCCCCGCTGCTCGTCCAGACCGTCGAGCAGCTGACCGGGCTGCGCGTCGACCACCTCGGCGTCGTCGACTTCGAGGGCTTCGTCGCGATGACCGACGCCCTGGGCGGCGTCGAGATCACCGTCCCGGAGGACACCGGCGACATGCGGGCGGAGTTCGAGGCCGGCACGTACCGCATGGGCGGTGAGGAGGCGCTGAGCTACGTGCGCCAGCGCTACGGCCTCGCCGGCGGTGACTTCGACCGCGTCAAGCGGCAGCAGAACTGGATCCGCGCGGTCCTGTCCGAGGCGGCCAGCCGGGACACCCTCACCAACCCGGGTCGCCTCGACGACTTCCTGCGGGCCACCACCCGCTCGATCTCCCTCGACGCGGGCATGGGCGCCGGCGACCTGCGCTCCCTCGCGCTCGAGCTGCGCAACCTGCGCAGCGACGACATGCACTTCCTCACGGTCCCGACCGACGGCACGGGCCGCAGCGCCGACGGGCAGTCCATCGTGGTGCTCGACGAGGCGGGCGCCGACGAGCTGTGGCGCGCCGCCACGGAGGAGCAGATGCCGGAGTACGTCGCCACGCACGCCGACGACCTGCTCGGCGACGAGGTGTCCTGACGCTGCGTGAGCGACCGGCACGCCATGCGGTCGACTAGGGTGCGGGCGTCAGACCCGGGGCGCTGCGGCGCACCCGGCCGTGAGGAGAGGGGACTCGTGCGTCGCGTGCGCCGCTGCCGTGGGGGCAGACCGTGAGCCGGATCCGGGCGGGGGCCGCGGCCGGTGCCGCCGTCCTCGTCGTCGTGCTCGTTGTGCTCACCGTCACGGGCGTGCTCGGCGCCGGTGACGCCCTCGTCGTCCTCGCGCTCGCCGCCGTCGCGGGCCTCCAGCTGTGGGTGCTGCGCCGCGCGGGCGCCACGTACCGCGTCGGTTCCCGGGCACGGGGCGACGTCCGCACCCTGTCCCGCGCCCTCGCCGCCCTCGACCGCCGCGTGGCCGCCCTCGCCGCCCGCGACAACGCGACTGCCCTCGCGCCCCGGCTCGAGGAGGTCAGCGCGGCCGTCGCAGAGCTGCGCCTGTCGCTCGACAGCCTCGCCGGCGCGACGCAGGCGGACCTGCGCCTGCTCGCCGACGACACCACACGCCTCGCGGACCGCGTCGAGTCGGCCGTGCGCGAGGCGGGCGAGTCCCACGCCGCCGCCGTCGAGCGCAGCAGCACGGACGTCCTCGCCGCCGTGCGGGAGACCCGTGAGGCCCAGGCCGGCGTGGTGCCGGCCGTCACACGGCAGCTGCAGACGGAGTACCGGCAGGTCTCCGCCCTCCAGCAGCTCGACAAGCTCCTGCCCGGCGGGCACCTGCTCCACAGCCACGCCCGCGGGTGGGCCGCCTCCCCCGACGTGCTCCTCACGCTGCTGGAGGAGGTCGACAGGCGCGCCCGCACCGGACCCGTCACGGTCCTCGAGTGCGGCAGCGGGGTCTCGACGGTCTACCTCGCCGCCCTGCTCGAGCAGCTCGGCACCGGGGGCCGGGTGGTCGCGCTCGAGCACGAGGAGACCTTCCGGGACCACACCCTCGAGGAGCTGGCCCGCACCGAGGTGCAGGGCAGTGCCGACGTCCGGCTCGCCCCGCTGGAGCGCGTGCGCACCCCCTCGGGCGAGGAGGTCGTGTGGTACTCACCCGCCGCGTTCGCCGACCTCCACGACGTCGCCGTCGTCTTCGTCGACGGACCGCCGGAGCTCACCGCGGACTGCGCCCGCTACCCGGCCCTCCCGCTGCTGCGGGACCGACTGGCCCCCGACGCCGTCCTCCTGCTCGACGACGCCGCGCGGCCCGCGGAGCGCGCGGCGGTCGAGCGCTGGGTCGAGGAGGAGGGCGCGCTCGCCGAGACGCTGCCGTACCACGAGAAGGGCTGCGTGCGCGTGACCCTCGGAGGCGCCTGACCCGTGCACGCCCCCGCGAGCCTCGACCGACCCGGCCCCTCCGCGTGGTCCGCGGCCGCCGACGGCTCCCCGGTGTGGGAGCTGCCGGAGGGGGTCGCGGCGGCCACGGCCGACGTCCTCGCCGCGCACCGCGGGGGCTTCCTCGTGCGCCACGCCCCCGACACCGGCGTGCTGCGCGACTCGACCCTCGGCTGGTCGGTCGAGATGCCCGGCGGTCGGCGCGCCCCCGTCGGGTTCGAGCGCGGTGCCCCGGTCGGTGTCGCGGCCCTCCGCCCGCTGTCGGCGGTGGAGGTCACGTGGTCCTCGGTCCGCGACCCCCTCGCGCACACCCGGCTCGTCGTCGCCCTCGCCGCCGCGGGCGTCCCCCTCGTGAGCGGGCCCCTCCCCCGGTGGGCCGAGCACCTGCTCGGTCGCCCGCTCGCGCGGCTCGTCGGACGGGCCCCGGGGCCGTGGGCCCCGCTGGAGCGGGAGACCCACAGCATCCGGCTCCGCCGTGCGGTGGAGCGGGCGGCGCCGGCAGGACCCGAGCCCGAGGTCGGGGTCGTGCTGTGCTCCCGCCGACCGGGCATGCTCCGGCACGCCGTCGAGCAGGTGGCGGGCCAGCGTGGGGTCCGGCCGGTCCTCGTGATCGCGCTCCACGGCGTCGAGCGGCTGCCGGACGACGCCCGCGGGGCGCTCGACGACTCCGGGCTCGCCGCCGACGTCGCGGTCCACGGCGCCGACGAGGTCTTCGGGGACGTCCTCACGGCGGCGGTGCGGCGGGCCGGCACCGACCTCGTGACGAAGTGGGACGACGACGACTGGTACGGCCCGCACCACCTCCGCGAGCTCCGCACCGCCCTCACCACCAGCGGCGCCGCCGTCGTCGGCTGCAACGCGGAGTTCGTCCACCTCGAGGCGCTCGACGTCACGGTCGCCCGGCAGTCCGTCAACGAGCTGCCGACGACCCACGTCGCCGGGGGCACCATCACCGCCCGCCGCGAGACGGTCGAGGACCTCGGCGGGTTCCCGTCCCTCGCCAGCGGCGTCGACGCCGGCCTCCTCGCCGCCGCGACGGCGGCCGGCGCGACGATCTACCGCACCCACGCCCACAACATGGTCCTGCGCCGGTCCCGCGACGGGCACACGTGGGACCCGGGCGTCGACTACTTCCTCGACCGCGCCTACCACCAGACGTGGGGGCGGGCCGGGGGGCCCGCGATGACGGACGCGGACGACGACCGCCGGTGGGTCTGACGCCGTGACGGGTCCCGTCTTCCGCAACGACTGGCGCAGCCTCCGGCCACCGGAGCTCGGGCGGTGGACGCCCCGGCGGACCGTCAGCGTCGTGGTCCCGGCGTACGACTGCGCGGACACCCTGCCCCTGACGCTCGCGGCGCTGTCGGAGCAGAGCTACCCGCAGGACCTCCTCGAGGTGCTCGTGGTGGACGACGGCGGCGCGGTGCCGGTCCGGCTCGCCGGCCCGCGGCCGGCCGGCACCCGCGTCGTCGCGACCGACCCCCGCCACGGCTGGGGCAGCGCGGCGGCCCGGCAGACCGGCGCGGAGCACGCGACCGGCGAGGTCGTGCTGTGGCTCGACTCCGACATGCTGCCGTTCCGGGAGCACGTCGAGGCGCAGGTCCGCTGGCACGAGGTGGCCGACGACGTCGTGACCCTCGGGTACAAGCGGTTCGTCGACGCTCCCCTCGCCACGCCGGCGGAGGTCGTCCGGCGCGTGCGGGCCGGGCAGGAGGAGGCGCTCGTCGACGCGTCGGTGCCCCGCCTGCCCCACGACTGGATCGAGGCCATCGTCGACCGGACGTGCGGTCTCGCGGAGGCGGGGTGGGACGCCTTCCGCGTCCTCGTGGGCGCGACGGCGTCGGTGCGGGCCGACCTCCTCGCGGCGTCGGGCGGGCTCGACGTCTCGCTCAAGCTCGCCGAGGACTCCGAGGCCGGCTACCGGCTGTACAACCAGGGTGCGGTGTTCGTGCCGGAGCCGCGCGCGGCGGCCTTCCACCTCGGTCCGTCCACCGTCATGACGACGAAGGAGCGGGTGATCGCCTACAACCGCCCCCACGTCGCGCAGCGCATGCCGCTCCCGCGGTTCCGGCGCCGTGCGCAGGGGCCGCTGTGGGACGTCCCGGTCGTCGCGGTCGGCGTCGACGTCACCGCTCACTGCATCGACCCGTCCGGCGTCGACGCGCTCGTCGCCACCCTCCTCGCGGTGGCGGGCGGCCCGCTCCACGACTTCCAGGTCCGCCTGGCCGGGCCGTGGCGCACCCTGGACGAGGGGCGCTGGTCCCCGCTGCGGGACGACCGCATGCCGTTCCGGCTCGTGCGCGAGTACGTGAGGGCCGACCCCCGCTTCGTCCTCGTCGACGGTCCGGACGCCATGGCCGGCACCGACCCGGCGGTCCCGTTCGTCACGAGGCTGCCGGCCGGTGCCCGGCTCGGTCCCCAGGCCCTCGAGCGGGTCGTCGACACCATGGTGCGCACCGACCTCGGGTTGCTCGCCGCGACCGTCGGTGGGGCCGTCGACCCCGGCCTGCGGGTGCACCGGGTCGCAGCGCTCAACCGGGCGAGGCGGCTCAGCGGCAGCGCCACGCCGGGTGACGACGTCGTCTCCGCCGTCTCCGGGGGCCGGTGGTTCCGTGGCGAGGACCTCGACGTCCACGCCGTCGACGTCCCGGTGAGCGCCTAGTCCGCGCCCGCCACGACGAGGTCGTCGACCTCGGCGAGGTCCGCGCGGTCGAGCGAGGGGTCCGACGCCGGCCCGGCGTCGAGGCACACCCATCGGACGCCCGGGAGGATCCCGCGGAGCCGCCGGCAGGCGAGGACGTCCTCGACCCGCTCCGTCGTGCAGACGAGCGTGTCGTACCGCTTGCGCGCCGCGCGTTCCCGCACTGCCTCGACGAGCCGCTCGACGTACGCCTCGACGGCCGCGGGTGAGCGGTCGGCCGGGTCGGTGACGGCGAGCAGGACCCGCTCGTCGAGGTGGCGGTTGGTGCGGTCGCGCCACTGCCACGACGGCGGGTGGTGCCCGTCGAGGTCGGCCTGCAGGACGTCGTGCACCTCACCGCGCTCCTCGAGCAGCCGGACGAGGGGTTCGTGCGCGGGCCCGGCGTAGGGCGAGAACCGGTAGGCGAGGGTCGCGGCGCGCGCCATGGAGCGGTTGAGGGACGGGAACGGGAAGTACGTGACGCCGAGGTCGAGGACGGCGTCGACGACGGTCGTGCGGTCCTGCGGGTGCAGGCGCAGGTAGCGGTTCATGTGCCAGGCCTGACCGGCGAGCGCCGTCGCGAGGAGCGGCCCCGGCGCGCGGTCGGGGTCCCGGGCGGCATGGAGGCGCGCCACGACGGCGAGCCGCTCCTCGACGCTGAACCCCCACGAGACCTCGCGGCGCCCGAGGGAGCCAGTCCGCACCGTCCGCACGTACGTGCAGTCCTCGCCGGGCGGGGTGACGAGGAGCCGCGCCGGGTGGTCGCGGAAGAGGCGGTGGTAGAACTCGACGTCCTCCCCGCTGCGCAGCGAGGGGTCGAAGCGGACCGTGTCGAGCCACGCGCGGGGGACGAGCTTGCCGACGGAGTACCCGATGACCTGCGGCAGGGAGCCGACCTGGCGCTCGTGCCCGGCGGCGGCGCGCAGCGCCCGCGACAGGTCGGACTCCGGCAGCGCCCCGCCCCGGGGGTCGCGGTCGGCGAGCTGGGCCGTGGCGACGACGCCGGGGCCTGCCGCCTCGAGGAGACCGCGGAGGTAGTTGGGGGTCACGACGTCGTCGTGGTCGACGAACGTCACGTGCTCGCGGTCGCTCGCCTCGATCCCGACGTTGCGGGCGGCCGCGGCGCCCTCCGGTGACCGGCGCTGGGTGAGCCCGAACGTCGGGTACCGGCGGGCCATGCGCCGCACGAGCTGCTCGGCCGGGTCGGGGGGGCCGTTGTGGATGACGACCACGTCGAAGGCCGCGCGGGGCAGGCGCTGGTGCCGCAGCGACTCCAGGCACTCCAGGACCGTGCCGCCCGCCTGGTAGCACGGCACGACGACCGTGACGCCGGGCCTCGGGTCCCCGTTCACGCCCGCTCGGTGCCCTCGGCGGCCTCGAGGAGCTCGGCGCGGTCGGCGATCGCGGCCGTCGCCCGGTCGACCTCGAGCCGCAGGGACACGCACTGGTCGTCGACCCGGCGGAGGCCCGTCTCGAGACGGTCCGAGACGAGGCCGACCTCCCGCACGGCGGCCGCGACCTCGGCGAGGCGGTCGGCGAGCGCGTCGAGACGCCGGTCGAGCGCCTCGACCCCCGACCGGGTCTCGGCGAGGGACTCCGCGGTGGCGGCACGCTGCTGGTCCGACGCGCGACGGGCGGCCTCGCGGGCACGGTGGCGCGCGGCGGCGGCACGCCGCTCGGCGCGCAGCAGGAGGGACAGGTCGACGACGACCCCGAGCACGAGGACCTCGACGGCGAGGAGCCAGCCCGTCGCGCCGAGCAGGACCACGCAGGCCGCGGCGACGGCCAGCGTCACTGCGACCACCGCCGCGCGCCGCACGCTCGTCGCGTTCACACCGTCTCCCCCGAGGTCGCCGCTGGTCCCTTCATCGATCGACCCCCTGCTGGTAGCCCTCCGCGTCGAGCACGACGCACCGTCCCGACACGATCTCGGCGTCGTCCCGCCGCAGCAGCGCGTCCGCCCAGTCGACGTGGTGGGCGTACCCGGCAGCGGTGGCCGAGCGGCGGACCGGGAGCCGGCGGGCGACGACGAAGTCGGGCGCGCCGGGGTCGGCCTTGCCGAACACCTCGCCGTCGGAGCACAGCCGACCCAGCGCCAGCCCGGACAGGTAGTCCTCGCCGTAGCGGTCGTCCTCGTGGAGCACGGCCACGAGGTCCACGTCGACGAGCAGCCGCTCGGCCACCACCGCGGCCACGTCGTCGGGTTCTCCGAGCACCACGGCGTCGGGCAGGCCCTCGGACAGCACGCGGGCGGCGTCGCCGGCGGCGAGGGCGACGACCGGCACCCGGACGTCCGCCTGCCGCGCGACGGTCGCGACGAGCCGCTCGGCGGCGGCCGCGTCCGGCGGCGCGAGGAGCGCGAGGACGCGTGCGCCGGAGGGCGCCGGAAGAGCCGCACCCGCGGCCGCGGCCAGCTGCTGCAGGCGCCTGAGGCCCGTGTGGTCGTGCGCCACGGCGGTGAGGGCCCGTGCGCGCTGGACGGCTCGTCGACGGTCGTCGGCGGCGAGCGCGGCGAGCCGGCCAGGGGTGCTGTCACCCGCGAGCACGTCGGCGAGGAGGTCGTCGAGGGCACCGCCGTGCCGCTCGGCGACGACGGCGGCGCCGCAGGCGAGCGCCTGGACGACGAGCTGGTCGGCGTGCGGTCCGACGGACGGGTGGATCACGATCACCGCCGTCTTGCGGCCCACGCCGGGGTCCAGCCGCATGGCCGGTGCGAGGAGGCGCGCCGCGGCGCCCGCGGCCTCGACCCGGTCCCGCAGCACCTCGGCGTCGGGCCCGGCGCCGACGACGACGACCCCGGTCCGCGCGCGGGGGGACGCGGCGACGGGGCCGTGAACGTGCAGGTCCACCGCGGGGGGCAGGTCGAGCGTCGCGGGCACCGCCTGCACCCACACGGGCGGGTCGTCGCTCCCCCGCCAGTGGACGACCGGCACGCCCGCCGGCCCGGCCCACGCGAGCAGCTCGACGCCCTCGGCGTCGGGCCACCCGCCGTACGCGGGCGCGCCGGTGCCCGCGACGACGACGAGCTCGGGCGAGGCGAGCGCCACCTCGTCGCGCCACCCCCCCTGCGACAGCATGGTGAGCGCGCACGCCGGGGCGAGCACCCCGCCGACGGACGCGGCCGCGACCACGGCGACCCGCGGCCCGTCGGGACCGTCGCTCCTGGGTCCGGCCGCGATGGTCGTCGCGAGCACCGCGAGCCGCTCGTCGACCTCACGGGTGCTCGTGCCCCCGCGCGCGCCCTGCGGCACGGCCCGGGACGTCGGCGGCGCCCCGGCGACCGTCGCGGCGGGCGCCGGGACGGCCACCGGTCGCATCGCCCGGAGCAGGCGGGCGGGCAGCGTCACGACGTCGCGGGCGCTGCCGGTCCGGCGCAGCGCGGCCGCCGAGCGCAGCAGCCGGGAGCGGCGGAGGGTCGCGAGCCGGTGGGCCGCGCGCTCGAGGTCGGCGCGCTGCCGCTCGGACTCCTCGACGAGGCGTTCGACCTCGCCGACGGCCTCCCGCAGGGCCACGAGCGCACGCTCCTCGCGCCCGAGAGCCGCGCGGAGCCGCTCCTGCGCGTGGCGCCCGAGGGCCGCAGCCGTCGACACGCTCGCGCCGCCGTCGCCGGGAGCGCCGTCGCCGACAGCGCCGTCCGCGGGCACGCGCGGACGGGCGAGCGCGCGACGCGCCACCGCGAGGCGCTGCTCGGCGCTGCGCGAGCGTGCCTCCAGCTCGAGCCGGTCCCGGACGGCGCGCTCGTGCCGCTCGATGAGCTCGGGCAGCAGCCGCGGGTGGTCGTCGCGGACGAACAGGTGGGTGGGCGTGGCGTTGAACGTGTCGACGTAGGCGTAGCCGCGCTCGCGCAGCCACGCCGACAGGCGCGCGAGGCCGCCCGGCTCGGCGGCCTCGACGAACAGCACGGGCCGGTGCTCGGCGAGCGTGCGCTCCGCCCCGCGGAGCACCTCCCACTCCATGCCCTCGACGTCGATCTTGACGACGTGCACGGCCTCGCCGGCGAGGAGGGCGTCGAGCGTCGTCACGGGCACGCCGCCGTCGCCCACCTCGAGCCGCTGCGCGCCGACGTTCGCACCGGACCCGACGACGAGGCGCCCCAGCCCGGCCTCGGCGCCGAGCCCGGCGCACTCGACGCGGACGAGGTGGGCGAGGTCGTTCGCCGCGACGGACCGCTCGACCGCGGCGCACAGGTGCGGGTCCGGCTCGATCGCGAGGACCCGGCAGCCGCGGACCGCCGCGAGGAACACCGTGTGGTTGCCGACGTTCGCCCCGGCGTCGACGACGAGGTCGCCCTCACCCGCCCACTGCGCCATCGCCCGGAGCATGCGCGCCTCGTAGGGGGCGCCGGTGTCGGCGATGGAGCGCTGGATGTAGTCCGTGCCGCGGTCCGGCAGCGCCATGAGGTACTCGACGCCGTCGGCGCGGACGGTCGTCAGACCCGCGGCGACCGCTCCGGTCCCCTGCTCCACCACCGGACCTCCAGGCCGACTGCCTCGTCGCGTGTCCACCCGCGCCCTCCAGGCCACCGTGCGCCGCCCGCGGTCCCGGGCAACGTACCAGCGCCTCCGGCTCCGCCCGGGAGCACGCGCCCGCTGTGGTTTCCTTGCCCGGTGCCAGCCGCCCCCGACCGGCTGCTGCTGTGGGGCAGCGCCGTGCTCTCCCGCGCGACCCAGGAGCCCGAGGTGGTGCTCCGGGCGCTGCGCCGGGCCGGTCCCCTCGCCGCCGTCGCGGACCGGCTCGCACCGCGGCTGAGCGACGGCAGCGCCGGGGCACCGGCCCTGGCCGCCGCCCGCGCCGCCTGGCACGCCGGCCGCTGGGAGGAGGCCGTGGCGCTGGCACCGGCGGCCTCGCGGCTGCGCCGGCGCCTCGCCGCGGAGCTGGCAGCGGCGCGGTGGCGCCCCGACACCACGCCCGCGTCCCCCGCGAGCGGCGGGGGCCGGCGCGTCCTCCACGTCGTGACGAACTCCCTGCCGCACACCCGCAGCGGGTACACCCAGCGCACGCAGGCAGTCCTGCGCGTGCAGCGCGCGCAGGCCGACGTCGAGGTCGCCGCCGCCACCCCGCTCGGCTACCCCGCGACGGTGGGACGCCTCCCGGGCCCCGCCCTTGACGTCGTCGACGGGATCCCCTACCACCGGCTCCTGCCCCGGACCCTCCCGTTCGACGCCGAGGCCCGGCTGCGGCGCTGGCTCGACGCGCTCGAGCGGCTCGCGCGCGACACCGGCGCCGACCTGCTCCACGCCCACAGCCACTGGCCGAACGCCCTCGCCGCGCTCCACGTCGGGCGCCGGCTCGGCCTGCCGGTCGTCTACGAGGTCCGCGGGGTGCTGGAGGAGACGTGGGCGCAGCGGACGGGTCCCGGTGCCCGCGACAGCGACCGGTACGCGCTGTTCCGTGCGCAGGAGGAGTTCGCCGTCCAGCACGCCGACGCCGCCCTCACGATCGGGGCGGGGATGCGCGACGACCTCGCCGCGCGGACGGGCCGTGGGGACATCCGCCTCGTGCCGAACGCCGTCGACGACGACCTCCTCGCGCGCGGGGCCGACGAGGCCGCGCGGCGTGCCGACCGGGACGCCACCCGGCGGGCGCTCGGCATCGGCCCGGACGACTACGTCGTCGGCAGCGTGTCGAGCCTCGTCGACTACGAGGGCTTCGACGTGCTCCTCGCCGCCGCGGCCCGGCTCGCCGGCTCGGGCACCGCGGTCACGGTCCTCCTCGTCGGCGCCGGCGACGACGCCCCGCGCCTCGCCCGGCTCGGCCGCGAGCTGCCGGCCGGGGCGAGGCTCGTCCTGCCCGGGCGGGTGCCGAAGGAGCAGGTGCCGGCGCACCTCGCCGCCCTCGACGTCTTCGTCGTGCCCCGCACCGACACGCCCGTCTGCCGCCTCGTCACCCCCCTCAAGCCCGCCGAGGCGATGGCGGCGGGCCTGCCGCTCGTGCTCAGCGACCTGCCGGCGCTGCGGGAGTTCGCCGACGACGGCGTCGAGGGGCTCGTCGTCGCCCCGGAGGACCCGGCCGCCCTCGCCGACGCCCTCGCGCGCCTCACCGACCCCGCGACACGCCGTAGGCTCGGGGCGCACGCGCGGGAACGGGTGGGTCGCGACAGGACGTGGACCGCCAACGCCGCGGTCTACCGGCAGGTGTACGAGGAGGTCTGGGCCCATGGCGTCCGCCGGTGACCGCGTGACGAGCGAGGAGCTCGCCGCGCTCGGCCGCGAGCACGGCCTGCGTCCCGTGGGCCGGCGGCCCTCCCTCGGGGTGTACCTCGCGCAGCTGTGGGACCGGCGGCACTTCATCCTGTCGACGGCACGCTCCGGCCTCGCGTCGAACACCGCCCAGGACCGGCTGGGGCCGCTGTGGCTCGTGCTCAACCCGCTGCTGCTCGGGCTGGCGTACTACCTGATCTTCGGGCTGCTGCTCGGGACGTCGGACCAGGTCGAGGACTTCATCGGCTTCCTCGTCATCGGGATCTTCCTCTACCAGTACACGGCGCGCGCGGTGTCGGAGGGCGCCCGCGCGGTGACGGGCAACCGGCGGATGATCCAGGTCCTCGCCTTCCCCCGGGCCGCGCTGCCCATCGGCCTCGTCGTCCGGCAGGCGCTGGGCTTCCTGCCCGCGGTCGGCGTCATGCTCGTCGTCGTCCTCATCTCCCCGCCCGTGTCGCCCGTCACGTGGCACTGGCTGCTGCTCGTGCCGGTGCTCGTGCTCGTCACGCTGTTCAACCTCGGGGTCGCGTTCTTCGCCGCGCGCCTGACCGCGCAGGTCAACGACGTCGGGCAGCTGATCCCGTTCCTCCTGCGGCTGTGGCTGTACGCCTCCGGCGTCTTCTTCGACATCCGCCGCCTCGCCGCCGACCAGCCCGGTCTGCTCGCGGTGCTCGAGCTCAACCCGGTGCACATCTACCTCACGCTGGCCCGGGACGCCGTCCTCTACCAGACCGTCAGCGACGCCCGGTACTGGCTGCTCGGCACCGCCTGGGCCCTCGTCCTCACCGTCCTCGGCTTCCTCGCGTTCTGGCGCGCGGAGGAGGTGTACTCCCGTGAGTGAGCGCACCTCCCGCCGCACCGGCGGCTCCCCGCCCACCGTCGTCGTCGACGACCTCCGGGTGACGTTCGAGGTCCAGGTCGGCCGCCACGGCGGCGACGGCAGGCGGCGCCGCGGCACCACCCGGCAGCGGGTCGAGGCGCTCAAGGGCATCTCCGCCGTCGTCCACCGCGGCGAGGCCGTCGGCATCGTCGGGCGCAACGGCTCCGGCAAGAGCACGTTCCTCCGTGCCATCGCCGGGCTCAGCCCCGTGAGCGGTGGCGCGGTGTGGGCGAGCGCCACCCCCACCCTGCTCGGGGTCAACGCCGCCCTGCTCCCCAACCTGTCGGGCGAGCGGAACATCGAGCTCGGCTGCCTCGCCATCGGCATGACGCCGAAGGAGATCCGCGAGCGCAAGGACGAGATCGCCGAGTTCTCCGGCATCGGCGACGCGATCTACCGGCCCATGCGCACGTACAGCGCGGGCATGGGGTCCCGCCTCAAGTTCGCCATCGCGACGGCGAAGGTCCCGGAGGTGCTCCTCATCGACGAGGCCCTCAACACCGGCGACGCCGAGTTCCGCGAACGCAGCCAGGAGCGCATCCGCCAGCTGCAGGCCGAGGCCGGCACGGTGTTCCTCGTGAGCCACACCCTCGCGGCGGTCGAGGACACGTGCACCCGCACGATGTGGATCCACGACGGGGAGCTGCGCCTCGACGGGCCCACCGAGGAGGTCCTCGGGGCGTACAAGGACTACAACGCCGGCTGGCGCCACTTCCGCGCCGGCACCCGTCGCGAGGCCCCGCGCCTGCCGGGGCCCGTCGTCGGCCTCGACCGCAGCTTCAGCGCCGTCGTCGAGCGATCCTGACTCCGGCGCCCCGGGGCGTCAGGACTCGGGGGCGAAGTCCGCGACCCGCGAGCCCGTGCCGAGCAGCTGCGCCATCGCGGCCACGGAGCGCTCGGCCGCGTGCCCGTCGCCGTAGGGGTTGACGGCGTTCGCCATGGCGGCGTAGGCGCCCTCGTCGCGCAGCAGGAGCGACACCTCGTCGACCACCCGGTCCTCGTCCGTGCCGATGAGCCGGACCGTGCCCGCCTCGACGGCCTCGGGCCGCTCCGTGTTCTCGCGCATGACGAGCACGGGCTTGCCGAGGCTCGGGGCCTCCTCCTGGACGCCGCCGGAGTCGGTGAGGACGACGTGGGCCCGGTTCATGACCCGCGCGAACTCCGCGTACTCCAGCGGCTCGAGGACGGTGACGTTCGGCAGCCCCTCGACCGCGGGCATGACGACCTCGCGGACGACCGGGTTGCGGTGCAGGGGGATGACGACGGCGAGGTCGGGGAAGTCCCGCGCGATCCGCGCGAGGCCGCGGGCGACCGCCGCCATCGGCTCGCCCCACGACTCCCGGCGGTGCGTGGTGACGAGGAGAACGCGCCGCGGGTCGTCGTTGAGCCACGTGAGGGCGGGGTCGGTGAGGTCGGCGCCGCGGCCGACCACCCCGAGGAGGGCGTCGATGACGGTGTTACCGGTGACGGCGACGTCGGCGGGGTCGACGCCCTCGCGGAGCAGGTTCGCCCGGCTCGTCGCGGTGGGGGCGAGGTGGAGGTTGGCGAGCTGGCCCGTCACCCGCCGGTTGATCTCCTCGGGGAACGGCGAGTACCGGTTGTGCGTCCGCAGCCCGGCCTCGACGTGCGCGACGGGGACCTGCTCGTACGCGGCGGCGAGCGCCGCCACGGTGCTCGTCGTGGTGTCGCCCTGGACGACGACGAGGTCCGGGCGGTCGGCCCTCAGCACGTCCGAGAGGCCGGTGAGGGCCTTGACGGTGACGTCGACGAGGGTCTGCCGCGGCTGGATGATGTTGAGATCGTGGTCGGGGACGATCCCGAACAGGTCGTTGACCTGGTCGAGCATCTCCCGGTGCTGGCCCGTGACCGCGACGACCGGCTCGAGGCCGGGCGCCTCGCGGAGCGCCGGCACGAGCGGGGCCATCTTGATGGCCTCCGGCCGCGTGCCGTAGACGAGCATGACCCGCTTCGGCGCGCCCCCCGGCTCGCTCATCGCGCTGCCACCACGTGGCGCCACTGCCCCCGGGTGTCGACGACGGCCTTGCCGCCGATCTGCCCGGCGTCGACGCCCGCGAACTCCTTGTGGTCGACGAGGAGCACGAGGACGTCCGCGCGCTCGAGGGCGGTGGACAGGTCGGCGAGCTCGACGTTGCGGCGGTTGGCGAGCGAGCGGGGCAGCGCCTCGACGTGCGGCTCGACGGCGACCAGCGTGCCCTCCTCGCCCAGCATGTCGGCGATCTCCCCGGCGACGTGGAGCGCCGGGGACTCCCGCAGGTCGTCGACGTCGGCCTTGAACGCGAGCCCGAGCGCCGCGACGGTCGCGCTGCGACCCTCGGGCAGGGCGGCGCGGACCTTGTCGACGACCTGCGCCGGGCGCGCGTCGTTCGTCTCGCGGGCCTGGCGGATGAGGGCGGAGCGCCCCGGGGCCGCGGCGACGATGAACCACGGGTCGACGGCGATGCAGTGCCCGCCGACGCCGGGACCGGGCTTGAGGATGTTGACGCGCGGGTGGCGGTTCGCGAGCTCGATGAGGCGCCACACGTCGATGCCGAGCTCGTCGCAGATGCCCGCGAGCTCGTTGGCGAAGGCGATGTTGACGTCGCGGAAGCTGTTCTCGACGAGCTTGCACAGCTCGGCGGTGCGGGCGTCGGTCGTGAGGAGCTCGCCGCGGCAGAAGATGCGGTAGACGTCGGCGGCGCGCTCGGCGCACGCCGGCGTCACGCCCCCGATGACCCGGTCGTTCTCGACGATCTCCACCATGATCCGGCCGGGCAGGACCCGCTCGGGGCAGTGGGCGAGGAACACCTCCGGGCGGCCGTCGCCGGTGCCGGCGACGGCGAGGTCGGGGCGGGCGGCGAGCAGCCACTCCCCCATCTGCTCGGTGGCGCCGGGCGGCGACGTCGACTCGAGGATGACGATCTCCCCGCCCCGCAGGCGGGGGGCGATGGCCTCGCTCGCGGCCTTGATGTACGACAGGTCGGCGGACTTGTCGTCGAGGAACGGCGTCGGGACGGCGACGACGTACGCGTCGGCCTCCGGCATCTCGGTGGTCGCCGTCAGCAGGCCGTCGGCGACCGCCTTCTCGACGACTCCCCCGAGGTCGGGCTCGACGAACGGGACACGACCCTCCGAGACCGCCGAGACGGTGCTCTCGTTGACGTCCACGCCCACGACGCGGTGGCCGCGCGCGGCGATGGCGGCGGCCGTCGGCAGGCCGATGTAGCCGAGCCCGATGACCGCGATGGTCCCGAGTTCCTGCATGTCAGGGTCGTCCTCTCAGTGCGCGGGGGAGGCCTCGGCGGGCCGCGCGCGGGCGCGCGGCACCTGCCCGGCCGTGCCGTGGCGAGGCTACACGCGTGCGCGGAGGCGTCCGGGACGCCACGAGGCGCCCATACTGGGCACCCGGGAGGACGCACCACGACCCGTGACGGCACAGGACGCGGCCCCCCGGCACCGGCCGGGCGCAGTCCCGGCGCCGCCCGGAGCCCGAGGAGCACGACGATCGACACCGCGCCCCGCCCCACGCCGTCCCCGCGCCCGGCCGGCAGCGGTCTCGCGCGCCTCGCCGCCCGCACCCCCGCGGGGGTGCGGGACGTCGCCCGCCGATCCGGCGCCACCGACCTGCTCCGGGAGGCGGTCCGCCGCTCGTACCCGCTGCGCCGCCGGCTGTGGCGCGTGCGGGAGCGGCTGCGGACGCGGCTGCTCGGCGCGCGCCCCGCCCCGGTGGTCCGGCGCCGGCGCGTCGACCGACCCCTGCCGCCGGAGCTCCGCGCGACCCTGGCGGCCGCCCGCGCCGTCCTCACCGAGCACGGCGACCTCACCGGGGCGGCGACCGTCCTCGCCGACGTCACGTACGCCGACGTCCGGGACAACCGGCCCGCCGAGGCCCTCCTCGCGCACGTGCGGGGCCTGCACGGGCTGCGCCCGGAGGCCGTCCCGGTGCCGCCGCGCCAGCACGCCGCGCTGTACTCCCCGCGCCGCGACGCCGTCGTCTACGTCGCGTACTCCGCGCCGCCGCACCTCAGCAACGGCTACGCCCAGCGCACCGGCGGGCTCACGAGCGCCCTCGCCGGGCTCGGGCGGGACGTCCGCGTCGTCACGCGGCCCGGCTTCCCGTGGGACGAGGTCGAGGGCGTGGGGCGGGCGGAGCGCCGCGTCGTGCCGCTCGACGGCGCCACCCTCGTCCTCACCCCCGGCGCCGACCGGCAGCGGGACCAGTTCCTCGAGTACCTCGCCGTCAGCGCCGACCTCGTGGCACGCGAGGCCCGGGCGCACCGCGCCGGCGTCGTGCACGCGGCGTCCAACTACACGACGGGCCTCGCCGGCCTCATCGCCGCGCGCCGGCTCGGTGTGCCGTTCGTCTACGAGGTCCGCGGCCTGTGGGAGGTGACGGGCGCGTCGGCGAACCCCGGCTACGCCGACAGCGAGATGTTCCGCCTCCAGCGGGACCTCGAGGCGCTGTGCGCCCGCGAGGCCGACCACGTCCTCGCGATCACCGAGCAGGTGAAGGACGAGCTCGTCCGCCGCGGCGTCGACGCGGATCGGATCTCGCTCGCCCCCAACAGCGTCGACGTCGACGACTACGCCCCGCTCGACCGGGTCGACCTCGGCCCGACCGGGGTCGACCTGCCCCCGGGTGTGCCGGTCGTCGGCTACGCGGGCAGCTTCGTCCAGTACGAGGGCCTCGACGTGCTGCTCGACGCCGTGGCGCTCCTGCGTGAGCGGGGCGTGCCCCTCCACCTGCTCCTCGTCGGCGACGGCAAGGAGGGCCCGCGGCTGCGGGAGCGGACCGCCGCGCTCGGGCTGCAGGGTCACGTGACGTTCACCGGCCGCGTCGACCACGTCCAGGCGCGCCGGCTCATGCACCTGTTCGACGTCGTCGCGGTGCCCCGCCGCTCGCTCGCCGTCACCGAGCTCGTGTCCGCGCTCAAGCCGCTCGAGGCGCTCGCGACGGCCCGCCCGCTCGTCGTGACGTCCGTCGCGCCGCACGTCGTCTACACGCAGGACGGCACGACGGGCAGCCTCGCGGCTCCCGACGACGCCGGCTCGCTCGCCGACGCGCTCGAGCCGTACCTGCGCGACGGGACGCTGCGGGCGGAGACCGGCCGGCGGGGCCGGGCGTGGGTCGTCGAGCACCGCTCGTGGCAGAGCACCGCGGCGCGGGTCGCGGCGGTCCACGACGCGCTCGTCACCGTCGGCACCGGTGCACAGCCGGGTCGACCGCTCGCGGACCTGCGGGTCGGGCTCGTCGCCGACCGCTTCACCACCGACACCTTCGGCGCGGAGGTGCAGCCGGTCCGCCTCGTGCCCGGCGACACCGGCGACGTGCTCGACGGCCTCGACCTGCTGCTCGTCGAGTCGGCGTGGGAGGGCAACGGCGGCGCGTGGACGAAGCTCGTCGGCTGCTACGAGGACACCGGCCTCGACCGGCTCGCCGAGCTCGTCGAGGCGTGCCGGGAGCGGGGTGTCCCCACGGTGTTCTGGAACAAGGAGGACCCCGTCCACTACCGGCGCTTCGCGCCGGCCGCCGCCCTGTTCGACCACGTCCTCACCACCGACGCGACGATGATCCGTCGGTACATGCGCGAGCCGGGCACCCTCAACCGGACGGTGTCGTCGCTGCCGTTCGCCGCGCAGCCGCTCCTCCACCGGCCCGTCGCCACGCAGCCGCTCGACTCCTTCGTCGCGTACGCCGGCACGTACTACGGCGACCGCTACCCCGACCGGTCGGCCGAGCTCGACGACCTCCTCGACGCCGCCGCCGAGGTCGGGCTCACGGTCTACGACCGGCAGCTGCTGCACCCCGACAGCCCGTACCACTTCCCCGAGCGCTTCTCGGGCGCCGTGCGGGGCGGGCTGCCGTACGACGCGATGGTCGAGGCGTACCGGCACCACCCCGTCCACCTCAACGTCAACTCCGTCACCGACTCCCCCACGATGTTCAGCCGCCGGGTCGTCGAGATCGCCGCGAGCGGCGCGGCGGTGCTGAGCGGGCGAGGCCGCGGGGTCGTCGAGACCCTCGGCGACGACTTCCCCGTCGTCGCCGACCGGACCGAGGCCGCCGCGGTCCTGCATCGCTGGCACGACGAGCCGCACGAGCGGCTCGTCGACGCCCTCGCGATGTTCCGCGCCGTCCACCGCGCGCACCTCGTGGGCCACCGCCTCGCCCACGTCGCCCGGACGGTCGGCCTCGCCGTCGAGGGGCCGGCGGCCCCGCCGTGCACCCTCGTCGTCGACCGGGTCGACACCGCGGTCGTCGAGGCCGTGCTCCGGCAGACGGTGCACCCGACCGCGCTCGCCACACCCGCGCCCGACCCGACGGTGGCGCAGGTCGCGGCGATGTCGGGGATCCGGCTGGTCGCCCCCGACGAGGCCCCGGCCGACGCCGCCCGGCTCGAGGCCGGCGCCGACGACGTCCTCACCTGGCCGGAGACGCTCGTGGAGGACGTCCTCCACGTCGCACGCGCCGTGGGTCGCGACGTCGTCGTCGACCGACGGCCCGTCACCCGCACGACGCCCCTCGTCGTCGACCCCGCCTCGCCCGCGGGCGAGGGCCTCGGCCTCGGTCCCGACGGGGCGGACGCCCTGGCCGCGCCCACCGGCCCGCGCCTGCTCGTCCCCGGCGACGAGCGGTCCCCCGTCGTGCTGCACCACGCCACGCCCGCCCCGCGCGACCGGCTCGAGGTGCGGCCCCGCCCGCACCGGGTGCTCGTCGCCGGCCACGACCTCAAGTTCGCGGAGCCGCTCCTCGCCCGCCTGCGCGCCGAGGGCCACGAGGTGCTCGAGGACCGCTGGCAGGGCCACAACCAGCACGACGCCGCCCGCAGCGAGGAGCTCCTCGGGCAGGCCGACGTCGTGCTGTGCGAGTGGCTGCTCGGCAACGCCGCCTGGTACAGCCGCCGGGTGCGGCCCGGGCAGCGGCTCGTCGGCCGGCTCCACGCGCAGGAGCTGCGCTCGAACCTCCTCGCGGCCGTGCGGCTCGACCGCTTCGACGACGTCATGTTCGTCGGCCCGCACGTGCGGGACGTCGTGACGCTGCGGCTCGGTCTCGACGCCGCCCGCACGAGCGTCGTGCCGAACTACGTCGACGTCGCCGCGCTCCGGCTCGACAAGACCCCGGAGGCGGCCCGCACGATCGGCTTCGTCGGCATGACGCCACGCGCGAAGCGGCTCGACCTCGCCCTCGACGTCGTCGCCGGGATCCGCGAGCGCGGCCACGACGTCGTCCTGCGGGTGCGGGGCAAGCGACCCGAGGACTACCCGTGGATGAAGGACCGGCCCGACGAGCTCGCCTGGTACGAGGGACAGCTCGCCCGCCTCACCGAGGACCCGCGGCTCGCGGGGGCGGTCCACCTCGACGGCTTCGGCGAGATGCCGCAGTGGTACCGGCAGGTCGGCTTCGTCCTGTCGACGAGCGACCACGAGTCCTTCCACCTCACGGTCGCCGACGGCGCCGCCAGTGGCGCCGTCCCGCTCCTGCTCGCGTGGCCCGGCGCGGACCGCGTGTACCCGCCGTCGTGGGTGTCGGCGTCCGTAGACGCGCTCGTCGACAGGGCCGTCGGGGTGCTCGAGGACGACACGGCGGCGGCGAGGGCGCGGGAGGGCTACCGTCGGACGGCTGCGCAGCTGTTCGACCCGGAGGAGACCATGACCGCGTTCTGCCGGAGCCTGTTCGGGCCCGAGGGCTGAGGCGGGCCCCGTGAAGGTCGCCGTCATCGGCTCGTGCGTGTCGCGGGACACGTTCGAGCACCGCCCGCACGCCCTCGACCTCGCCGGGTACTGGGCGCGGACGTCGTGGGTGTCGCAGGTGCGACCCCCGGTGAAGGCGGTGCCGAGCCTCGAGGCCCTGCGCCCGCTCGAGGGGTGGCGGGCGCGCATGGTGCAGTCCGACCTCGACAAGACCGTGCTCCAGCGCGCGGCCGCGACGGGACCGGACGTCCTCCTCGTCGACCTCATCGACGAGCGCTTCCGCCTCGCGCGGCTCGACGGCACGGTCGTCACGTACTCCACGCACCTCGCGGAGACGTCGCTGCGGAGCCGGCTCACCGCCACTCCCGGCGCGGACGTCGACTCCGACGAGCGCGTCGAGCTGTTCACCGACGCCGTGTCGCGGGCGGCGCCGCGGCTGCGGGCCCGGATGCCCGACGTGCGCGTCGTGGTCCACCGGGCGCTGTTCGCGACGCGGGCCGTGGGCGACGCCCGCTTCGACGACGAGGCCCTGGAGCGCGCGGAGCGGGTCAACGGCCGCCTCGCCGTCATGTACGACGCCCTCGCGACGGCCTTCGGCGGCGAGCAGTGGCAGGCGCCCGACGACGTCGTCGTCGCCGACCCCGACCACAAGTGGGGCCTCGACCACTACCACTACGTGGGCGGCTACTACGAGGCGCTCCTGCAGCACCTCGAAGCGATGTCCCTCGCGCGGAGCTGACGGGTCGGCGCGCGTCGGTTCACACCTGCCGCTGGCCGAACCACACGAGCTCGACGCGCCGCACGGCCGCGCGACCCCGGCCGCCGAGCAGCCGGCTCGTGGCGTAGCCGACCCGCACCAGGGCGCGGGCGAGGGGCACCGGCAGGTGGTGCGGCTCCCGCCCGCCGAGGTGGCGCAGGAGCGAGGCCGTGGTCCAGCCCTCGCCGGGCTGCAGCGCGACCGCCGGCGGGTCGTCGGCCGTCGCGAGCCCCACGACCCAGCGACCGAGGCCCTCGGCGCTCGTCACGGGTACGGGGTCGTCGCCGGCTCCGGCGACGCTCGACAGGGGCGAGCGCGCGAGCCGGGCGAGCTGCTCGGTCGTCCCCCGGCCCGTGCCCTGCACGCTGGTCGCCCGGGCGAGCACCACCCGCGACGCGACGTGGGCGCGTGCGAGCGCGACGACCCGCTCGCCGTCGGCCTTGGCCCGTGCGTAGGGCGTGCGCGGGTCGAGCACGTCGGAGGCGTCGAGGACGGCGCGCTCGCCCTGCACGGCGGCCGAGGACAGGTGGACGACCCGCGGCACCCCGGCCGCGCCGGCCGCGAGGACGACGACGCCCGGCAGCAGCGCGTCGGCGCCGGTGAGCTCCGGTGACGCGGGCGCGCCCGGGGTCGCGAGGCCCGCGGCGTTGACGACGACGTCGGCTCCCGCCACCTGCGGCGCGAGCGTCGCCGCGGGGCCGCGCGCGAGGGCGAGGAGGTCCTGCGGCGCCGACCCGACCGGGGCGACGAGCCGGGGCGCCGGCAGCGCCCGGGCGTCGTGCCCGGCGGCCCGGGCGGCGGCCAGCACCGCGGCGCCGACGAAGCCGCTGCCCCCGAGCACGACCCAGCCGCTCACGCCGACCGCTCCCCCGCGAGGGACCGGAGCAGGTCGCGGTAGCGGTCGGCGAGGACGGGGTCGTCCGCGTGCGCCGCCACCCAGCGGCGCGGCGCCTCCCCGACGACCAGCCGGGTGGGGTCGTCGTGCAGCGCCTGCCACAGCGCCGCGAGCGCCGCGGGGTCCTCGGGCGCGACGACGTCGGCGCCGCCGGCCGCCACGGCGACGTCGGCGGCCTCCCCCGCGACGACCGCGCTCACGTGCCGGCCGACGGCGAGCAGCTCGTAGAGCTTCGACGGCACGGTGGCGGTGAACGAGGGCCAGTCCCGCAGCGTGACGAGGGCCGTGTGGTGGGTGGCGAGGAGCGACCGCACCCCGTCCGGGTCCGTCGGCGGCAGGACGGTGACGGCCGCGGGGTCGGGCAGCCGGTCGCGCTCGGCGTGGACGAGCGGCAGCGCGGCGCCGTGCCCGACGACGGTCAGCGTCACCGTGCCGGGCGGGCACAGCCCGACGGCCCGCACGGCGAGGTGGACGGCCTGGCTCTCCCCCACCGTCCCGGCGTACAGGACCCGCAGCGGCTCGCCGGCGGCGGGCGGGTCGGGGCGCGGCAGCGGCGGGACGAGGGCGAGGTCGGTGCCGTTCGCGACGTGGACGGCCCGCCGGACGCCGCGCGCGGCGAGCCGGGCGGCGAAGCGCTCGCTGACGGCGACGACGGCGTCGGCGGAGCGCTGCAGCGCGGTCACGACGCGACGGACGACCCCGCGGACGGCGGCCGGGCCGGTGCCGGCGTCGTCGAGGAGGTCCGGCCACGCGTCGCGCATCTCGACGACGAGCCGGGCGCGGGCGAGCGTCGCGACGAGGCGGCCGGCGGCGAGCGTCGGCAGGCCCGGCACGGTCGCGACGACGACGTCGGGCCGTGACCGCACCGCGGGCGCCACCGACGCGAGCGCGACGCGCAGCTGGTCGAGCGCCCGTCGCCCCCGGGCCCCGTCGTACGGCAGGTAGCGCACGCGGACGACCGTCTCGCCGTGGCGGCCGACGCCGCGCCCCGGGCCCGGCGCGCCGGGCGCGGCCCGGCCGACGGGGTAGTGCGGAACGGTCGTGACGACCGTGACGTCGAGCCCGGCGGCGACCAGCCGCGGCACGAACGCCGCCCAGCGCCGTTGCGGCGCCCCGACCTCGGGCTCGTAGTAGTGGGTGAGCAGCGTGACGCGCACGGCGGCGGGCCCGACCCCTCAGCCGCGCCGGGCGCGGGCGACCGCGCCCCAGGGCGAGGGGTGACCGAGCCACGCGGGCAGCTTGACCCACGCCCAGCCGAGCAGGACGAGGGCGACGGCGCCGACGAGCCGCCACACGAGAGCGTCCTGCGCGACGAGCGTGGCGACGACCGCGGCGAGCGCCGTGGCCCCCGCGGCGGCGACCCCGACCTGGCGGTGGGACCAGCCGGCGTCGGTGAGGCGCTGGTAGGCGTGCGTGCGGTGCGGCAGGTACCACCGCTCCCCCGCGGCCATGCGCAGGACCAGGGTGTGCGCGGTGTCGGCGAGCCACACGACGAGCGGGGCCAGCGCCATCTCCAGCGGCAGGCCGGTGAGGAAGCCGGCGCCCGCGAGGAACGCGATCATCGCGCCGAGGCCGTAGGAGCCGACGTCGCCGAGGAACAGCCGGGCGGGCCCGCCCGAGAGCCCGTTGAACGGCAGGAACCCGAGCCCGACACCGGCGACGACGAGCCCCGCCGGCAGCAGCCACTCGGTGTCCGCCGGGCCGGTGGCGTCCGCGACCACGCCCATGACGGCGAAGGCGACGCCCGTGACGACGGCGTGGAGGCCCGTCACCGTGTTGAGGCCGTCCATGAAGTTGACGGCGTTGACGTACGCGGCGAGCGCGACGGCCGCGACCGGCACCCACACCCAGCTGACGCCGTCGAGCGCGACGACGAGCAGCCCCGCACCCGTGCCGACGAGGAGCTGGAGGACCGCGCGGAGCCCCGGCGGCAGGCCGCGGGCGTCGTCGACGAGGCCGATGAGGCCGGCGGCGACCCCGACCGCGGCGAGCGCCGGGACCCAGCCGCCCGCGAGGACCGGCACGGCCGGACCGAGGGCGAGCGCCGCCACCGCTGCCACCACGGCGCCGGCGAGCACGGCGAGCCCGCCGCCTCGCGGGGTCGGGACCGTGTGCGACGACCGGTCGCCGGGGGCGTCGAGGAGGTGGGCGCGGCGCAGCAGCCCCGGCAGCAGCGGGCACAGGGCGGCGGTGACGACGGCCGCGAGCAGGCCGAGACCGAGCGAGGGGACGAGCCCGCTCACGTCGCGCTGACCTCCAGCCCGGGCGAGCCCGCGGCACCGGGCAGGCCGTGCTCCGACACCGACCGAAGCGCGGCGACCACCTCCTCGCGGGGCCGGTGCGGGTCGAGCCCGGTCACCGTGCCGGGCGGCAGGGGGGGCACCGGCACGTGCGTGATGAGGGGGTGGGACCGGCGGGTCCCGACCTCCTCGGCGCCGATCAAGTCCTCGTGGAGCTTCTCGCCCGGCCGCAGCCCCGTCTCGACGACCTCGACCGTGGCGCCCGCGAGGTCGGCGATGCGGGCGGCGATCTCGGCGATGAGGACCGGCTCGCCCATGTCGAGGACGAGGCTCTCCCCGGCGCCGCCGATGGCCCCGCACTGGATGACGAGCTCGACCGCCTCGGGGACGGTCATGAAGTAGCGGGTGACGCGGCGGTCGGTGATGGTGACGGGCCCGCCGCGGGCGACCTGGTCGGCGAACGTGTGGAGCACGGAGCCGCGACTGCCGAGCACGTTGCCGAAGCGCACGCTCATGTAGCGGGAGCCGTCGCGGGCGAACTCGGCCGTGAGGCGCTCCGCGATCCGCTTCGACCACCCGAGGACGCTCGTGGGGTCGGCGGCCTTGTCGGTCGAGATGTTGATGAACCGCTCGACGCCGCTCTCCTTCGCCGCCCGCAGCACGTTGAGGGTGCCCCACACGTTGCTCTGCACGGCCTCGCCGGGGTGGGCCTCGACGAGCGGCAGGTGCTTGAGCGCGGCGGCGTGGAAGACGACGTCCGGACGGTGCTCGGCGAAGACCTCGCGGAGGCGGTCGGGGTCGCGGATGTCGGCGAGCACGAGGTTGCCGTCGTCGAGCAGGGCGTGCCCCTCGATGCTCAGCTGGACGGCGTGGAGCGCGGACTCGTCCCGCTCGAGCATGACGAGCGCCGCGGGGTGGAAGGCGTGGATCTGCCGGCACAGCTCGGAGCCGATGGACCCGCCCGCGCCGGTGACGAGGACCCGGCGGCCCGTCAGGTACATGGCGATCTCGTGGACGTCGGTGGAGATCTGGTGCCGGCCGAGGAGGTCCTCGACCGTGAGCGCGCGGATGTCGCCGAGCTCGATCTGGCTGCCGAGCATCCGCTCGGTCGACGGCACGCTCAGCAGCCGGAGGCCGGCCGCGCGGCTGGTGGCCGTGAGGTGGCGGACGTCGGCCGCGGAGGCGGTGCGGACCGCGAGCACGACGGTGGTGGCGCTCGTGCGCCGGGCGAGGTCCGCGAGCTGTGCCGTGGTGCCGAGCACGCGGACGCCCTCGATGCGGAGGTTCCGCTTGCCCGGGTCGTCGTCGATGAGCCCGACGGGCCGGAACGGGCTCGTCGGGTCCTTGAGCATCGCCCGGATCACCTGGTAGCCGCTCTCGCCCGCGCCCAGCACGAGGACGCGCTCGGTATCGCGGCCGGGCGCCGACTGGGCGTCGATGGCCCGCCGGCCGATCCAGCGCAGGCCCGCCATGCCGATGAGGGCGATGGCGGACGACACGACCGGCACCGACAGTGGGACGACGCGCGGCTGCGGACCGAGGACGGCGAAGGCGAGCCCGACGACCGAGGTCATGCCGACGACGACGGCGAGGACGCTGATCTCCTCGAACGAGCCGTACCGGTACTGCCCGCGGTAGACGACGGCGGTGCCGACCGCCAGCAGGGTGCCGACGACCGCGACGAGGTACCACGTGAGCCCGACCGGGTCGATCGTCGACGCGATCGTGAGGTCGAGGCGGGCCGTGATGGTGAGGAGCACCGACCCCACGAGGACGACGGCGTCGAGGACGGCCTTGGTCGGCCCGGTCCACCACCGCACGAACGTGCTGCCGCGGCGGACCTGCTGCTCGCTGGTCACTCCGCCCTCCTCACGACCGGCCACGATAGACCGGCGGGCTGCCCGGGCCGGTCAGGCGCGGGCGAGGGCGAGCAGCCCGAGCGCGCACAGGACGTAGTCCCGGTCGACGACGGGCACCGCGGCGTCGGGCACGTGCCACGCGCCGGCGTGGTCGTCGAGGACCGCCCCGAGCACGGCCCGCGCCCGTGCGGCGTCGCCGTGGCGCAGCACCCCGCCGGAGCCGACGAGGAGCTCGACGTCGCGCAGCGGCCGGCCCGGCCCGCCGGGCGCGCCGGGGCGCGCGTGCCGGCGGACGGCGGTGACGGCGGCGCCAGTGGCGACGGCGGTGTCGAGGTGCTCGCCGGCCGGGTCGACGGGCACGTGGTCCGGTCGCGCGGCGAGCGCCCCGACGGCGTCGACGACCGCGTCGTCCCGCAGGCGCGGCACGTCGAGCCGCTCCGTGGCGGCGGCGTCGAGGACGCCGGGCGCGGACCACCGCATGCCGAGGTCGCCCTCGACGGTCCGGGCCGCGCCCTCGGTGCCGGCGACGTCGTCGTCGGCCGCGTCGACCGCGGGCTGGGACAGCACGGAGTACACGTCCGTCGTCGCGCCGCCGACGTCGACGACGAGGACCCCGCCGGGGAAGCGGCGGGCGAGCTGCTCGACGCCGGCGAGGACGGCGTCCGGGGTGGCGGCGAGGACGAGCCGGTCGAAGCCCCGCCCGCGCGACAGCCGTTCACCGCCGATGACGTGCCGGAGGAACGCCTCCCGGACGGCGGCCCGAGCGGGTCCCGGCCGCAGGTCGCCGATGCGGGGCAGCACGTTGCCCACCCGGGTGACCCGCACGCCGGTCGCGGCGAGGGCCCCCTCGGCCTCGGGAGCGACGTCGGCGTTGCCGGCGAGCACGACGGGGAGCCCGGCGGCCGCGAGCGCCGGGGCGAGTGCGGTCGCGTTCGCGAGCAGCACCTCGCCGTCGCCGCCGTCGGTGCCTCCCGTGAGGACGACGACGTCCGGCCGTGCGGCGACGAGCGCCGCGACGTCGTCGGGCTGCAGCCGGCCCGACGCGAGGTGGACGACCCGGCCGCCGGCGGACACCGCGGCCCGGCGCGCGGCCTCGGCGGTGACCACGCGCTCGTAGCCGACGACCCCGAGCCGCAGCCCGCCCCCGGCGGAGGAGCAGACGAGCGGCTGGCCGAAGGCCACCGGGTGCGCGCCGACGGCGTGCCCGAGCTGCGCGACGACACCGGCGACGCCGTCCATGACGTCGGTGTCGAGGGTCGTGCGGTGCTGCGCGGTCGCGACGACGCCCGGGGACCGCAGCACGCCGTCGGCCGCGTCGAGCGTCGGCAGGAGCCGGTCCGGGCCGTGGCTACCGTCGCCGTCGCCGTCGCCGCCGCTGCCGTCGCCGACGTCCACGAGGAGGCCCTTCGTCCACGTCGAGCCGACGTCGACGCAGACCCGCAGGGACGTCACGTGGGGCGCGGGTCGCTCACGCCGACGCGGCGGCGAGCGCCGCGTCGAGGTCGGCGAGGAGGTCGTCGACGTCCTCGAGCCCGACCGACAGCCGGACGAGGTCGTCCGGCACCTCCAGCGGCGAGCCCGCGACGGAGGCGTGCGTCATGGCGCCCGGGTGCTCGATGAGCGACTCGATGCCACCGAGGCTCTCGGCGAGGGTGAAGACGCCCGTGGAGGCGCACGTCTTGAGGGCGGCGTCGCGGCCGCGGCGCAGCCGGAAGCTCACCATCCCGCCCGGCAGGCGCATCTGCCGCGCGGCGACGTCGTGGCCCGGGTGGCCGGGCAGGCCCGGGTACAGCACGTCGGACACCGCCGGGTGGTCGACGAGGAACTGCGCGACCTGTGCGGCGGAGGCGCTGTGCCGCTCCATCCGCACCGCGAGGGTCTTGAGGCCGCGCAGCGTGAGCCACGCGTCGAACGGCCCCGACACCGCGCCCATCGCGTTCTGGTGCCACGCGAGCCGGTCCGCGAGCGGCTCGCTCGTGTGCGGGTCGGTGACCGCCCCGGCGGCGCCGGCGGCGCGGACGACGAGGGCGCCGCCGACGACGTCGCTGTGCCCGCCGACGTACTTCGTCGTCGAGTGGACGACGACGTCGGCGCCGAGCTCGAGGGGGTTCTGCAGGTACGGCGTCGCGAAGGTGTTGTCGACGACGAGCAGCGCGCCCGCCTCGTGGGCGACCGCGGCGACGGCGGCGATGTCGGTGATCCCGAGCAGCGGGTTCGTCGGGGTCTCGACCCACACGAACCGGGTGCGGCCGGGCTGCACGGCGGCGCGGACGGCGTCGACGTCGCTGCTCGGCGCGGTGTCGAACGCGACGCCCCACGGCTCGGCGACGCGGGCGAAGAGCCGGTACGTGCCGCCGTAGGCGTCGCCGGGCAGCACGACGTGGTCCCCGGGCCGGGTGAGGGTGCGGACGACGGCGTCCTCCGCGGCGAGACCGGACGCGAAGGACAGGGCCCGGGTCGGCTCCTCCCCGGCCGTCTCGACCGCCGCGAACGCGCTCTCGAAGGCCGTGCGGGTGGGGTTGCCCGAGCGGCTGTACTCGTAGCCCACGCCGAGTCCGGTGCGCAGCCCGCCCACCCCGTCCTGGGCGTAGGTGGAGGTCTGGTAGATCGGCGGGATCACCGAGCCCGTCGCCGGGTCGGGCTCGGAGCCGACGTGGATCGCGCGGGTCGAGAAGCCGGGGGTCCTGCTCACCGGTGGAGCGTAACGACGCACAGGAGGACCTCCGGCCCGGGCCTTCCCGACGCAGCACGACGACGGACGATTCAGGCGACGGGAAGGGTCGCGACGATCACCGCCAGGACGAGCACCGCCTGGGCGACTCCCTGCACGAGGAGGAACCGCCGCCACGTCGGCGCGAGGGCGTCGACCTCGAGGCGCGTGCCCGCGGGGAGCACCGCCGCGAGCGCGGCGGCGAGGTGGGCGAGGTGGCAGCCGAGCAGCGTGACGCTGTCCCGTGCGGCGTCACCGCCGGTGAGGCCGTCCCCCGCCACGAGGGCCAGGAGGACGGGACCCCCGACGACGAGGGTGCCGAGGGGCAGGCCGGGGCGGCCGGCGAGGAGGAGCGCGAGCAGGACCGGGACCAGCGCCGGCAGCGGGCCGCCCGGCCACTCCCGACCCACGACCTGAGCGGCCACGGCGAGGACCGTGGCGGCGACGAGCACCCCGCGCGGGAGCAGCGCGGACACGTGCGGCCCCGTGCCCGCGGGCACCCGCTGCGTCGTGTGCTCGGACCCGGTGGCGCTCATCGCGCCGCCGCGCGGATCCGGTCGCGCACCAGTCGGCGGGTCGCGGCGGGCAGGTCGGCGTCGGCGGCCAGGACCGGTACGCCGGCTGCCCGGAGCGCCGCGAGCCGGGCCTCGCGTTCCGCGAGCACGAGGCGCAGCGCGAGGGGCCCGAGCGCCGACGACCGGTCCGGTCGCAGCCCGCCGGGCAGGCAGTCGACGCCGACCACGGCTCGGCCGTGCCGGGCGAGCGCGAGGGCCAGGTCGGCGACCCGGTCGTCGAGGAACGGGGAGAGGAGCACGACGAGCGCGCGCGCCGGCGCCTGCTCGAGGAGCCGCCTCGGCAGCGGCCCGCCCGCGTACCCGGCCCGTCCGCCGACCGCGGTGCCGCTCGCGGCCGTGCCGGCGAGCGCGGCCCGCAGTCGCCGCAGGTGCCGCCGGCCGGCGCCCCGCCGGACGGACGCGGCGGGGACGGTGAGGTCGACGGTGCCGACGCGGTCCCCCGCCTCGAGGTGCGCCGCAGCCAGCCCTGCCGCGGTCGTCACGGTGAGGTCGAGGCTGCTGCCCGGTGCGACGGCACCGCCCTGGAGGACCGCGGGCACGGACCAGGTGGCGACGTCGGTGCCGAGGTCGCCGCGGGTGTCGAGGAGGAGGACGACGTCCCCGTCGGCGTCGACCGAGGTCCGGCGCACGTGGAGGCGCAGGCCGCCCGGGTGCTGGCCGCGTCGAGCCGTGGCCTTCCAGTCGACGTGGCGCAGCCGGTCCCCGGGCCGGAACGCGTCGACGGTGTGGAGGTCGCTGCCGTCCCCGGTGCGGCGGGTGCGGTGGGCCCCGACGACGGTCGTCGCGTGCGGCGGGAGGGGACCGGCCGCGGCGGGCGGCACGGCGGGCACGACGAGGACGTCGCGGACCTGCCCCTGGGTCGGACCCACGAGCAGGTGGGCGTCGGCGGCGGCGAGCAGCGTGTCCGCCCGGGCGAGGGTGCGACGGCCCCAGGTCGTCGGGACGACGCTGCTCGTGAGCCGCCGGGCGCCCCGCTCGGGCAGGGCGAGGGCGAGGGGCCCGTCCGGGGTCCGCACGACGGCGAGGTCGCCACCGGGCGCCGCGGGCACCGTGAGCGCGACGTCGACGGGTTCGTCGACCGCCGCGGTCCGGGGCGCGTGCACGACGACGGCCGCCGCGACCCGGGGCCGTGGTCGCAGGGCGAGCGCCCCGTGGAGGAGGAACGGGACGGAGAGGACGGCGAGCTCGGGCAGGCCGAGGGCGAGTCCGCCGGCGAGGCCCCCGACGCCGAGCACGAGGGCACGACGCAGTGCGGCCGTCGCCCGCCAGGTCGCCTCCGCCCCGGTCACGTCGGACTCAGCGCCGCGACGCGGCAGGGACCGTCGCCGGGGCGGGTACGGCGGCGAGCACGTCCCGGACGACGTCGGCGGGGCCCACGGTCCCGCTCCACGTCTGCACGCCCAGGGTGAGCCGGTGCTCGAGGACGGCGGGCGCGGCCGTCTTCACGTCCTCCGGCAGCACGACGGTGCGGCCGCCGAGCACGGCGAGCGCGCGGGCGACGAGCAGGAGCCCGAGGCTGCCGCGCGGGGAGGCGCCGACCTCCACGGCGGAGTGGGCGCGGGTCGCCGCGGCGAGGGCGACGCAGTAGGCCGCCACGTCGGGGTCGACGTCGACGGCCTCCACGCCGGCCTGCATGCGGCGGACGGTGGCGGCGTCGACGACCTGCGCGACGTCGACGGCCTCCTGCCGGCGCCGGACCCGGCGCAGGAGGACGTCGGTCTCGTGCGCGGTCGTGGGGTACCCGACGGCGAGGCGGACGAGGAACCGGTCGAGCTGCGCCTCCGGCAGCGGGTACGTGCCTTCGTACTCGACGGGGTTCGCCGTCGCGAGCACGTGGAACGGGCGCGGCAGCGGGGTGGTCGTGCCCTCGACGGTGACCTGCCCCTCCTGCATCGCCTCGAGGAGCGCGGCCTGGGTCTTCGGCGACGTCCGGTTGACCTCGTCGGCGAGCAGGAGCCCCGTGAACACGGGACCGGGCCGGAACACGAACTCGTGGGTCGCGGGGTCGTAGACGTAGGCGCCGGTGACGTCGGACGGCAGCAGGTCCGGGGTGCACTGGAGCCGTGCGAAGCGGAGACCGAGCGCGGCGGCGAGGCTGCGCGCGGCGAGCGTCTTGCCGAGACCGGGCACGTCCTCGAACAGCACGTGCCCGCCGGCGAGGACCGCGGCGAGCGCGAGCCGCAGGGGGTCCCGCATGCCGACGACGGCGGTGCCGACGGCGTCGAGGACCGCGCCCGCGAGCCGGGTGACCTCCGCCGCGGGCAGCGCCCGGTCGTCCGCGGAGCCGGTGTCGGTGGTCACGGCGTGGTCCTCCTGTCGCGGCTGCCGACCGCCGAGCGGACGTCGGCGGCGAGCGTGGTGTCGCTCGTCGCGAACGGACCGAGGCGCTCGAGGCGCTCGAGGCGCTCGAGGCGCTCGCCGACGAGCGCCCGGTCCCCGGTGTCGGTGCGGGCGCCCTCGAGCTGCCGGAGCGCGAGGGCGGCCTCCTGCCGGCCGGGACGCGTGCGGGGGGCCGGGGGCGCGGGCCACGAGTCGTCGGCGGAGTCCTCGAACCGCGTCACGAGGACGAGCAGCGCGACCGCGGCGCACAGTCCCGCCGCCCGCGCCGGTCCGACCCCGACGAACCAGCAGAGCGCCGCGGTGGCCGCGGCGGCGACGAGCGCCCCGGCGAGGCGTCCCGGGGACGGGGCGAGCCACCGCAGCGGACCCGCGGACGGGCGCGGCTCCCTCACGTGCGTCGTCCCGTGCCGAGGGCCCCGAGGAGCCCCGAGAGAGCGACCCGGGCCTCGTCGACCTCCTCGCGGGTCACGTGCCGCTCCGGTGACCCCGGCCCGCCGAAGCGGACCCGGCTGTACGTGCGTCGCAGTCCGTCGAGCGCCGGGCGGTCGAGGCCGGGCGCGGCCGCGGCGAGCCGGTCGGCGAAGTCCGTCGGGGTGTCGGTCCACCGTCTGGCCGCGCCCGCGGCACCGGCGGCGAGCTCGAGCTCCACCCAGCACGCGACGACGACGTCCGCCGCCCGGTCCGGCGGCACGTCGTGCAGGCGCAGGAGCCCCTGCCGGGCCGCCTCGGCGACGGCCGCGTCGTCGAGCGCGTCGACGGTCTCGTCGGCGGCGTCCGGCGCCTCCTCGTCGTCGTCGGCGGGGCGGCGGGCGGCGCGCAGCACGGCGCGCGCGAGCAGGGCGAGGCAGACGATGGTGACGAGGAGCCCGACGACGACCTCGACGGGGATCCCGTCCGTCGGCGGCGCCTCGAGCGCGTCGGCACCGACGGCGTCCGCCGCGGGCTCCTCGTCGGGCGCCTCACCGGCGACCGGTGCCGGCCGGAGCCGGTCGAGCGGGCTGTCGCCCGAGAGCGGGACCGGACCGACGAGGACGGCGAGGGCGACGACGACAGCGCAGGCGAGCGCCGGGACGACCACCCACGCCGCCCCCGGCCCCCTCGGCTCCGCCATCCCGTCATCCCACCACACGGGCGGGACGGAACCCGAGGTCGGGAACGTCCGCGGCCCGCGACCGGTTGTGCACGGTGGCAGCGAGACACCCGCACCGCGACCGTGGAGGACGCATGCTGTTCGGCACCCGGAAGACCACCACCCCCGTCACGCGCGACCAGGCCCTGCCCGGGCGGGCGACGCCCGTCACGGTGCCCGGCCGGCACCTCGTCAAGGGCACGCCCATGACCCCGCCGTGGCCGGAGGGTCACGAGGTCCTGTACGTCGCGATGGGCTGCTTCTGGGGCGCGGAGCGGATCTTCTGGCGCCTCGACGGCGTCCACACGACGGCCGTCGGCTACATGGGCGGCTACACGCCGAACCCGACGTACGAGGAGACGACGACCGGGCGCACCGGCCACACGGAGACCGCCCTCGTCGTGTTCGACCCCGCCGTCGTCCCGCTCGAACGGCTCCTCAAGGAGTTCTGGGAGAACCACGACCCGACGACCCCGAACCGGCAGGGCAACGACGTCGGTACGCAGTACCGGTCGGCGATCTTCACGACGACCGACGCGCAGCTCGCCGCCGCCCGCGACTCCCGCGAGCGCTACCAGCGAGCGCTGCAGGCGGAGGGGTACGGGCAGATCTCGACGGAGATCCTCCCGGCCACCGACGCGGGCGAGTTCTTCTACGCCGAGGACTACCACCAGCAGTACCTCCAGAAGAACCCGCACGGGTACTGCAACCACGGGTTCTGCCAGGTCGGCTACGACATGGCCGCCCACGGTCAGGGGGTCGCGCGGGCGCAGCTGCCGGAGGGCTGAGGTCGAGGGGCGAGGCGAGCTGTCGGCAGCTGTCAGCGGCCGAGACCCAGCACCCAACGCATGATCTGCTCCACGTCGTTCATCCGCACCGGGTCCAGGACGCCCTTGAAGGTCTCGAACCGGTCGGTCGACACCGTGCGGAGCTGCTCGACCTGCACGTAGCAGATCGCCGACATGCCCGCGGTGCCCTTGTCGATCTCGACGTGACTGGGGTAGCCCAGTGCCGTCGTCGTGATCGGGCAGATTGCGGCCAGGCCGAAGCGGTTCTGGGCGTCGACGCTGACGACGAGGGCGAAGCGTCGGGCGCCTGCTTCGTGACCGATGGGCGTGCCCAGGTCGAGGTGCCAGATGTCGCCACGTCGCGGAAGCCCGACCCCCGCTCGTGGCACTCAGGGTGTCCGCTCGTCGTCGTCGACCAGGTCGAGACCGTCGGTCACGACGCCGTCCCAGATCGACCGCTCCGCTTCGGCGCGCTCGCGCAGCTCGGGGTCGGCGAGAACGGCGGCATGGGCCTCCCGTTGACGACGCCAGAAGTCCGCCTCCTCGAGTCTGTCCAAGGCCGCGGTGAGGAGCTCGTTCAACGACATCTGACGAGCGTCCTTCAGGTGGTTGAGCCGATCACGGACGTCGCGGCGCACCCGGATCGTCGTCGCGCCCTTCGTCTCCATGAGCCGAGGATACGCGCGGTGTAGACGAAAACGTAGACGCTGCTTCGGACACGGGACGCCGCGATCGCGGCGCTGGGGCCGCACGCGAGAACAGCGCGAGCACGACGCCCGCGAGCACGAGGACGAAGCCGACGACCTGCAGGGTCGTCAGCGACTCGTCGAACCACCACCACGCGAGGACCGCGGCGCCGACGGGCTCGAGGGTCGCGACGACGGTGACGACCGTCGCCGGGATCCACCGCAGCGCCGCGGTCTCCGCCGCGAACGGCGACAGGGTGCCGAGCACGACGACCCACGCGACGACGAGCGCGAGCGCGACCTCGCCCGAGCCGATCGCCGCGGGCAGCTCGACCGGGTGCGTCGTCCAGCCGGGCAGGCTCGTCCACGGCACGACCGCGAGCACGAGGACGCCGGGGATCGCGAAGCCCCAGAACGTCGTCGACAGGGCGTCGCGCGTGCGGACGATGCGCTCGCCGAGGAGGAAGTACGTCGCGAACGACGCCGCCGCGACGAGCCCGGCGCCCACACCGACCGGGTCGAGCGACACGTCGCCGCCGAGCCCGAGGGCGAGGGCGAGCCCGCCGAGCGACAGCGCGAGCGCCGGCCACAGCAGCGCGCTCACCCGCTCGCGGAGGAGGAACCGGGCCGCGAGCGCGACGAGCAGCGGCGCGAGGTACTCCAGGAGCAGCGCGAGCCCGATCGGCAGCCGCTGGATGGCGACGAAGTAGCTGACCTGCACGAGCGCGACCCCGCCGAGGCCGTACCCGACGAGCAGCGGCAGCTCCCGCCACGACAGCCGCAGCCGCGCGCCGCGCCCGGTCACGAGCAGCGCGACGAGGAGCACGAACGCCGTCCCCGCGATCCGGACGGCGGCGAGCGGGACGGGGTCGGCGCCGTTGGTGAGCGCGAGCCGGGACACGCCGGCGTTGACGACGAACAGCGTGATCCCGAGCATCAGCAGCGTCCACCCCTGCGCGGGGTGCGCGCCCGGCGCCTCCGGTCGGGCGGGGGCCTGGACGACGGGCTCGGTCACGACCGGAGTCTGCCGCGCCGCGTGCGGCCCGGCCGCGCGGGCTCAGCCCGCGAGCGTCCCGCCGAACACCTGCCACGCGAGCGCCGACTTCGCCGTCAGACTCAGGACGATGTACGTCCGCTCCCCCACGACGTAGCGCCGCCACGGGCCGACGCGGGCGTACTGCAGGGCCTGGACGACGGCGAAGACGTTGAAGAAGACGAACAGCGACACGATGATCGCGTAGACGAAGTCCGGAGGTGCGGCGCCGGACTCCGAGCCGGGCGCCACGACGTACAGCAGGATCGCGAGCCACGGCACGATCCCGACGGCGCTGCCCATGACGAACGGCAGCCAGCGGCCGTTCCCCGGCTCCTCGTAGCGCTCCTGCAGCCAGCCGAACAGGATCATCGACGCGTTGACGGCGAACAGCCCGATCAGCGCCGCGGCGTCCGCGATCCCCGTCAGCTGGGCGATGAGCACGACCATGACCGACGCCGACAGGGAGTACTCGACCCACCGGTAGTAGTTGTGGTGGTCGACGAGCCCGCGCAGGTACCGCTCGTGCACGCCCGGCAGGGACACGAGGACGTGGAAGAACGCCGACAGCACGAGGAACAGCGCCACCCCGAGCGCGAGCGGCGAGTCGAAGAGCGTGACGGTCTCGTACCGCCCGGACCCCGGCGGCCCCGCGAGGTAGGACGCCGTGACGGGCAGCGTGAAGTCGGTGGCGAGCACGAGCACGACGACCGCCTGGACGGCGTGCAGCGCGGCCGCGACGAGGTTGTCGCGCCGCAGCCCGCGCAGCGAGCCGGTGGAGCCGGACGGGTCGTGGCCCGCCTCCGCCCCCGCGGGGCTCTCGGTGACGTGGTCGGCGGTCATGGGTCCTCCCGAGGTCGACGACCTCCCGATCATCAGCCTGCTGAGGATGACCCGCACCTCGGCGCGGTCTGTCAGGCGGCGACGAGCTGCACGGGGCTGGCGTAGGCGAGCGCGCGGTTGTTCGCCGGGTGGCCGGCGGGGCCGGGCTGCAGGTTCCGCATCGTGGGGTCGGCGACGCGGACGACGAGCCACGGCACCTCCTCGGCGTCCCAGTCGCCCTGGAGCCCGACGGTGACCTCGCCCACCTCACCGGAGCGGAGCGGGGCGGTCGCCAGCACCGTCGGGACGGTGATGCCGCGGGTGAGGACCTGGACCTCGAGCCGGTCGGTCGCGACGTCCGGCGGCACCTCGCAGTCGATGGTCACCGCGAGCTCGCGGGTACCGGCCGGGACCGCGAGCGTGCCGCCCATGCGAGCCGCCCGCCCCGCACCGTCACCGGCGGCGACGACGCAGTCCAGCCGGAGCCCCGGCTCCCGCGTGGCGAAGAAGCGCCGCGCGAGCAGCGCCTCCCGCAGCCCCCCGCGGTCCCACGAGCGCACCCACAGCCCGGCGCGGCCGCGGCCGGGCTCGAAGCCCCAGCGGCGGCCGTGCTCGTCGGACACCCCGAGCAGACCGGGCCGCCAGCCGGCGTCGAGGCACTCCAGCAGCGGGCTCGCCTGCCCGAGCCGGTAGCCCTCGAACAGGTAGTCGTCGTCGCGGTTGAAGACCTCGATGCTCACCATGCGGTCGGTGAGTCGGGGCTCGTGGCGGAAGCCGTCGAAGCGCAGCGGCTCGCGACCGGGGTGGTTGAGCCCGAACAGGGCGTCGTCGCCGGAGCGCGACCCGAGCAGCCAGTCGTGGAGCCCCGCGATCCCGACGCGGTCGTCCGGGGGCAGCCAGTCCTCGGAGAACCACACGTTGACGTGCCCCAGGTGCGGGGTCGTCCACTCGAACCCGCGGACGGCGGTGAAGCCGCCCGGGTCGTCGAAGGCGTCCGCGATCTCGGTCGCGCGGAGGAAGTCCGCCTGCTCGATCGTCTTCACGGGCATGCCCGCCCACGGCACGACCTCGCGGACGCGGGCGAGCGCGCCCGCGTCCGCGAATCCGGCGTGGTCGGTGAGCGCCGCCGCGTCGAGGCCCGCGGCGCGCATGCACGCGAAGGCGTCGTCGGCGTGCCCGGCGCCGTCGGACAGGTCGGTGTGGTTGTGGAGGTCGGCGTGCAGGAGGGTCGTGCCGCGCACGAGGTCGGCGTGCGCCGTCGCGAGGAGGCCGCTCGCGCGCGAGGCACCGGCACGCGGCTCCTCCCCGCGCGAGGCCGGCCGCAGGAGGAGCGCGCCCGCCGATGCGGTCGGACCGTCCGTCACCGGGCGAGGAAGCCGAGCAGGTCGAGGCGCGTGAGCACGCCCTCGGGCTTGCCGTCGCCGACGACGAGGACGGCGTCGGCGAGGGTGAGCGCCTCCCGCAGCGCGTCGAGGGACTCCCCGGCGCCGATGAGCGGGAGCGGGGAGTCCATGTGCTTCTCGACGGGGTCCGCGAGCGACGCGCGACCGGTGAAGACCCGCTCGAGCAGGTGCTCCTCGCTGACCGCGCCCGCGACCTCGCCGGAGGTGACCGGCGGCTCGGCCTTGACGACGGGCATCTGCGAGACGCCGTACTCCCGCAGGATCTCGATCGCGTCGCGGACCGTCTCGTTCGGGTGGGTGTGGACGAGCGCCGGCAGGTCGCCGGCCTTCGCCCGCAGCACGTCGGCCGCGGTCCGGTCGCCGTTCCCGCCGCCGAGGAAGCCGTAGGACGCCATCCACCGGTCGTCGAAGATCTTGGACAGGTAGCCGCGGCCGCTGTCGGGCAGCAGGACGACGACGACGGCGTCCGGGTGCCCCTCCTCGGCGAGGCGCTGGGCGACGCGGAGCGCGCCGACCGCCGCCATCCCGCACGAGCCGCCGACGAGCAGGCCCTCCTCGCGCGCCAGCCGCCGGGTCATGTGGAAGGAGTCGCCGTCGGAGACCGCGACGATCTCGTCGGGCACGGACGGGTCGTACGCCGTCGGCCAGAAGTCCTCACCGACGCCCTCGACGAGGTACGGCCGTCCCGTCCCGCCGGAGTACACCGACCCCTCCGGGTCGACGCCGACAACCTGCACCGCGCCGCCGGACTGCTCCTTGAGGTAGCGCCCGGTGCCGGTGATGGTGCCACCGGTGCCGACGCCGCACACGAAGTGGGTGATGCGCCCCTCGGTGTCGTCCCAGATCTCCGGGCCCGTCGTCTCGTAGTGGCTCGCCGGACCGGCCGGGTTGGAGTACTGGTCGGGCTTCCAGCCGCCGGGCAGCTCCCGCGCGAGCCGGTCGGAGACCGAGTAGTAGGAGTCGGGGTGGCTCGGCTCGACCGCCGTCGGGCACACGACGACCTCGGCGCCGTACGCGCGCAGGACGTTGCGCTTGTCCTCGCTCACCTTGTCCGGGCACACGAAGACGCAGCGGTAGCCGCGCTGCTGGGCGACGAGCGCGAGCCCGACGCCCGTGTTGCCGCTCGTCGGCTCGACGATCGTGCCGCCGGGCTGCAGGGCCCCGGACTCCTCCGCGGCGAGGACCATCTTGAGCGCGATCCGGTCCTTCACGCTGCCGCCGGGGTTGAGGTACTCGACCTTCGCGAGGACGAGCGGGCCGTCACCGTGCGCGGCCCCCTCCCACAGCCCGTGCGTGACGCGGTTGAGACGGACGAGCGGGGTCCCGCCGACGAGGTCGACGACCGAGCTGGCGTAGCGCACGGGCCCCATCGTGGCAGAGGCCCCGGACACGCCCCGACGCCACCGGGTCGGACACCGATGCCCCTCCGCTCCCGCGCCGTTCCGGCGGCACGTGTCCGGGGCGCTCCTTACGCTGGGACGGTGAGCGGGGCGGTCGAGGTCGGGCAGGGCGTGTGGCGCCTGCCGACGGCGCGCTTCGACCTCGTCAACTCCTACGCCTTCGCCGAGCCGGACGGCTCGGTCACCCTCGTCGACGCCGGCTACGCCACGAGCGTCCCCGCGCTCACCGCGGGTCTCGCGGCCATGCGGAAGGCCCCGCAGGACGTCCGCCGCCTCCTCCTCACCCACGCGCACGCCGACCACGCCGGCGGCGCGGCGGGCTGGGCGGCGCAGGGCGCGCAGGTGCATGCGCACACCGCCGACGCGGGTGTGCTCGAGACGGGCCGCTCCCCCGGAAGCGACCGGCGCTACCGGCTCGCGCGCTGGTTGGAGCGCTGGACGCAGGCGACGTACGACCCGGTCCGGGTCGACGTCGAGCTGCACGACGGCGAGGTCCTCGACGTCGCCGGGGGCCTCCGCGTCGTCCACACCCCCGGCCACACCCCCGGCCACGTCTCGCTGCTGCACGAACCGTCCGGGGTGCTCATCACCGGCGACGTCCTCGTCCACGTCGCCGGCCGCCTCGCCGGGCTGTCCCCCGTCGTCTGCCACGACTACCCGCTGTCGCTGCGCACGGTCCACGCCCTCACCGATCTCGACTACACCGTCGCGGCCTTCACGCACGGTCCGGAGATCCGGGACCGCGCCCGCGAGCGGGTCCGCGCGAGGGTCCGCCGCCAGGAGCGGCGCCTGCACCGCCACGAGCGTCGCGCCGCACGCGAGGCGGCCGCGTGAACGCCGACGAGGCCGCGAAGGCCGTGAACGCGCTGGTCAGCGGCTGGTCCTCACGAGTGGTCCTGCCCGCCGTCCGCTCACGTCCGGTGCTCGTGGAGCCGATACCGGCCGGCATGGGCACCGCCCGGCCCGGCCTGCGCCGGCTCACGCGGACCGTCGCCCTCGGCGGCGGTGGCCTCACCCTGCTCGGCGTGACCGGCGTCGGCGTGCTGGTGGCAGAAGCGCGCATGGCGAAGCGGTGGATCGAGCCGCGGATGCCCGCCGCCCACGCGCTCGACGGGCGCTACGACCTCGCCGGGCGCGTCCCGGACGACGGCCTGTTCGAGGACGACCCGGTGCTCGTCGGGGTCCTCGGCGACTCCGCGGCGGCCGGGGTGGGAGCGGACTCCCCCGCCGGCACCCCCGGGGTGCTGCTCGCCACCGGGGTCGCGGCCGCGCTCGGACGGCAGGTCGAGCTCACGGTCTCCACGCGGTCGGGCGCGGTGTCGGCGGAGCTCGAGGGACAGACCGACCGGCTGCTCGAGCGTGTCGCCCGCCCGGACGTCGTCCTCGTCATCGTCGGCGGCAACGACGTCCAGCGCCGGGTCCCCGCCGGCCAGGCGGCGGCCCTGCTGCGCGCGACGGTCGCCCGCCTCGTCGCGCTCGGCACGCACGTCGTCGTCGGCACGACCCCGGACCTGGGGACGATCACGCAGGTCGCCCAGCCCCTGCGCGCGCTCGGCGGGCGCTGGTCCCGGCAGCTCGCCACCGCGCAGGCCGCCGCGGTGCTCAACGCCGGCGGGCACCCGGTCGACCTGCGGGCCGTCCTCGCCGACGACCTGCGCGCCGACCCGTCCGTGCTCTTCAGCGAGGACCGCTTCCACCCCTCCGCCGAGGGGTACCGGCGCGTGATGGCACACGTCGTGCCCGTCGCCGTCGGGGCGCTCACCGTGACGCTCCACCCTGTTGTTACCGGTGGGTAACCGAGCGGGCTAGGCTGCCCGCATGACCGACGCCGTCGTCGTCTCCGCGACCCGCTCCCCCATCGGCCGGGCCCGCAAGGGCTCGCTCGTCGACGTCCGCCCGGACGACCTCGCCGCGCAGGTCGTGGGCGCGGCGCTCGAGGCGGTGCCCGGGCTGTCGGTGGCGGAGCTCGACGACCTCATGCTCGGCTGCGCGGAACCGTCGGGCGAGCACGGCACGAACCTCGCCCGCGTCGTGGCGGTGCTTCTCGGGCACGACGGCCTGCCCGGCACGACCGTCAACCGGTTCTGCTCCTCCAGCGTGCAGACCACGCGGATGGCGATGCACGCGATCCGCGCCGGGGAGGGGCACGCCTTCGTCTCCGCGGGCGTCGAGTGCATCTCCCGCTACCGGGGCGTGTCCGGCTCGGACCTGTTCGGCGCGGACGTCATGAACCCCCGCTTCACCGAGGCGCGGGACCGCACGGCCCGCACCGCCGAGCTCGACGCCGACTGGCACGACCCGCGCGAGGACGGCGCCCTGCCGGACGTCTACATCGCGATGGGGCAGACGGCGGAGAACGTCGCCCACCTGCGGGGCATCAGCCGCGAGCGGCAGGACCACTGGGGCGTCACGAGCCAGAACCGCGCCGAGGCCGCGATCGCCGCCGGCCACGTCGCCGCGGAGATCACCCCCGTGACGACCCCCTCGGGTGGCGTGGTCTCCACCGACGACGGACCGCGCGCCGGCGTGACGTACGAGAAGGTCGCGTCCCTGCAGCCGGTGTTCCGGGCGACGGGGACGGTGACGGCCGGCAACTGCTGCGCCCTCAACGACGGCGCCGCCGCGCTCGTCGTGACGTCCGCCGACTTCGCCCACGCCCACGGCCTGCAGCCGCTCGCCCGGGTCGTGTCGACCGGCGTGTCGGCGCTGAGCCCGGAGATCATGGGCCTCGGCCCGGTCGAGGCGAGCCGGCAGGCGCTGGAGCGGGCGGGCCTCACGATGTCCGACGTCGACCTCGTCGAGATCAACGAGGCCTTCGCCTCCCAGGTGCTCGCGAGCGCCGACGAGCTCGGGGTCGACGAGGAGAGGCTCAACGTGCACGGCGGCGCGATCGCCTACGGCCACCCGTTCGGTGCCACGGGCGCTCGGATCACGACGACGCTGCTCAACGCCCTGCGGGTCACCGACGGCACCATCGGCCTGGAGACGATGTGCGTCGGCGGCGGTCAGGGCATGGCCGTGGTGTACGAGCGCCTCAGCTGACAGGCCCACCAGGGCCACCCACGACCCGCCTGCCGCCTGCCGCCTACCCCTCCTGCGCCGCAGGGGTTGTAGCGCCGAGATCGCCGAATCGCGTCTACAACCCCTGTGGAACAGCGGTTGGGGTAGGCGCGGCACGCAGCCCGCCTCAGCCGGCCGCGGCGAGCCCCCGGAACGTCCGCCGGTACGCCTGCGGTGACGTGCCGAGTCGCTGCGAGAAGTGGTGCCGCAGTGTCGTCGCGGCGCCGAGCCCGCTGCGGCGCGCCACCTCCTCCACCGGCAGGTCGGTCGTCTCGAGCAGCTGCTGCGCCCGCGACATCCGCTGCCCGAGCAGCCACGCGTGGGGTGTCGACCCCGTCGCGGCGCGGAAGTGGCGCGCGAAGCTGCGGGGCGACATCAGGGACCTCGCCGCCATCTGGTCGACGCTGAGGTCCTCCTCGAGGTGCTCCTGCGCCCACACGAGCGTCTCGCGCAGGCACGACGTGTCGTCGACCTCGGGCACGGCGGCGGTGACGTACTGCGCCTGCCCGCCCTCCCGGTACGGCGGGACGACCATCCGCCGGGCGACGTCGTTCGCGACCGCCGCCCCGTGCTCCTGGCGCAGCAGGTACAGGCACGTGTCGATGCCGGCAGCCGTCCCGGCGCTGCTGTAGATCGGGTCGTCGTCGACGTAGAGGACGTCGCGGTCCACGCTCACCTGCGGATAGCGGCGCGCGAGCTCGTCGGCGTGCATCCAGTGCGTCGCGACGCGCCGGCCGTCGAGCAGGCCCGAGGCCGCCACGACGAACGCGCCGCTGCAGTGGCTCATGATCTTGCCGCCGCGGGCGACGGTGTCGCGCAGGGCTTGGAGCAGGGCCTCCGGCAGGTCCGCGTCGCCGCGCTCCCACCCGAGCACGCACACGAGGTCGGCCTGCTCGACCCGCTCGAGACCGTGCTCGACCACGATCCGCAGGCCGGTGTCGGTCCGCACGGGACCGGGCTCCGCGGCGGCGACGGCGAAGTCGTAGACCGGCAGCCCGTCGGCCGACCGGTCGTAGCCGAACACCTCGGAGACGACCCCCAGGCCGAAGGACCCCACCCCGTCGTAGACGAGCGCGACCACGTTCCGCAGCATCCGGCCAGTGTGGCAGAAACTTGGCGCGCATGGGCAGTCCAGCCACTCGTCCGGGCGGCGCCACCGGCGGACCCTGGTCCCACGCCACCCACGTGTGGCACGACAGGAGGCGATGACCATGACCACCACCCCCATCTCCCTGGCGCTCGACGAGCTCGCGACCGTCGTCGGCGAGCTCGACCTCGCGGTCGACGGAGCGCACGCCCCCGGGCTCGAGTCCGTCGTCCTCGACCTCGAGGCCGCCGCCGGCGCCTCGCTCGGCCCGACGACGGGCGATCCCGGCGTCGTGCTCGTGCGCCGGTTCGCCCGGGCGCACCGCATCCTCGGCGGCCTGTGCCCCGCGCTCCTCGACGACACGACGGTGCGGGCGCACGTCGCGACGCTGCGCGGGCGAGGTGGGCTGCCCGTCCCCGGTGGGTCGCGCTCGCTCGCCGCGAGCGGGGTGTGACGTGCTCGCCACGCTGGTACTCGTGACGTCCTTCGTCGCGGTCCTCGTCGCCCTCGGAGGGGCCGACGCGCGCCGTGACGGCGTCGTCCGGGCGGCGGTGGACGGACTCGCCGTCCTCGACCGCCTCGCGCACAGGGACTCGGAGCGCCTCCGCGGCGGGCCGCCCGCCCGGGAGTCCGCGACCACACCCCCTGCGGCGCAGCGGGTGTAGCCGCCGAGACGGCCGATCCGGCGCCATAAGCCCTGCGGGACAGGGATTGTGGACGTGAATCCGGCCGATCCGGCGCTACAACCCCTGCGGGACTGGGGTTGTCGACGCGAATCCGGCCGATCCGGCGCTACAACCCCTGCGGGACAGTGGTTGGTGGCGCAGGCCCGACCGTCGGTGCCCGCGCGTAGCGTCGCCTGCATGCCTCGCACGGTTCCCGACGTCCGGGTGGTGCCGGCGAACGACGTGCCCTTCGACGACGTGCTCGCCGTGTTCGGCGAGCGCGGGTACCCGTCGCGCTGCCTGTGCCAGCGGTTCAAGGTACCGGGCTGGCTGTGGCGCGACACCGAGCCGGAGGAGCGCGAGGAGATGCTCCGGGTCGGCACCGGCTGCGACGACCCCGACGCGACGCAGACGAGCGGGCTCGTCGCCTACCTCGGCGACGAGCCCGTCGCGTGGGTGGCCGTCGAGCCGCGGACCGCCTACCCGAAGCTCTTCTCGCCGCAGTTCCGCATCCCGTGGAAGGACCGGCACGAGGACCGCGACGACGACACGGTGTGGGCGGTCACGTGCTTCACCGTGCGCGCGGGCCACCGCGGGCGCGGGCTCATGTACCCGCTCGCCTCGGCCGCCGCCGAGCACGCGAGACGCCACGGCGCGACCGCCGTCGAGGCGTACCCCATGCTCACCGAGCCGGGCCAGGAGGTGACGTGGGGCGAGGTGTTCGTCGGCACGGCGGGCGTGTTCGCGGCCGCGGGCTTCGAGCGCGTCAGCCACCCGACGAAGCGCCGCGTCGTCATGCGCCTCGACTTCTAGGGGAGCGCCCGGCGCAGGCCCTCGAGCAGCTCACGGACCTGCCACCACGGCTCCTCGTCCGCCGGGTCCAGCAGCACGAGGTCGCCGACGACCACGCGGACGAGGTCCGCCCACCCGTGCGGCGCGAGGTCGGGCACCGCGTGCGGGGGCAGGCCCTCGGCGGCGCGGACGACGTCGGCGAGATCCTGCACCCACGGCCGGACGACGTCGACGGGGACGCGGGTCGGCGACAAGGCGTCCAGACGCGCCACGACCCGTGCCGCCTCCCGCTCGACCGCCTCGGCGGCGGAGCGGGGCTGGGGCAGCACGGGTCGTGGTGGTGCGTCAGGCTGTGGCCCGACGGCTCACTCGGAGCCGCGGAGGATGGCGAGCAGGCGCAGGATCTCGAGGTACAGCCAGATGAGCGTGACGACGAGACCGAACGCGGCGCTCCAGGCGTACCGCTGAGGGAGCTGGTTCCGGATGCCCTGCTCGACGAAGTCGAAGTCGAGGACGAGGAACAGCGAGGCGAGCGTGACCCCGAGCAGCGAGAGGCCGATACCGAGGATGCCGGTGTCGAACCAGATCGAGGGCTGGTTGAAGACGAAGACGCTGACGAGGTTGATGAGGCCGAGGGCCAGGTACCCCATCGTCGCGATGATGAGGATCTTCCGGAAGCGCCCCGTCGCCCGGATGAGACCGGTCTGGTACGCGACCAGCATCGCGCCGAAGGCGACCAGCGTGCCGAGCACGGCCTGCCCGACGAGCCCGTCACCGAACCGCAGCGTGTAGATGGCGCTGATGCCGCCGACGAAGAGACCTTCGATGGCGGCGTAGGTGACGATGAGGCCGGGGCGGACCTTCTTCGAGAAGGAGATGACGAGACCGAGGACGAGTCCCGCGATCATGCCGCCGAAGGTCAGGAGGAAGCCGGTACCGAGCCCGATCGCTCCGGTGACGAGACCCCAGAAGGTCGGCACCGCCGTGGCGAGGAGGACCGCGAACATGATGCCCGTGCGGGTGACGACGTCCTCGAGCGTCATCGCCCGCTCGCGCACCGGCGAGGGCATCGAGTACTGGTCCTCGAGCTGGTCCGCCGACGGCGTCTGGACGTCGAAGGTGGCGTACCCACCGCGGGTGAACGCCTCGTTCCGCGAGAACGCGGGGTTGTTGCTGCGCATGGTCTCCCTCCAGGTCGCGGGCCGGGACGGCCCACCATCTCGGTAACACCCCAGCGTGTCCGCGGGTTCCCGAGGTGATCAGCGTACCTGGCCGACCCCCGGGCGGCCTGGGCCGCGCGGATGAGACGACGATGAGAACCGGGACGGCTCAGTGCCCCCGACGGGACTCGAACCCGTACTGCTGCGCTTTTAAGGCGCCTGCCTCTGCCGGTTGGGCTACGGGGGCGGCGCCCCGGCCGGTCGTGGCCCAGGGTGCCGTCGTCGCGCCCGCCAGGCCGGGCGCAGGACGACCGTAGAGGTAGCCCTGCCCGTAGCGGCAGCCGAGGAGCCGGACGACCTCGTGCTGGGCGCGTGTCTCGATGCCCTCCGCGACGGTCGACAGGCCGAGCCCCTGGACGAGCTCGGCGACGGCGGCGACGATGCGCCGGTCGGGTCCGTCGACGACGACGCGGTCGACGAACGACCGGTCGATCTTCACGACGTCGACGGGGAGCGCCCGCAGGTGGGTGAGGCTGGAGTAGCCGGTGCCGAAGTCGTCGAGCGCGACCTCGACGCCCTCCAGCCGCAGCGTCTCCAGCTGCGGCACGACCCCGTCGAGCCACGGGACGACCGCGGACTCCGTCACCTCGACGGTGAGCCGGGACGGTGCGAGCCCCGCCCGGTCGAGGCGACGCAGGACCGTCCCGGCGAAGTCGGGCTCGGCGAGCTCGCGCCCGCTCACGTTGACCGCCATCCGCCGGCCGAGGTGGTCGCGGGCGGCCGTCCCGACGGCCGTCGCCATGACGAACCCGCCCATGCCGGTGACGAGGCCGGACTCCTCGGCGACCTCGAGGAACTCGCTCGGTCCGACCGTCACGCCCTGCACCCGACGGACCAGCCGGACGAGGGCCTCGTGCGCGACGACCCGCCCGTCGGTGAGGTCGACGACCGGCTGGTAGACGACCCGGAGACCCCCGCGCGTGAGGGCGGAGCGCAGCTCGTTCTCCACCTCGTGACGGGTCTCGACGTCGGCCTGCAGCCGGTGCCCGAACGTCACGTGCCGCTGCCCGCCGTCGGCCTTCGCCCGGTACATCGCGATGTCGGCCTGGCGCAGGAGGCCCTCGGCGTCCGGAGCGCCGGGGGCGTCGGCCCGCTCGTCCCGCACGACCACGCCGATGCTCGCGGACACGACGACGTCCCCGCGGCTCAGCCGCACGACCGGCTCGAGGAGGCGGTGGACGCGCCGGAGCAGCCCCCGCAGCTGGTCCTCCTGGTCGACGCGGACGACGACGGCGAACTCGTCCCCGCCGAGCCGCGCGACGAGGTCGACGCGCAGCCGGCGCAGCCGGTCGGCGACCTCGACGAGCAGCTCGTCGCCGACGGCGTGCCCGTGGGCGTCGTTCACGAGCTTGAACCGGTCGAGGTCGAGCAGGAGGACCGCGACGGCCGGACCGCCGTCGTCGTGCTGCCGAAGGTGCGCGGCGAGGACCTCGAGGAGGTCGAGGCGGTTCGACAGCCCGGTGAGCGGGTCGCGCCGGGCCTGCCGGGCGAGCTGCGCCTCGGTGTCGACGCGTTCGGTGACGTCGTCGACCTGGAGGACGGCGAGCCCGTCCGGGCCACTGCGCCGCGACCCGCCCGACAGCGGCGCGAGGTCGAGGGTCGCCCAGCGGGGCCGACCGGCGGCGGCGAGCCGCACGGTCACCGCACCGCTGTCGTCGACCGGCGGCTCCCCGCGACGCCCCGACACCGCGTCGAGCGCCGCCCGGACCGACTCGGCGCCGGCGTCGTCGTCGGGGTGCACGAGGGCCGTCACCGGCACGCCGACGAGCTCCCACGACCCCCGCCCGAGCACGTGGCACAGGCTCGCGTTGACCTCGACGAGGCACCCGGCGTCCGGGCCCGAGACCGCGACGAGCCCGAGACCGCCGGGCGAGCGGTCGAACGCGGCGGAGAAGCGACGGTGGGCGGCGTGCTCGGCGTCGTGGCGGACGAGCTCGGCGACGAGGTGCGCGAGGCGGAGCGCCGCGAGGGCGAAGACGACGAAGGCGAGCACGAGCGCGGGGCGGGCGGTGCGCGGCAACAGGTCGAGGATGCCCGCGAACAGCAGCAGGGGCGCCGCGACGAGACCGACGGCGAGCAGGAGCAGCCGGCGCGGGCTGACGCGGCGCTCGCCCTCGGGGCGGTCGCCACCGTCGAGCAGCCGGGCCGCGCGCTGCGCGGCGAGGCGGTGCAGGAGCGCCGCGCTCGGGTGCCGGGCGGCCAGGGCGAGGAGGACGAGCGAGGCGAGCAGCGTCCCGGCCGCGCCGGGGCCCGTCACCCGGTCGAAGGTCGCCCCGAGGAGGACGAGCGTGTCGGTGACGACGATCCCCAGCAGGCCGGCGACGAGCAGCAGCTGGGACGGGCCGCGGGCGGCCGGGGCGAGCACGGGCACCGCGCACACGAGCACGACGACGTCGAGGACGGGCAGGACGAGCAGCGGCAGGCCGTCGGAGCGGCCGTCGGCGAGGACGAGGACGGTGAGCGCGAGGACGGCGCACACGACGATCGTCGCGTCGAGCACGACCCAGCCGCCGGAGCGTCGCGGCGCGGCCTCGGTGACGGCGAGGGCCCCGACCAGCAGCGGGAGGTAGGCGGTGAGGCGGACGAGGAGCGCCAGCGAGGTCCCCGACGCGGCCTCGGGGAGCGCCGCCCCGCGGAGCACCTCGCTCACGACGAGCAGGAGGAGACCGGCGGCGAGCCACCGCCACGGCTGGACCCGGCCCTGCCAGCGACCGCCCCACACCGCGACGACGCAGACGAGCGCGAGGAGCACCCACAGCGTCGTGCGGGTCGGGCCCGGCGGCAGCAGCGCCACGGCCATCCCGGACGGGGGCACGAGGAGTGCCGGTGCCGGCCAGGGGAATCCCACGCTCGGAGTCAACACGGTCACAGGGGGTGACCGCCCGGGAAACGCCGCAACTACCTGCGCAGTGTCGTCACACGTCACCGCGGTCTGACCCGGTGGGGACGGGTCCGTCCGGTTCTGTCCCCGCTCCCGCCACACGAGCGGTGAGGAGGACGTCGTCGAGCATCCGCTCCGTGAGGCGTCCGGTGAAGGTGTTCTGCTGGCTCACGTGGTAGCTGCCGAGGAGCGTGAGCGGCCGCGCCTCCGGCGGCGCGGCCGGTCCGGGCGGCAGCTTGACCCGCGCCCCGTGGGCGAAGCGGGGCCGCGGTCGCGGCACCTGCCAGCCGAGCCGTGAGAACGTCCCGAGCCCCTGCTGCCACCCGAACGCCCCGAGCACGACGACCGCGCGAAGCGTCGGGGCGAGGAGCCGCACCTCCGCGTCGAGCCACGGCGCGCACGCCTCCCGCTCCGCGGGCGTCGGTGCGTTGGCGGGCGGGGCGCAGCGCACCGACGCCGTCACCCACGCCCCGGACAGCCGCAGGCCGTCGTCGACGGACACGCTCGTCGGCTGGTTCGCCCAGCCCGTCCGGTGCAGCGCCGCGAAGAGGAAGTCGCCGGAGCGGTCGCCGGTGAAGACCCGCCCGGTGCGGTTGGCGCCGTGCGCCGCGGGCGCGAGCCCGAGGACGAGCAGCGACGCGGCCGGGTCCCCGAAGCCGGGGACGGGCCGGCCCCAGTACTCCTGGTCGGCGAAGGCGGCGCGCCGGGTGGCGGCGACGTGCTCGCGCCAGGCGACCAGACGCGGGCACGCACGGCAGCCGACGATGTCGCGCTCGAGCGCCTCGAGGTCCACCGCACGGGCTCGCGGTGGCGGTGGGCCGAGGTCGTTCAGACGCCCACGTCCCGCCGCGCGAGCACCACCGCACCCACCGCGTACGCGAGGGCCGCGACGCCGTACAGCAGGAGGACCGCGCCGTCGCCGTCGAACCCGGCCCGCAGCGGCTCGTGGCCGTAGGCCCAGTGGAAAGCGGACAGCCGCTCGAGCCACGGCAGGTCGGCGATGTCGGCGACGACGTTGGCGAGGTAGCCGCCGACTCCGGCGAGCGCGGCGGCGCCCGTCGCGAGGCCGCGGCTGCCGGTCATGGCGCCCACGCCCAGGCCGACGCCGCCGACGAGCACCCCGATGCCGAGCAGTCCCGCACCGGCCGCGAGGACCTGGGGAGCGTCGAAGCCGAGGTCGGCGCCGGGGCCGAGGACGAGGGTGAGGGTGACGACGACCGCGGTGAGCACGACGAGCTCGAGCAGGAGCAGCAGCGCCCGCTCGGCGAGCACCCGCTGACGCGAGACGCCGTGGGACAGGTAGAGCTCGAGCAGACCCGACTCCTCCTCGGCGGCGACGAGCCGGCTGCTCCCGGTCACGGCGAAGACGATGACGAGGACGGCACCGAGCAACCCGTAGACCGTCGTCTGGGCGTAGCCGGCGGGGTCGGTCTCGCCCATGCCGAAGGCGGCGACGACACCCTCCGGCATCGCCGACACCTGCTCCTGCAGGGTCGTCGCGATCGACGGGTACAGCGGCAGGTACATGAGGACGACGGCGGCGAGGCCGAGCGACCACAGCAGGAGGCCGCGCGCCCGCTGGCGCAGGCCCGTCGCGAGCAGCGGCAGGCCGCGGGGGCGGGGCCGCGCCGGCCAGGGGCTCGTCGGCGTGCGGGGCGCGGGCGGCGCGGGCTGGGTCGTGGGTCCGGCGGGCGTGGTGGTCATGCGGGCACCTGCTCTCCCGGCTGCCGGTCGGCAGCGCTCGACGGGGCGTAGAAGCGGAGGACGGCCGCCTCCAGGTCCGGCGCCTCGGCGACGAGGTCGCGCAGGGACTCCCGCCACGGCGCGGCGGCGAGGCGGGCGACGAGGTCGGCGGGCTCGCCCGGGAACTCCCCGGCGACGCGGGTGCCGCCGTGGACCGCGGGCCGGACCGCCGCACCCTGCAGCGCGAGGTCGGCGGCGAGCGCGTCGGGGCCGACGCCCGCGCCGGCGTCGACCTCGACCTCGACGTGACGGGAGGAGCGGGCCCGCAGCTCGGGGACGGTCGCGAGCGCGATGAGGCGGCCCTCGCGGAGGACCGCGACCCGGTCCGCGGTCTGCTCGACCTCGCTGATGATGTGCGAGCTCATGAAGACGGTCGCGCCGCGGGCGGCCGCCTCGCGGACGAGGGCGTGGAACGTCTGCTGCACGAGCGGGTCGAGGCCGCTCGTCGGCTCGTCGAGCACGAGCAGCTCCGGGTCGTGCACGAACGCCTGCACGATGCCGATCTTCTGCCGGTTGCCCTTCGACAGGGTGCGCGACGGCCGGGAGAGGTCGAGGTCGAGCCGCTCGGCGAGGTCGAGCACCCGGCGCCGGACGGTCGCGTCGCCGCGCGCGCCGGACAGCGTCGTCAGCAGGTCGACGACGCGGGCGCCCGTCATCCGCTCGGGCAGCACGAGGTCGCCCGCGAGGTAGCCGATGCGCCGTCGCAGGCCGGCACCGCCGGTGCGCGGGTCCTGCCCCAGCACCTCGACGGTGCCGCTGGTGGGCCGCAGGAGGTCGAGGAGCAGGCGGATGGTCGTCGACTTGCCGGCCCCGTTGGGACCGATGAAGCCGAGCACCTCGCCCCGCTCGACGTCGAGGTCGAGTCCGCTGAGGCCGCGGTGCGTGCCGTAGGTCTTCGTCAGTGCCCGCGTGCGGATCGCGGGGGTGGTGCCGGTGGTCCTGTGGGTGCTCACGAGCCCTCCTGGAGCTTCGCCGCCAGCTGCTCGCCGACGGCGGGGTCTGCGAACAGACCGTGGGTGTAGAGGTCCATGGCCGAGCGGCTCACGTGCACGAGCACGTCCGGGCCGTCCGGCACGCCGAGATGTCGGGCGAGCAGGGGCCGGAGCACGAGCATCCCGAGCGAGGTGGCGGTGAGGTAGGCGGCGCGAACCGCCGGGTCGTCGCTGGGCCGCACGAGACCGTGCTGCTCCCAGCGGGCCAGGTAGGCCTCGGCGTCGCGGGAGAGGTCGGCGAACAGCGTCGCCGCGAGCTCGCCGCCCTCGGTGAGCTCGCGCGCGAGGTAGTCGCGCAGCCAGTCCAGCTCGTGCACCTTCTGCACCCAGCCGTCCATGCTGCCCATCGGGTCCTCGGCCTGCGCCTCCTTGATCTCCCGGATGACCGTGGCGACGTGCTCGTCGCAGGCGCGACGGAGGCCGTCCTTGCTGCCGAAGTGGTGGAGCACGAGGCCCGCCGACACCCCGGCGTCGGCGGCGACCGCGCGGACGCCGGTCGCGGCGACACCGTCGCGACCGAAGCGGACGAGGGCGGCGTCGCGGATCCGCGCCCGCGTCGTGACGTCGTCGTCGCGAGTCGCCCGGGCCGACGCTGAACGCATGTTCAGCATGCTAGTCGAACGATCGTTCAGCGTCTAGCGTTGTGGCCCTCGGGGGCGTCACACGCACGACCACGCGATCCCGTCGAGGATGTCGTGCTCGCTCGCCCGCGCCGTCACGACGCCGCTGCGCGCGCGGACGCGCTCGAGCACGGCCTCCCACACGAGCGCCCCGGCGCCGATGACGTCGACGCGGCCCGGGTGCATGAAGCCGCGGGCCGCCCGGGTCGCCCGGTCGGCGTGCAGCAGCCGCCGTCCGGCGCCGACGAGGTCGTCGACCGTGAGCTCGGCGCCGTGGATGCGGTCGCTGTCGTAGGTCGCGAGGCCGAGGGCCTCGGCGGTGACGGTCGTCACCGACCCGGCGAGCCCGACGAGGCACCGGACGCCGGTGAGGTCGACGTCGCGCTCGACGACGTCGAGGGCGGCCTCGACGTCGGCGCGGGCCGCCGCCACCTCCTCCGGCGTCGGCGGGTCGGAGCGCAGGTGCCGCTCGGTGAGCCGGACGCAGCCGACGTCGACCGAGCGGCCCTGCAGCGGTGCGGCGAGGTCGCCGGACCCGACGACCACCTCGGTGGAGCCGCCGCCGATGTCGACGACGCAGTACGGGCCCGCCACCGTCCCGACGAGCTCGCGGACGGCGCCGACGAACGACAACCGCGCCTCCGCCGCGCCCGTCGCGACCTCCGGCTCGACGCCGAGCCGCTCGCGGACGCCGTCGACGAAGACGCTCGCGTTCGACGCGTCGCGGGACGCGCTCGTCGCGACGAACCGCACCGCCTCCGCGCCGAGGTCCCGCACGAGCGCCGCGTACTCCTCGACCGCGGCGAACGTCCGGGCGAGCGCGGCGTCGGACAGCCGGCCGGTGGCGTCGACGCCCTCCCCGAGCCGCACGATCCGCATGCGGCGATCGACGTCGTCCTGCCGGCCGGAGGCCGAGTCGAGGTCGGTGACGAGGAGGCGGATCGAGTTGGTCCCGCAGTCGACGGCGGCTACCCGGGTCACGGTGCGCATCCTCCCAGCCCGGCTGCGAGGCTGGGCGGGTGAGGGACGCGGTCGTCGTGGGCTCGGGACCGAACGGGCTCGCCGCCGCGTGGACGCTCGCGAGCGCGGGTCTCGACGTCGAGGTGCTCGAGGGGGCCGACACCCTCGGCGGGGGCACCCGCAGCGCGGCGCTCACCGTGCCGGGCGTCGTCCACGACGTGTGCTCCGCGGCGCACCCGCTCGCCGCCGCGGCCCCCTTCTTCGCGCCGGGCGGCGGTCCGGACGGCTCCGGCTTCGACCTGCAGGCGCACGGCGTGCGGCTCCTGCAGCCCGAGATCCCGCTCGCGCACGCCATGGCGGGCGACCGGTTCGCGGTGCTGCACCGCCGCGTCGACGACACCGTCGTCGACCTCGACGACCTCCACCCCGGTGACGGGCAGCGGTGGCGGCGCGTCGTCGGGCCCCTCGTCGACGACGCCCGCACGCTCACCGACGCGCTCACGTCGCGGCTGCGGGGCGTCCCGGCGGACCCGGCGGCGCTCGTCACCCTCGCCCGCTTCGGCCTCGCGATCGCGGGCGGGCCGCGCGTGTTCGCCGCCCGGTTCCGCGGCAGCGCCCCCGCTGCCCTCCTCACCGGCAGCGCCGCCCACACCGCCCAGCGCCTCGAGCACCCCGTCGCCGCCACGGCACCCGCGGCGGCGGGGATGCTCCTCACCGTGCTCGGGCAGGCCGTCGGCTGGCCGGTCGTCGAGGGCGGCAGCCAGGGCATCGCCGACGCCGTCGTCGCCGACCTCCGCCGGCGCGGCGCGACCGTCCGCACCGGCGCGTGGGTGCGGGACCTGCGGGACCTGCCACCCGCCCGCGCTGTCCTCCTCGACCTCTCCCCCGCCCAACTCGACACCCTCGGCGGGGACCGGCTCCCCGCGTCGTACCGCCGGGCGCTGCGCCGCTACCGGTACGGCCCGGGCGCGAGCACCCTCCACGTCGTCACCAGCGAGCCCATCCCCTGGGCCGACCCGCGTGCCCGCCGGGCAGGCACGGTCCACCTCGGCGGCCCCGCCGCGGAGGTCGCGCACGCCGAGGCGCAGGTCGCCGACGGCCGGCACGCCGACGAGCCGTTCGTCCTCCTCGTGCAGCCGTCCGTCGTCGACGCCAGCCGCGCCCCGGCGGGTCTGCACCCGGTGTGGGCGTACTGCCACGTCCCGCCCGGGTCCGACGTCGACGTCACCGCGACGATCCTGCGGCGCATCGAGCGCTACGCGCCCGGCTTCCGCGACACAGTCGTGGCGACGCACGTGCGGACCGCCGCGCAGCTCGCGCGGGACAACCCCGTGCACGTCGGCGGCGACGTCGCCGTCGGCGCGACGAGCCTGTGGCAGGTCCTCGCCCGGCCGGTTCCCCGCTGGGACCCCTACCGCACGCCGCTGCCGGGCGTCTGGCTCTGCTCGTCGGCGACCCCGCCCGGTCCGGGCGTCCACGGCATGTGCGGGGTCCACGCGGCCCGGTCGGTGCTGCGCTCGCTGGGCCCGTCGAGCGGCCGGTCCCGCGGCCGGTCGAGGAAGTAGGCCCCGAGCGCACCGGCGAGGGTGGCGAACACGACGACCGAGTACACGGCGAGCACGACCTCGAGCGAGCGGGGGAACGCGCCCTCGGCGTCGAGCGCGGTGCCGGTGACGGTCGCGAGCGCGCTCTCGTGCAGGGCGACGGCGTAGGAGTCGTAGTACCCGAGCACGTAGAGCAGCTGGCTCACGGCGAGCACGACGACGGCGGTGACGAGCGCGAGCCACGTCACCCGCCCGGACAGCAGCCGCCCGCCGGAGCGCGAGCCTCGGACGGCGGCGGACAGCACGGCACCGGCTCGCGCGGCGCGCGTGACGCGGAGCAGGGTGAGGGCGCGGGCGAAGCGGAGGAACGGCACGGCGAGGAACACGACCTGCCACCAGTTGCGCCGCCAGAACCGCCTCTGGTCCTTCGCCACCCACGCGCGGAGCACGAACTCGCCGACGAAGACGCCCCACAGCAGCCACCCGACGACGGTGAGGACCTGCTGGAGCCCCGGGTCCTCCGCGACGACCTGGGCGAGGACGACGAGCAGGAAGACGAGCCCGAGCACGCTCATGGGCCGGTCGAGGCGGCCGGCGAGGCGCTCGGCGGTGCCGACGTCGCGGGGCACGGGGTCCGTGGGCTCGGTCATCGACGGGAGGAGTACCCACACAGCGGCGTCGACACCCGCGACAGTCGTCCGCCGCGTCACAGTGCGGAGACGATGTCGCTCCTCGAGAAGTCCTCGCCCTTGAACAGCAGCGGTTCGCCCGTAGTGCGAGCGAGCGCGTAGGAGAACAGGTCCCCCATGTTGAGGGCGGCGGGGTGCCGGCCCTTGCCGAAACGTCGCCAGGCCTCCCGGGCGAGCTCGACGTGCTCGTGGTCCAGAGGGACGACCTCCGCGCCCGCGCGGTGCAGGAAGAGATCGAGCTCGCGCCCACCGTGCTCCCCGAGCCTGGATTCGACGACCATCGTCGCCTCCAGCACCGTCCCGGTAGAGACGAGTACTCGTGGGGCCTCGGCGAGCGCTCCGATGAAGACCTCACGCTCCGGCTCGTCGAAGAGGATCGCCGCGAGCGCGGAGGTGTCGACGACCATCAGACGGGGAGCCCGTGCTCGTCGTACTGGACGAGCTCCTCCTGCGGGCGGTCATCGACGACGGGCAGCGCAGCGACGCGCTCTGCGATGGCCGTGAGCACACGTCGCCGGTCGGCGGTGCGGGAAGACGCTCTGACGCGATCGAGTCGCTCCTGGACAGCCCTCGCCACGGCAGTCGTGATGCTCTCACCGGTCACGCCCGCCAGCTCGCGGACGAGGCGGTCCGTCTCCGGATCCTTGATGCTCAGCGGCATTCCACCAAGGTACCTGAGCAGCCTCCTGTCTACCTAGACGCAGGGGCCGTCGGCCCACCACTCCGGCAGCGCGTCGACGGCCTCGTCGCCCAGCGGGTTCACGCCGGGCCCGGCCGCGAGGGCGTGGGCGACGAGCACGTGGAGGCACTTCACCCGCGTCGGCATGCCGCCGGCGCTCACCCCGTCGATCTCCGGCACGTCCCCGAGCTCGGCGCGCTGCGCGAGGTAGTGCTCGTGGGCCGCCCGGTACCGGGCGGCGAGCTCCTCGTCGTCGCCGAGGCGCTCCGTCATCTCCCGCATGAGCCCCTGGGACTCCAGCGTGCTGACGGCACCCGTCGCTCGCGGGCACGTGAGGTAGTACGAGGTCGGGAAGGGCGTGCCGTCGGGCAGGCGCGGGGCGGTCCGCACGACGTCGGGGCGCCCGCACGGGCAGCGGTGGGCGACCGCGACGACACCGCGGGCGGGCCGGCCGAGCTGCGCCGACACCGCCTCGACGTCGCCGGGGTCGACCGCGGCGCCGGTCGGCTCAGTCACCGGTCGCGGGCGTGGTCGAGGAGTCGGACACGACCGGGGCGTCGAGCACGGGGTCGCCCGCGGCGCCGGCACCGACGGCCTCGACGCTCGACCACAGCCGCCCGTACCACGTGCCCTCGGGCGCGGCGTCGGGCCGCTCGAGCACGTCCTCCGAGGCCGCGGCGTCGGAGGTCTCCGGCGGGGCGGGCACGACGTAGCCGACCTCCCCGGGGCGCACCATGCCGAGCCGCTCGCGCGCCTGGGCGGCCACGTAGGCGTCGTCGTGCCACAGGTCGACCTGCTCCTGCAGGGCCGCGACGTCGGCCTCGCCCTGCGCGATCTCGGCGCGGAGCCCGCGGATGTCGCGCTGCTGCTCGACGAACAGCCGCATGGGCGGGGCGAGGACGAGGGCGAACACGACGCCCAGGGCGAGGAGGACGACGACGCGCCGCGTGCGCCCGCCCGGCTCCCGGGCGGGTTGCCGGGCGGGCGCGCGGACCGGGGCGCGGGACCCCCGTCCGCGCGCCGTCGTGCTCCTCGTCATGCCCCGATGGTGCCCTCAGTCGCGCCGGAAACGGGGGAAGGCGCCCGCACCGGCGTAGACGGCCGCGTCGTCGAGGAGCTCCTCGATGCGCAGCAGCTGGTTGTACTTCGCGACGCGGTCGGTGCGCGCGGGCGCACCGGTCTTGATCTGCCCGCAGTTCGTCGCGACGGCGAGGTCGGCGATCGTCGTGTCCTCGGTCTCGCCGGAGCGGTGGCTCATCATGCAGCGGAAGCCGTTGCGGTGGGCGAGGTCGACGGCGTCGAGGGTCTCCGTCAGCGTGCCGATCTGGTTGACCTTCACGAGCAGCGCGTTCGCGGCGCCCGCCTGGATGCCGCGCTGCAGGCGCGTCGGGTTGGTGACGAACAGGTCGTCGCCGACGATCTGCACCTTGTCGCCCACGCGGTCGACCAGCGCGGCCCAGCCCTCCCAGTCCTCCTCGTCGAGCGGGTCCTCGATGGAGACCAGCGGGTAGGAGGAGACGAGGTCGGCGTAGAAGTCGACCATCTGCTCGCTCGTGCGGCCCTCGCCCTCGAAGCGGTAGGAGCCGTCGGAGTGCAGCTCGGTCGCGGCGACGTCGAGGGCGAGGACGAGGTCGTCGCCGAGCCGGAAGCCGGCCTTGGCGACGGCCTCGCCGATGAGGTCGAGCGCCTCGCGGCTGCTGCCGACGCTCGGCGCGAAGCCGCCCTCGTCGCCGAGCCCGGTCGACAGGCCCTTGGCCTTCAGGACGGACTTGAGTGCGTGGTACGTCTCCGCGCCCATCCGCAGGGCCTCGGCGAACGACGGCGCGCTGATGGGGGCGACCATGAACTCCTGGATGTCGACGCCGGAGTCGGCGTGGGCGCCGCCGTTGAGGATGTTCATCATCGGCACGGGCAGCACGTGCGCGTTCGGCCCGCCGACGTAGCGGAACAGCGGGAGACCGGCGGAGGCGGCGGCGGCCTTCGCGACGGCGAGGGAGACGCCGAGGATCGCGTTGGCGCCGATCGTGCCCTTGTTCGGGGTGCCGTCGAGGTCGAGCATCGCCTGGTCGACGAGGCGCTGCTCGTCGGCGTCGTACCCGACGAGCTCGGGACCGATCTCGTCGAGGACCGCGTCGACGGCGTTCTGGACGCCCTTGCCGAGGTAGCGGGAGGAGTCGCCGTCGCGGCGCTCGACCGCCTCGAACGCGCCGGTGCTCGCACCGGACGGCACGGCCGCGCGCTCGAGCGTGCCGTCGTCGAGCTCGACCTCGACCTCGACCGTGGGGTTGCCGCGGGAGTCGAGGATCTCGCGGGCGCCGATGGCTTCGATGGTGGCCACGGGAGGGCTCCTTCGTCAGGGGGCGTGAGCCGGTGAGCGGGGGGCTCCGGCGGTGGGCGTACCCGACCGGCACCCGAGCCTACCGACGCCGCCGCGCCCGTCCTGCACCGTGCTCAGGGCGCGGCGGGCGGGGCGGGGTCACCAGGCGCTCCCGGCTCGGTGACGGTCGTCGTCACGGTGCTCGTCGCGGTGACGGTGCTCGTGAGCGTGCGCAGCGCCGTGGTCGTCGCGGTGGCCGTCGTCGTCGCGGTGGCCGTCGCGGTCGTCGTGGCGGTGGCCGTGGCGGTCGCGCGCTGCGTCGTCGTCGCGCGCGCGGTCTCGGTGACCCGCAGCGGGGCGCTGTTCGCGCTCGCGGACACGACGAGGGTGACGGTCGAGCCGAGCCGCTGGTCGGTCGCCGCACCCGGCTGCATGTCGATGACGAGACCCGGACGGTCCGGCGCCTGCTCCTCCACGACCTCCACCTCGAAGCCGGCGCCCGTCACCTGCGCGACGGCGTCCCCCTGGTCGAGCCCGACGACGGCCGGCACGAGGTTGCTGCCGCTCGCGACGATGAGGTTGACGGCGCTGCCCTCCGGCTGCAGCTCGCCGAGGCCGGGGTCGGACTCTATGACGGTGCCGAGCGCGGACGTCGACGGCACCTCGAGGACCTCCCCCACCTCGAGCCGCGCCTGCGCGAGCCGGTCCCGGGCCTGGGCGAGGGTGTCCCCGCGCAGGTTCGGCACCGACGTGGAGTCCGGGCCGCTCGAGATGATGAGGACCACCTCGGTGCCGGTGGGTGCGGTCTCCCCCGCCGACGGGTCGGTGCCGAGGACGGCGCCGCGCGGCACCTCCGAGCTCGGCAGCGTCTCGGTGTTGCCGACGGCGAGCCCCGCGGAGGTGAGCCGTTCCGTCGCCGCCTCGACGGTGAGACCGGCGGTGCGGGGCACGTCGACGGGCGCCCCGACGATGCCGGTCGCGGTGAGCTCGTCGCCGGTCTGGAACGCGCGGACGCCGAGGGCGACGCTCACGAGGACGAGGGCGACCATCGCGGCGATGGCGAGGGCCCCGCGCCGGGAGTGCAGGGCGCGGTCCGCGGCGGCGCGGGCGCGCCGGCGGCGTGACCCGCGGGCGGACGCGGCGGAGCCCGTGGCGGCGCCACCCGCGGCCCCGGCTCCGGCGGCCGTGCCGGCGGCGACCGCGGCACGGGCCTGGTCGGCGTCGCGGCCGTCCCGCCCGTCCGGGCCGTGCGGTCCGGACGGCTCGGTGCCACCGGGACCGAGTGGTCCCCCGGTCGCACCGGCCTCGACGGCGGAGCCGTCGCCGTTCGCGTCGTCGAGGTCCTCCGGCTCCAGCGGCCCGGTCGCGGCGTCGACCGGCTGGGTGGCGAGGTCGACGATCTCCGACAGCCGCTGCGGCTCGTGCGGGCCGACGGCGGTGGCGAGCCCGTGCGCTCCCGCGGCCCACGCCGCAGGAGCGTCGATCTCGCTCAGCACCTGCAGGAGGTCGCGGCGCATCTCGGCGGCCGACTGGGGCCGCTGCCACGGGTCCTTCTCCAGGGCGCGCCCGACGATGACGTCGAGCGCGGGCACGAGCCCGGGCCGCCGCGACGACGGCGTCGGGGGGAGCGTACGGAGGTGGTGGCGGACGACGTCCTTCGCCGACCCGCGGAACGGCGGGTAGCCGGTGAGCATCGTCATGAGGAGGCAGCCGACGGAGTACAGGTCGGAGCGGGCGTCGACGAAGCCGCGTCGCGCCTGCTCCGGGCTGAGGTACGCGACGTTGCCGAACCCGGAGCCGGCCTCGGCGAGCTCCTCCGTCCACTCCTCCTCGCTGTCGTCGACGACGAGGGCGGGCATGGCCCGTGCGATGCCGAAGTCGGTGACCTTCACGGAGCCGTCCCGCAGGACCATGAGGTTGCCGGGGGTGACGTCGCGGTGGACGAGCCCGCGCTCGTGGGCGTGGGCGAGTGCGCTCGTGACGTCGACGCCGATCTCGAGGGACCTCTCGACGGTGAGGGGCGTGCCGTCGACGAGCAGGTGCGACAGCGGCTGCCCCTCGATCATCTCCATGACGAGGTAGGGGCGGGCGGCGCCGTCGACGACGGCCTCCCCGACGTCGTGCACGGCGACGACCCCGGGGTGGTTGAGCCGGGCCGCGGACATCGCCTCGGCGCGGAACGCCGCCATCGCCTCGGGGTCGATCGCGACCTCGGGGTAGAGGAGCTTGACGGCGACCTCGCGCCCCAGCCGGAGGTCCCGGGCGCGGCGGACGACCGCCATGCCGCCGCTGCCGAGCGGCTCCCCGAGCTCGTAGCGCCCGTCGAGGACGGGGCGAGCACCGATCACGTGCGCTCCGACCTCCTCGTCGCTGCTCCTGGTCTCCCCATCCGGAAACGGTACTCAGGTATCGGGGGCGTCGCTGGCGGAGGCGCTGCTGTGGACGGCCCGCGCGGCGCGCTCGACCCGGTCGGTGTGCGCGCGCAGCGCGGCCTCGGGGTCGACGCCCGCGGTGCGGGCGGAGCGGACCACCTCGAACAGGACGCGACCGACCTCGGCGTCGGCGTCGCGCGCCGCGGTGCCGGCCGCGGGCTCGGGGACGACGAGCGCGTCCGGGTCGAGCCCGGCCCGCTCGAGGCGGGCGAGGAGCTTGTCGGTGCGGGCGAGCGCCGGCAGGTGCCGCGGGATGCCGTCGACGGGACCGCGGGCGGGCTTCTCCGCCGCCTTCAGCTCGTCCCAGCGGGCCTGGACGCCGTCGCCCGTCGCCTGCTCCTCGTCGGCGAACACGTGGGGGTGCCGACGCACGAGCTTGGCGACGAGGAGACGCGCGACGTCGTCGACGTCGAAGGCGCCGCGCTCCTGCGCGACGCGCGCGTGGAACAGCACCTGGAGGAGCACGTCCCCCAGCTCCTCCGCGAGCTCGTGCTCGGCGTCGGCCCGCGCGGCGGGGTCGTCGGAGGTCGAGGCGGCCGTGAGCGCGGCGACCGCGTCGACGGTCTCGTACGCCTCCTCCACGAGGTAGCGCAGGAGCGACTCGTGGGTCTGCTCGCGGTCCCACGGGCAGCCGCCGGGGCTGCGGAGCCGGTCCATGACCGCGACGGCGTCGAGCAGCGCACGGCCGGACGGCGTCGTCACGTGCGGGCTCCTGGCGGGTGCGATCGGTGGTGCGGTCGGTGGTGCGGTCGGTGGTGCGGTGCCGGTCCGGGCGCTCAGCCCTCGACGGGCAGCTCGCCGGCGGGGCGCAGCCACGGGTACTCCGGCGGCAGCACCTGCAGCCCGTCGCCGACGCTGCCGTAGCGGGGGTTCACCTCGACGTCGAGCTCCTCGATGCGGGCCTCGAGCTCCTCGCGGGCGACGTCCGTCGCCTGGATCTGGTTGAGCATCGCGCTCGTCGCGAACAGCTCGAGGGTGGGCTCGGACAGCTCGCCGAGCTCCCCGCCGGACTGCGCCACGACCTGCTCGAGCTGCGGGCGCACGTCGGCGGTCGAGATGACGCCGGTGTACTCGGCGGCGACGTCGCGGACCGTGTCCTCGACGAGGAAGAACGCGAGGATGTCCTGCACCGGCACGGGCGCCCCGCCGGTGATCTCCGGGGGCAGCTCCTGCTGGACGGCGCGGACGTCGCCCTCGGGCACGACCTCGCCGTCGACGACGGCGGCCGCCCCGGGCGGGCCGGCGGCCGAGCACGCCGACAGGGCGAGCACGAGACCGGCGACGGTGGCGCTGCCGAGGGCAGCACGGGCGGCGCGGGAGGCGGGGCGACGGGTCATGGGGCGGGTCATCCCTTCGCGGCGGCGGTGGCCACCGGCCGGCTGCTCTGGCTGCTCTGGTCGCTCGTGGTGTCGCTCGTGACGTCGATCGTGTCGAGCACCGGCTCCGGCAGGACCGCGGTCACGAGGTCGCGGACCCAGCCGAGCAGGTGCGTGCCGTCGTCGGAGGTGGCGCCTGCGGCGGGCCGCCCCGGCGTCGACCCCGGCAGGGGCACGAGGATGGTACTGATCTGCTGCTTGACGATGGTGCGCGGGTACAGCCGCTCCAGGCGCAGGCGCGCCGACTCCGGCAGGTCGACCGGCGCGAGGCGGAGGAACTTGCCCTGGACGCTGACGTCGCCGAGGCGGTAGCCGCGCAGGAACACCCGCAGCCGCGCGACGGCGAGCAGCGCCTCGACCGGCTGCGGCAGCCGGCCCTCGGGGTCGGCGCCGAAGCGGTCGCGCAGGTCGGCGGCGACCTCGTCGACCTCCGCGTCGCTCGTCGCGGTCGCGAGCCGCCGGTAGGCGTCGAGGCGGAGCCGTTCCGCGGGCACGTAGTCGTGCGGCAGGTAGGCGTCGACGGGGAGGTCGAGGGTCGTGTCGACGGCCTCCTCGACCTGCTCCCCGTCCAGGGACTGCCGGTACTCGGTGACGGCCTCGGCGACCATGCGGAGGTAGAGGTCGAACCCGACGCCCTCGATGTGCCCGGACTGCTCCGCGCCGAGCAGGTTGCCGGCACCGCGGATCTCGAGGTCCTTCATCGCCACCTGCATGCCGGCACCGAGCTCGGTGTTGGCCGCGATCGTCGACAGCCGGTCGTGGGCGGTGTCGGTGAGGGTGGTGCCGGGGCTCCACATGAAGTACGCGTACGCGCGCTCCCGACCGCGCCCCACGCGTCCGCGCAGCTGGTGGAGCTGGCTGAGGCCGAAGCGCTCGGCGCGGTCGACGATGAGGGTGTTGGCGTTGGCGATGTCGAGACCGGTCTCGACGATCGTCGTGCAGACGAGGACGTCGAACTTGCGCTCCCAGAAGTCGACGACGGTCTGCTCGAGCTCGCTCTCCGCCATCTGCCCGTGGGCGACGCGGATGCGGGCGTCGGGCACGAGGGAGCCGAGGTGCGCGGCGACCCGGTCGATGTCCTGCACGCGGTTGTGGACGTAGAAGACCTGGCCCTCGCGGAGCAGCTCGCGGCGGATGGCGGCACCGACCTGCCGGTCGTCGTGCGCGCCCACGTACGTGAGGATCGGGTGCCGCTCCTCCGGCGGGGTCGCGAGCGTCGACATCTCCCGGATGCCCGTGACCGCCATCTCCAGCGTGCGCGGGATCGGGGTCGCGGACATCGCGAGGACGTCGACGTTCGTGCGGAGTGTCTTCAGCTGCTCCTTGTGCTCGACGCCGAAGCGCTGCTCCTCGTCGATGACGACGAGCCCGAGGTCCTTGAACCGGACGGACCCGGACAGCAGGCGGTGGGTGCCGATGACGACGTCGACGGAGCCGTCGGCGACGCCCTCGACGACGGCCTTCGCCTCCGCCTCGCTGCTGAAGCGGGACAGGGCACGCACGACGACCGGGTAGCCGGCGTAGCGCTCGGAGAACGTCGACAGGTGCTGCTGGACGAGCAGCGTCGTGGGGACGAGCACGGCGACCTGCTTGCCGTCCATCACGGCCTTGAACGCCGCGCGGAGCGCGATCTCCGTCTTGCCGTAGCCGACGTCGCCGCACACGAGCCGGTCCATCGGGACCTTCTTCTCCATGTCGGCCTTGACCTCGTCGATGCTCGCGAGCTGGTCCGGGGTCTCGGTGTAGGGGAAGGCGTCCTCGAGCTCGCGCTGCCACACGGTGTCGGGGCCGAAGGCGTGCCCGACGCTCGCCATGCGGGCGCTGTACAGCTGGATGAGCTCCCCGGCGATCTGCTTGACGGCCTTGCGGGCGCGGCCCTTCGCCTTCTGCCAGTCCGCGCCGCCCATCTTGTTCAGCGACGGGGTCTCGCCGCCGACGTAGCGGCTCACCTGGTCGAGGGCGTCGGTGGGGACGAAGACGCGGTCGCCGGGCTGCCCGCGCCGGCTCGGCGCGTACTCCAGGACGAGGTACTCGCGGGTGGCGCCCTGGATGGTGCGCTGCGTCATCTCGACGAAGCGGCCGATGCCGTGCTGCTCGTGGACGACGAAGTCGCCGGGCTGCAGCGTGAGGGGGTCGACGGCGTTGCGGCGCCGCGACGGCATCTTCCGCATGTCGCGGGTGCTCGTGCGCTGCCCGGCGAGGTCGCTCTCGGTGAGGAGGGCGACCTTGAGCTCCTCGCCGACGAAGCCGTGGAGGACCTCCGCGCACGTCACGTGGACGACACCGGGCTCGGGCGGCGCGGTGAGCGTGTCGACGAGGCGGGCGGGCACGTCCGCACGGCCGAGGACCTGCACGAGGTGCTCGGCGGGGCCGTGGCCCTCGGTGACGGCGACGAGGCGCCAGCCGTCGCGCACGTGGGCGGCGAGGTCGGTGGCGGCGGCGTCGAGGTCGCCGCGGTAGCCGTGGACGTCGCGGCCGGGCACGGTGACGAGGCGGTTGTCGCGGACGTCACGGACCTCGGCGTCGGCAGCGAGCGTCGTCGCGCTCCACCACGGCAGGCCGAGGGTCGTCGCGTGCTCGTGGAGCTCCTCGACGGTGCGGAACGCACCGGTGGCGAGGCCGGAGTCGCGGAGGTCGAGCGGGGTGGCGCCGCCGGCGCTCGCGTTCGACCAGGCGGCGTCGAGGAACTCCTCCCCCGTCGCGATGAGGTCGGCGGCGCGGCCCTCGACGCGGGCGGGCTCGACGGTGACGACGAGGGTGCCGCGGGGGACGGCGTCGAGCAGCGTCGTCATGCGCTCGACGAGGACGGGGACGAACGCCTCCATGCCCTCGACGGCGGCGCCCTCGGCGAGCTTCTCGAGCATCTCCTGCGCGCCGGGCAGGCGCTGGGCGAGCTCGGCGGCGCGGGCGCGGACGTCGTCGGTGAGGAGCAGCTCCCGGCACGGCGGGGCGACGAGCTCCTCGACCGGCCCGAGGCTGCGCTGGTCGGCGACGGCGAACTCGCGGAGCTCCTCGACCTCGTCGCCCCACAGCTCGACGCGGACCGGGTGCGGCGCGGTGGGCGGGAACACGTCGACGATGCCGCCGCGGACGGCCATCTCCCCGCGCCGCTCCACCATGTCGACGCGGTGGTAGGCCGCGCCGACGAGGCCGCGGACGAGGTCGTCGAGGTCGACCCGGTCCCCGACCCGCAGGCGGGTCTCGGGCAGGTCGCCGAGGTTGGCCGCGAACGGCTGCATGAGCGAGCGGACGGGTGCGACGACGACCCGGACGGGCGTGTTCTCGTCCGGGTGGGCGAGGCGCCGCAGCACCTGCAGGCGCTCGGCGACGGTGTCGCTGCGGGGGCTGAGCCGCTCGTGGGGCAGCGTCTCCCACGCGGGGAAGCCGACGACCTGGTCCTGGATCCGCGGCTCGAGGAAGCTGCGCAGCGCGCGGACGGCGTCGTCGGCCTCGCGAGCGGTGGAGGTGACGACGAGCAGCGGCCGGTGCTGCGTGAGGGCCGCGAGCAGCGGGGCGCGCAGGCCCTCGGCGCACGTGAGGTCGACGGCGCCCGCGTCGTCGTCGCGGTCGGGCGAGGCGAGGGCGAGCAGATCGGTGACGGCCGGGTCCTCGGTGAGGACCGGCAGCAGGCCGGTGAGGGTCATGGCTCCTGCGGAGAGGGGGGCGACACGTTCCCGTCGAGGATAGGTCCTCCCTCGGACGGCGCCGCGTGCACGAGCACCGGGACGCACGCCCACACGGCCGTGCCGACGAACAGCGGGGCGAGCTCGAGGAGGACGAGCGACGGGGCGCTCTCCCCGCGCAGCACGTCAGCGACGACGGAGAGCCCGATGAGGCCGCCGGCCGCGAGCAGGCACCAGCCTCCGGCGCCGGTCCGGGCCGGGCGCAGCAGCCACGCGGTCACGAGGGCCACGACCGCGTAGCCGGCGAGCACGACCTCCTCGGGGATCTCGACCCGGGCGACGAGCTCCTTGGTCTGGAGTGTGTCGTCGACCATGAGCGCCGCCGAGAGCACAGCGAACAGCAGGAGGCCGCGACGGTGGTCGGGCCGCAGGTGGGCGACGAAGGTGCCGAGGGCGGCGGCGATCCCCCACGCCGTCGCGTTGAGCATCGCCGCGTCACCGGTCCACCACCGGGCGCCGGTCACCGTCGCCGGGTCGCGGACGAGGTCGCCGGAGGGGTAGCCGGCGACGAGATCGAGGGCGAGGACCCCGAACACGACGGCGAGGGCGGCGGCGGCCGCCGCCGCGGGCAGGAGCCACGCACGACCACTGGGACCGGACGAGAGCCTTACCCCGGCACGTGGTTAGGAGCGGGCTGGGGCGATATGTCCTGCACTGCGTCATCATCGGAGACCGCGAGTCTCGCGTTCGGACGACCATCGCCGGCCGTCGCCGCCGGACCTCACACCTCGGGGTCGTCGACCTGGGGAGCACCGGGCTCACGAGCGTGCCGCCCGGTTCCGCTGGCCTTGACTGCGGCGCTGCCAGCAGCGACGAGGCCTGCTCCGAGCACCGACGCGCCGACGACCGACACACCGGTCCGAGCGAGAGCGCCGGTGTCAGACCTCGACCCGCCGACCGTGCTCGCCGGCGACCCAGTCGACGACGTCGGGAGAGGGGCGGCGGACGTCATGCTCCCGGACACTCCCCCGTCCGGAATCTTGGTCGTGCCCGACGCAGACGGAGCAGTGGTGGACCCGGTGGAGGTGGGGGGGTGTGACGTGGGCGGTTGCGTCGTCGTCACGGACGGCTCAGGTGTGCCCCCGACGGGCGGAGACGTGATGTCGGTCGGGACAGCGCTGGTCGCCTGGGCGCTGGCACTGCTAACGGCGATCACCTGGGCCGTGGGCACGGTCCACAGTGCGGCGCCGCCGACTGCCACGGCACCCTTCAGCACGCCACGCCGCTCGATGCCGTCGTCTTGTCCTGACATCGTGGACCCCGTCCCCTGTCGAGAGGGTGCTGTGGCCCTCAGTTGTGCTGACGGTACTGCCGGGTACTCACGTCGCGGGACAAATTGCCCAAGCAACCTCGCGAGGTTCACGCGCGAGGTGAGTCACGATCCTCACCGCTCGTGAGCGGTGACTGCGGGTCAGGGCGAGCGACCCGCGGTCAGGGTCCGGAAGCAGTGAAGTTCCCGGTGCGCAAACCGGCTCTTCGCCATTGAGTGTGGTGCGGAGGTGACGCGCCGAGGCGCCGCTTGAGGCCGGGGAA